>CBDULX010000169.1:0-6524 GCA_965368175.1 uncultured Gammaproteobacteria bacterium | reverse complement strand
CGCCATAGGTTTCTATAGACGGTCTGGCCCAGCTTAAACCAATACCCAGGATGTCATCGCTTCTGCTTGCCGGATGATAGCCAAATCCTGTACTGAGTAAACGTTCATAGAAGACACCTCCGCCGCCATCTGAATAACCCAGTCTCAGGAAGGGCAGCCAGCGCTCATTTATCGACCTGCTGAATGAAAACGCCAGCCCGTGACCGCTGGATAAACCTGCATCCTTCCTTTCATCGACATGCCATGCGGTCAGGTGGATGTTGTCAGTGAAACGTTTTTCCCATGAACCTGCCCATCCCAGTTCGATGTGTTTGAAATACTCCCGGTCGCCGAAAAAAGTATCAAAACTATTCATCGGGTCAGTAGGGTCGCCGTTTGCGTCTGCCACGCCGGCAGTAAAATAATAATTTTCCGATAGATTAAATCTTACTGCCGCACCCAGACCCTGATTGGGTACCGCGATTGTGGGGTTAGTAGAGAAAACATAGTTACTGAAATCTGTCCACGGGTTTACCAGCGCATAAGTTGCGACATAGTCGGTGGCATCAACCACGCCCGCGACGAATGCAAATTTATTGGATTTAAATGACTGGCGCCAGTAAAGGTTGGTGAGTATTGAACCTGCATCGCTGAAGGTGATGGCAGTCAGACCTGAATAGCCGATTTCCTGTGCAAGGGAAGATGGTGCAATATCGGATAAAAAACGGTGACGATTTTCCACTTTGAATACCAGCGATCCCGTGTCCGGTGTACCCTTGCCAGTAGCGGTCCATGCACCAAAAAACCGGATCACTCCCCCGGCAGCATTATCCTCGCCTGGACTGTTGCCTGCATGCTGGTAGAGAAGATTATAATCACCACCAATGGCTAGATTACGACGATCCTGAAGATCCTGCTTGAAAGTGAAATAAGGCCGCGTCAGCTCCCGAGCCCATCGCGGCGCCAGGGCTGGTTCGCTGATCGCCTGATCCTGTAACAGCATGGACTCTACACTTGATGGCCCCTGGAGTTCAGTCCGGGCAGAGCTCGTTTCTTCATTTGTTTCGCTGTTTCTCAGCATTGCCTCCGCATCCTGTGCATATACATATACGCCAAAAAACTGAAACAGCAGAAAACATTGACAGAAGAGTAATTTTCTATATTTTTTATTCATTCTTAGATTGCACTTCACTTGCCCCTTAGATCATGCCTGCTCGAAGCAAGCTGGCTTTCGATAGCAGCCAGCGATTACAAAATATTAATTTTTCTACGCTACGTATTTCTTCGGTTGGTCGTGCTAAGAAAAATAATAATTTTATTTTGATGTTGCTGACCTCTTTCCGTCTAAAAAATCTCTGTGTGGGGCCAGGCTGAAATAAAAAAAGACCGATTACCAGGTAAATAATTAACGTGAATATAACAACAATTACGTTCATCTTCCGCAGAAGCCGAACGCTAGGTTCACCGTCAAGATTCAGCGAGTTTGGTATAACACCTGGTTCGGCTCTGGTTTGCACTCCTTTAACAACCTGCTTTCCCGGATCAGGCCATGGTTCAAACCCAGACCTCTTTGATCACTCGATTCATTTTGCCTCCCAGGAACCATCCTCAACCCACGAAGTATTTTCCCCTTATTTAACCTTTTAACCACCGGCAAGTCTCTTTGCTGCAGCACGCAGGTAACCTGGAGAGTGATCGATCCCGGCAACCTTTTCATCGTTGGTGGCAAGACCGAAATACATCCCGCAGAAATCACGTGCAGGGTCAACATAGATGCCCTGCCCCATGTTGCCGTGCTTGAACATCGCGCCGTCCTTAAAGGCGTGATCCCACTGGGCGGTGTTGAGGTCCGGGGTCTCGCCGAACCACCTGGTTCCATAGCCCTCTTCCGTGGAACGATGGTAGGCCGCTGGGTCACCCAGGGTTTGAATACGCTTTAAAAGCTTGTCGGAAATGACTCGTTCCTTCGCGACCACACCCCAGCTGGGCGTATACAGCAATGCATAGCGCAACATGTCCTCCGGCGTGGTGTTGTTCATGCCTGCTGCTATCGGCGTACCGTCAGGCGCGAGCCCGATGATGAACGGGTTTCTGGCCCCGATCTTCGACCAGACGCGCTGGTTCCAGAAATTCTGCCACGGCATCTGCGTGATGTTTTCAACCGCAAGAACCAGCACCATGGTAATCGCCGAGGAATACTGGAAAATTTCTCCGGGCAGCTTACCATCGATCGGCTTCGCCTCTTTTACCAGCTGTTGCCAGTCACCCTTGCCGTCAAAGACTGCGGTGAAAAAGTTGGAAATCCACGAATCGGGATTCATCAGGTTTTCAAACGTTTCCTCGATATCGAGCCCACTCGCCATGTTCATGGCGTTCTTCATCGTGATCTTGTCCCACACCGTTCCCTTGAGATCGGGCACATAGGTGGGAACCGGTTTATCGAAATCCAGCTTGCCATCTTCCCAAAGCATGGTAGCCAGGAGACTGGCTGTGGTTTTCGAAGCTGACATCCAGACATGGATATCCGTCGGGTTCATACCCGGATAGGTTTCAAACACAACCTTGCCCTTGTGGGCCATCATCATGGCCTGCACCTGTCTCGGCCCGACGAGGTAATCCTTGAGCGGCGGGGTTGTACTGCCATCGTGTGCTTTAAAGGTGAGGTTGAGCAGATCGCGGCGGATGTCTCGTTGCAGAACACTGAATTCTTCGGGCGGCATCACGACACTGGACCTGAAGAATTGAGGCAGATTCAGGTTGTAGTAGACCGAATCGTCATTGCCAGACTGCCAGTTACGAAAATTGTAGCGCCTGGTCGCGGCAGTAACGAATTCCAGCGACTGCGGCTTTTTCCACTTTGCCATCGGGCTGTTGACTTCAAGGGGCTGGAAACCAGACGCGCCGACTCTTTTCAGGCTACTGCCTTTCGCGAGTACTAGCGTAGGATTGAGCCCTAACCCGACTGCACCAAGAGCTGCACTCGCAGCCATGAATTTTCGTCGACTCACGTCTACCGCCTTATCTGTCACGACATCTGTGTACTGGTCCCCGTCTATAGCATGTGATTCTATTTCTGAATTTTTCATAGTTATCCTCAATTAATGCTTTAGTGTGTTGTTTACTGGCCAGCCAGATACTTTGCGGCTCGGCGCAGATAACCGGGCATCTTGTCTTCACCATAAGGCGGGATATAACCGTTGGTTGAGAAGTACACGCCAACAAAGTCCCGCTTTGGATCGATATAAATCCCCTGGCCAATATTGCCGTGCTTCCACAGGGCACCATCCTCGAATACGGCATCAAACTGGTATGAGTTCATCATTGGAGCTTCACCAAAGTCCTCGATCAGACCCTGGTACTTTGCACCAGCCCTGAAAGCCTCCGGTTTGCCTGCGGTCTGTAGCCGTTTGAGCACCTCGGCTGAAACTACTGGATCGACGGCAGCCTTGTTCCAGCCTGGTGTAAACAACATGCCGAAGCGTGCAAAATCCTCCAGTGTAGTGGAGAGCAGACCATGCGCTACCGAGGTGCCATCAGGTGTTAGATGATGCAGCATCGGTCCACGTGCCGCCATCTTGCCCCACACCCGGTCCTGGAATAGTCTGGCCCACGTCTTGTTATCAATTTTCTCAGCAGCAAGCACAAATACCTGGGTAACAGCAGATGAATAGCGGAAACGATCACCAGGCTTTTCACCTTCAATTTTTTCCGCTTCTTTTAAAATATCCAGCCAGTTATCTAACTTACCGGTTGCCGGGTTAGGAAAACCAAACTCCGCGCTGAAAAAGCGAACGATGATCGAATTGGGATCGATTATGGCATCCAGCGTCTCTTCGAGCTGGAGGGCCGTCGCCATATTGGCAGCATCGATCATCTTGATGCCGTCCCAGTTGGTGCCCTTGAGCTCTGGCACGTAATCGACCACTTGCTTCTGCATGTCGATCTTACCCTCGGCTTCCATCTGGGCGATGATAAGCCCAACGGTTGCCTTACCTGGTGACATCCATGCATGTACATCTGTGGGGTTCATGCCGGGATAGTTCTGGTACACGATTTTCCCCTTATGGATCATCATCACGCCCTGTACGCGGTGATTGGGATGTACCGCATATTCATCCAGTGTCAGATCGCCTTCCTTGACAGGAAACGTGACTTCCTTGCCGATTTTAGGATTCAGGGCTGCTTTCAGCGGCAGATACCGCTCATTGGATTTCGATGTGCCGGAAGGCAGTAATTCACTCAGGTGCCCGTTGTAATACAGCGCGTGGTCACCGCCTAACTGGTAATGAAAGTTCTCAAACCTTGCGCGTGCATCTTTAACGAAATCCAGCGGGAACGGCTCCTTTGCTGCGCTAACCGGGAGGGTCACGG
This sequence comes from uncultured Gammaproteobacteria bacterium, assembly GCA_965368175.1. Lineage (GTDB taxonomy): Bacteria > Pseudomonadota > Gammaproteobacteria > SZUA-229 > SZUA-229 > CBDULX01. Next base: position 2,174 of record CBDULX010000169.1, on the reverse strand, counting down.
TAGCACCAGGAACCGCAAGATATTTGGCCAGCGGGTTTTCTTCAGCCGCATTGGCAAGCGATAGCGTCGTTGCCAACGCAGTGGCTACTACGAAAGCAACAGGTTTCATAAAGCGATTTTTTATATTCTTCATTTCAATTGTTTCCTTATTAATTAGTGATCGTGCGCCTGATTGGCTGGCCGGGGGCAGCGTCCAGAATAAGTTTGCCCTGATCGACCACCGGCTTGCCATTGACCAGCAACCACTGCACGCCAACTGCAGGTTGATTAGGTTCCTGGTATGTTCCGACATCACTGATAGTCTCCGGGTCAAAGACCACGATATCGGCATCCATTCCCTTCTGGAGACGTCCTTTTTTCTTCATCTGGGGGACGAAGTCTTCGAGGGTCTGAGCAGGCATCAGGGTCATTTTGCGCAGGGCTTCCTGCATGCTCATCAATCCACGTTCGCGGACGTAGGAACGAAGGATTTTGGCGAAGGTCCCGTTCGAGCGCGGGTGAGAGAATGATCCTTCGGGTAAGGGCCAGGCATCCCCAGCGTAGTTTTGGACCTCATTGTGCTCGTCCATGAACATCCAGAACATCTCATCGGACTCTATGAGTACTTTTGGATGCAGCACAGAGGCGTCGAGTAGTGCGAGATCATCGGGATTGCTCTCGTCGAGGAAGTGCCACACGATAAAAGTACCGGGTTTATTCTTCTGATAATCCGCCAGTTGCGCATCGGTCATGCGGTCGAGCCCCAGCTGAAAACTATGGGCGGTGGAGCCCATACGTTCGGGCCAGCCTTCGCCGCTGAACATGGCCGCCCCCACCACCGTGCTGGCAGCGCCCCAGGGATAGGCACCTACCGTAATGTTGATGTTCCTTTCAAAAGCATTGTCAATCATTTCGAGTGTTGAGTGGATATCTTTGAGTGAGGTGCTGTTGATGTGGCAGACATGCATATGCGCCCCGGTGATCGCAGCGTTGGCAATCAGTTCCTGGACCGCCTCAAACGAGCTCCTGGGCTCCGCGTTGCTGGCATAGCGCACATGGGTGTAGGTGGCGACATCACGCCTGGCGGCCAGCTCGGCCAGGGCGTAATACTCCTTACGGCCATAGCCTGGGGCATATCCGGCATTGATGCCTATTCCTAAGCCACCTTCATCGAGACCCTGTTGCACGAGCTGAAGGATTTTATCCTGTTGTTCCCGCGAAGCAACATCCATCTTCCAGTCGGTGCGTTTCTGCGCATCCTGGAAATACTTGGCCGTGGCCTCGGGCTGGGTGCCTGTGAAGGTGGCGATACGGGCGTAGGTCCAACCGGCAGCCGCGCCATAGTTAACTGGTAGATTCTTTTTGGCCTGATCGTCATACCAGGCAGAAATTGGAAGCACGCCTGACTCCAGTTCAAGCATGGTAGTAACGCCCTGCATGGCCTGCATGCGATAGTCACCAATGTTTTGGCCATGAGCATGTATGTCGATAAATCCCGGCGCGACCACCAGGCCTGTGGCATCGATGGTCTCCTTGCCCTGTATCTTCTTATCGGTGATAGCAGCGATGCGGCCGTCCTTGATACCGACGTTAGCGATATCGTCATACATGGTCTCAGGGTCCATAACACGGCCACTATTAATGACGAGGTCATAGTCTGTAGCCAGAACCGGACCAGCCAGGCTGACGCACAGCATGGCTCCAACAATTTTTTTGCATCCAGGTAACATTCGTATTCTCCTTAACTTGTCATGAATAAATTAGTGTATGTGGTCATGATCCAGACCAACGGACGCGTGATTGAGTCCAGACGGCCGACAAGCTTTTGATCCAGTCGGCAATATCGATCATTGATTCAATTTCTTTTAATTTCATCTCTATTGTCGTCGTTTATTTTAAATTGAAAAACATGATCATCAATGAAGATCATAACCAGGCACACCGCCACCAAAATCGATCGGGGAGGCATAGAAGGTTTTCTGCCAGTTATCTTTGGTCAGTGGCTCGAGCTTGCTGTTGACTGGCTCGAAGCGGATCGGCTGTCCCGGGTTCACGCCTTTCAGGGGCTCCTGGTCTTTCATGACAAGTTTCCCGTTAACAATCACATGCTGGATCCCTGTTGACGGAAGCGTGCCTTTTTCATAGGTCGCATTGTCCCTGACGGTTTCAGGATCGAACATAGTGATATCGGCCAC
>CBDULX010000168.1:0-6570 GCA_965368175.1 uncultured Gammaproteobacteria bacterium | reverse complement strand
GTATTACCCAGTAACTTCAGCTCGTACTCTCGATTCAGCTTGTTGGCATTGAGGGCATTCTTCAATTTCTCACGTGCCGTTTGCTGGTGAATATATAAACGCTCTTCCAGTGATGCCAGCTTGTTACGATTCGCCTGAAGCTGACTATCTACCAGTAATAAAGTCATTGCTGAAGCTTCGTTACTGACCTCTCTCACTGACGCCTGTCGATTAACCGTGGCACCCTGAATATTGGCATTTAAATCATCAATCTGACGATTAAGCAGCTTGTCCATATCATCCAGCCGCTTGTAATCAGCATTCAGCTGACGGCGCTCATCATCCAGTATTTTAAGTTTATTCTGGTGTTTCTGCTTAGCGGTTTGCAGAGACTGCATGGATACCGCAATCAACTTTTCATCATTCAGCTCCTCCATCCTGAGCTGGGCGGCGGTGCGCTGTACTTCCAGGGATTTCAACTGAGTTTGCAGGGTAGATGGCGCCTGCAACTCATTCAGTTTGATCTTCTGGCGAGTAAGATCCGAGGCAAACTCGCTGTTCATCATTCGCATCGATGGCTGATGGTCTTCCATCACCATTTCCGCCACCGAAGTTAACACCGACAGATAAATCGCCTCGTATTTCTGCTCACCCCTGGCTTCAAGCACAATCAGGTTACTCTTTTTGGGTATCCTGGCCTTAATCCCTGGTTGCACCAGAGTATCGGGATTGTCGCTACTGTAACGATTCAACACATAGGGAATATAGGACTCATTGATTTTCGCCAGAACCGTCTCAGGCTCTTCAATAAATACAAAGTGATTACGACCGGCATCCATCTCCACAACCGCACCGATCTGAATACTGGTACTGTAGTTATACTGAGTTGGCATAGACAGGGCGAATAAACTACCCGCCAGCAGGGCAAGGCAGGCAATAATAGCAATAGCGGCTTTGTGCCGCATCAACACCAGCCAGAGATCGACCAGATCTATTTCATCATCGGGATAAGGTTCACGATATACAGGCCCTCGAGGAATAGCCCCATATACAACCGAGCCCGTATCAGCAATTTGATTTGATTTAATTTGTTGAGTCATTTGTCACTCCATGCTTTCCATTTTATAACGCATCCGAAAGCCACTATCCTGGATACTCTTTTGTTCCACAAAACACTATATACCCATTAATATGGGATTACCTCACCCAAATGAGGGATATTAGTCAATAATTTGTCGCAGTTTACAAATACTTACTCAGCCTGTTGCCTTACTTTCTCATGCACACGCGCTTTGAATTCCAGTCCAAAAATTAAAAACAGCCCAAAAAACAGGCCCATCATCAGAGCCACGACAATAATCAGGCTTGCCCTGGCACCTGCCGGCTCCATCGACCGAATCGGCTCAAATACCAGTCGAGTCGATTTAAGACTATCCAGTCGAGAACGCGCATTGTCGACGACTGAGATCTGATTTTCCACCGCCAGTTGTGTATCCAGTTTTAATTTATTAATCTTCTGCTCCAGCTCTTCAATCAGACTGGCCTGCTGACGTCGCTGCTTATCCAGATCTATATTCAGCTTTAACAACTGGTCGCTTACATTCTCAATATTTTTCTGCTCGACTTCCCGGTTCAATTTAATGCTGTTCAACTGTTTGTTCAGCTCATCACGTAGTGCCGGTTGTTTGATATACAGGCGCTCTTCAAGCTCGGATAACTGATCACGACTGGACTGGATCTGGTTATCCAGTAATAGCAGGGTCATCGCACTGGGCTCATCATTAATACCCGCCAGTGAAGCCTGGCGGTTAGCCTCTGCTGTGGTCACGGACTGATTCAGTTCAGCAATCTGTTTTTTAAGCAGCTGATCCACATGCTCGAGCCTGGCAATTTCAGCCTTAACCTGATTCAGGTCATCATCCAGCATACTCAGTTTATTCTTATGTAATTGATGCTTTGTTTCCAGTTCCTGTTGAGCCACTTTAATCAGCTTGCCGTCATTCAGCTCGTCCAGAGTCAACCGTGCAGCCACCAGATCAACTTCAATAGCCGTGACCTGGCTGGCCAGGGTGGAGGGGTCTTCCAGCTCTTCCTGCATGATTTCCGCCTGCTTTAAAACACTCGAATAATTACTGTCCATTAACGCCATCAACGGCCGATGCTCGGTCACTACCTGCTCAGCCACACGATTGATTAATTCAGTATATAAAGCTGCGTATTGCTCGGGTCCTCTGGTTTCGATAACGATCAGATCACTTTTTTTGGGAATCCTGGCTTTGATATCTGGCAATACCGCATCCGGATGATCAGACTGGTACTGGTGCAGGACGAATGGAATTATGGTTTCAGTGAGTCGAGACACCACAAACTCAGGGTTTTCAATAACACTAATCCGGTTACTGTTTCCATCCATATTCACCAGCGCCCCAACCTGTAAACTTGCGCTGTAGGTATAAACCATCGGCTTGATAACAGAATAGGCACCACCTGCCAGGACAAAGAACACCGTCGTCAGCAACAGCAGCCATTTCCGGCGGTAAATAATTAGCCAGAGATCGACCAGATCTATTTCATCATTGGGTCGACTGAATTCCTGGGAGGTGGTTTGCGGAATGGCCCCATATATAACTGTTTCCTGCTCAGGGCTCTTGCTGGATTTGATTTCTTGTATCACACTTGTCCCTTAACCAATGCCACTCCAGAACACCGGATGGTCGTTAATTTTTTAGCTAAATAGAATATACCGGTGTAAAACCATGAGCCCATCAGTGATATACTGCACCTGTTCATAGCATACTTCCCTTGAGCAACACATTATCCCTTTTTATCAATAAGCTACTACGTGAGCTTGGCATATAAGTATACTCGATAGCATGTCATTAACCAAAACCCAAATCAAACACCTTCGTAACCTGGCCCACCACATCAAACCCATCGTCAGTATCGGCCAGAATGGCGTCACCGAAAATGTATTGAATGAGCTTGATATAGCCCTCAACTACCACGAACTGGTAAAAATCAAACTCGGCGCAGGCGACCGGGATGAACGCCAGATCATAATCGATCAGCTACGCAATGCAAGCCAGGCGGAGCTTATTCAGACGATCGGGAAGACGATGACGTTGTTTCGGCGGAATCTGGAAAAACCTAAAATAAAGTTATAAGTTGCAAGTTTTAAGTTGTAAGTTAAAAAATCAGGATTTACTGCTAAGGTATTTCATTAGGCCTGTGAGCATGGAGGATATTTCTTTGGTTTCCCTGATCCAGTTTTTGCCTAATTCCTTTGGAATATAGCCAATTTCCATACCTATAAAGATTTGGGTCCTTAGCTCGGCACATGATCCTTTAGAATAGTTGAGGAAATTACGCTTATCTTTACCAGTAGCACGTTCAAATCCTTCTGCGATATTACTGGGTACTGATAAACTGGAACGTGTAATCTGATCCTTAAAGCCAAAGTCTTTCAAATCAATGAGTTCACGATAAATACTAACCGACAGACGCGATGATCGTTTCCAGACATCCATATCCTCAAATCTCATAATCAACTCCTTTGATTAATATAGTTATAAGTTACAAGTTATAAGTTATAAGTTGTAAGTCTTAAATCATAGATCAAAAGCCTTAGGTCTTACTACTTCTGACTCCCGAATTATAATTTGAAGTCTGAAACTTGAAACTTACAACTTGAAACTTACAACTTATAAGTATCGCACTTCAACAATCTCAAAACTCCTCACCCCACCAGGTGTGTGGACTTCCGCCACATCCCCTTCCTGTTTGCCTATCAGGGCACGGGCTATGGGTGAGCCTATGGAAATCATATTCGCTTTGATATCCGCCTCATCTTCACCCACGATCTGATAGGTCACTTCGTTACCGGTTTCTTCATCGGATAGCACGACTGTCGCCCCAAAGACCACCTTACCGTTGGCATTCAAGGTGGTTACATCGATGATGGTGGCGTTACTTAGTTTACCTTCAATATCCTTGATTCGGCCTTCACAGAAGCTTTGCTGCTCTCGGGCTGCATGATATTCTGCATTTTCTTTCAAATCACCGTGTTCACGGGCTACCGCAATCGCCTGGATAATCCGCGGACGATCCTCCGTTTTAAGTTTTTTTAATTCTGCCTGCAGTTTATCGGCACCACGTACGGTCAATGGAACTTTGCTCACAATTGAACCTCCTTATGCAAATCCTGTAGTCGGTTGACGTTTGAATCTGTCTTGTATTTAAGTGCCTGACAGGTGGCCATAGCGCCTGCCAGAGTCGTGGTGTAACTTACCTTACGCTGTAATGCAGCCGCACGTATGGTGTAAGAATCGGCAATGGCTTTTTTGCCTTCCGTGGTGTTAATGATCAGGGCGATTTCATCGTTCTTGATCATATCCACGATATGAGGGCGACCTTCATACACCTTGTTCACCAGCTGGCACTCAACGCCCTGTTCACGCATAGTTCGGGCCGTACCACTGGTAGCCACCAGTTCAAAACCAAGCTCCATCAGCTGCTTGCCCAGATCAACCGCAGCCAGGTGATCACGATCGCGCACACTGATAAACACCCGGCCTTTTTCCGGCAGAACCACGCCTGCACCCAGCTGCGCTTTGGCAAAGGCCTCACCGAATGTTCTACCTACACCCATCACTTCACCGGTGGATTTCATTTCCGGGCCCAATAACGGATCAACGCCGGGGAATTTCACAAACGGGAACACGGATTCCTTTACTGAAAAATAACCGGGCACGACTTCTTTGGTAAACCCCTGCTGCTTTAGCGAAACACCGGCCATACAGCGAGCAGCAACTTTCGCCAGAGGCACGCCGATGGCTTTAGATACAAAGGGTACGGTGCGAGATGCACGGGGATTGACTTCCAGCATATAAATATCATCACCCTGAATGGCGAACTGGATATTCATCAGTCCGACCACTTCCATGGCCAGTGCAATTTCACGGGTCTGGGTACGTAAACGATCCTGGATATCTTTCGACAGACTGTAAGGTGGCAAGGAGCAGGCAGAGTCACCCGAATGAACACCGGCCTGTTCGATATGCTCCATAATGCTGCCGATCACCACATCCTTTCCGTCACAGATGGCATCCACATCCACTTCAACCGCATCATCCAGGAAACGGTCCAGCAGCACGGGGGCATCATTGGATACCTGCACTGCATTACGCATATATACTTTAAGGTCGGCCTTGTTATAGACGATTTCCATGGCGCGACCACCCAGTACATAGGAAGGGCGCACCACCAGCGGGTAACCAATTTCTTCTGCCCGGGCCACTGCCTCTTCCGGATTGCGCGCCAGGCGATTCGGTGGCTGTTTCTGACCCAGTTTCTGGATCAGTTGCTGGAACCGCTCGCGGTCTTCCGCCAGATCGATGCTGTCCGGTGTGGTTCCGATAATCGGAACACCCGCCGCTTCCAGATCACGGGCCAGCTTCAGTGGTGTCTGCCCACCATACTGCACAATCACACCTTGGGGCTGTTCTCTATCCAGCACTTCCAGCACATCTTCCAGGGTCAGTGGTTCAAAATACAGGCGATCGGAAGTATCGTAATCGGTGGACACGGTTTCCGGATTACAGTTGATCATGATGGTTTCATAACCATCTTCGCGCATCGCCAGTGCCGCATGTACACAGCAGTAGTCAAACTCGATACCCTGTCCGATTCGGTTAGGGCCACCGCCCAGCACTACAATTTTATTGTTATCCGTAGGTTGCGACTCGCACTCTTCCTCGTAGGTAGAATACATATAGGCCGTCGAGGTGGAGAACTCCGCCGCACAGGTATCCACCCGTTTGAACACCGGGCGCACGCCCAGCCTGTGACGATGCTGGCGAAATGCTGTTTCCGTTTCACCCAGCAGTTTCGCCAGACGACTGTCGGAGAAACCTTTACGCTTGAGGCGAAAGATCTCATCTTTATTTAAATCGGCCAGATGATGGTTTTTCATATCCTGCTCGATATTGATGATGTCCTGCACCTGCACCAGGAACCAGGGATCAATATGAGTCAGCTCATGGATACGTTCAAAAGTCATACCGTGACGAAAAGCTTCCGCCAGGTACCAGATTCGATCGGCACCGGCCTGCTGAATTTCCTGCTGGATGGTATCTTCAATTTCATCCGCCGGCATATCCGCAGGAAGGATTTCAGTAAAACCATCAACACCAATTTCCAGACCGCGCAAAGCTTTTTGCAAGGACTCCTGGAAGGTACGGCCAATGGCCATCACCTCACCCACGGACTTCATCTGAGTGGTGAGACGATTCTCTGCCTGGGGGAATTTCTCGAAAGTGAAACGCGGGATCTTGGTCACCACATAATCGATAGACGGCTCGAACGAGGCCGGTGTGGCACCGCCGGTAATATCGTTGCGCAGCTCATCCAGGGTGTAACCCACCGCGAGCTTGGCCGCGACCTTGGCAATGGGGAAGCCGGTGGCTTTCGAGGCCAGCGCCGATGAACGCGACACCCGAGGGTTCATTTCGATGATGGTCATACGGCCATCGTCAGGATTCACCGAAAACTGCACATTGGAACCACCGGTATCCACACCAATCTTACGCAGTA
>CBDULX010000167.1:0-6659 GCA_965368175.1 uncultured Gammaproteobacteria bacterium | reverse complement strand
TAACTTTTTTTCGGCTTATAATGAAACTCCCCCTAAGCTGGGCCGATCATCGGAGGTCAGGATCATGAAATTCATTCAGGCGCTGTTTGTGTTGTTGTGTGTTACTTTTATAAGCTCGTCGATGGCCAGTGGCCTGATAGAGAATGCCCATGGAATGAAGTTTGTCAGAATTCCAGCCGGTGAATTCATCATGGGTACAAAGAATCTGCAGGAAGCCCTGAGTGAAATCATTAATCCCAAAGCCAGTGAATTTAAGGATGAGACACCGGCCCATAATGTGGTGATCAGTCGACCGTTTTATATCGGGCAGACCGAGGTGACACAACAGCAGTGGCTGGTGGTGATGGAAAATAAACCCGGTGATGCGGCCCTGTGGAAACGCAAGGACTGGCAGCAACTACCGGTAACCACCATTTCCTGGTTTATGGCCAAAGCTTTTGTCCGTGAACTTTCAAAAATGGACAGTAAATATAACTACCGGCTGCCCAGTGAGGCTGAATGGGAATATGTTGCGAAAGCGGGTAGTCCGCGACTACGGCCGGTGACTTTGGTGGAGCTGGAAGACTATGCCTGGTTTATCGATAACTCCGGTGACGTCCCGCATCCAGTAGCCACCCGGGAGGCCAATGCCTTTGGCGTGCATGACATGCTGGGTAATGTCTGGGAGTGGGTGGAAGACTGGTATTTTGGAAGCACTTATACCGCGGAGGCTCGAATCGATCCGGTGGGGCCCAGACAGGGGAAATCAAAGGTGCGTCGCGGAGGCTCCTATCATTGCCCCTTGCATATGGTACGGCCTGGGTACCGTAGCGCCAATCCGCCAGATACTCGTTACGATGTATTTGGCCTCAGAGTAGTCGCTGAGCCTAAATAAATCGTGGTTGATGGTTAATGGTTGATGGTTTTTATCAGGGATGTAAGGTCATCGATTATTTGCTGGCTATGCCTGTCGGTATCGACACTGCGATAAACTTTTTTGATTATGCCATCCGGCCCGATGATAAAACTATGGCGTTTGGAAAATTTAATAGGGCCAAATTTGGTAAGAGCGTTATAGGCAGCACTCACCTTGCCGTCTGTATCGGCCAGTAATGAGAATGGCAAGCTGTATTTCTTTGCGAATTCCTCATGGCTTTTTGAGTCATCCAGACTGATGCCCAGTACCACGCCATTCAGCGCCCTGATTTTGAAGATGTCATCACGGAAATTACAGGCCTCTTTGGTGCAGCCCGGGGTATCATCTTTGGGATAAAAATATACCACCAGCCACTGGCCTTTATAATCAGCCAGTTTGTGATCCTGATAATTCTGATCTTTTAAATTGAAATCAGGTGCGATGGAGCCTGCAGTTAATTCATCAGCAGCATTGGCATGACCAATGAGAAACAGGCTTTTAAACATTAGTAAACCGGTATGTTTGATTAAATTTTTCATAAAATTATCCTGTTAGGGTCGGAACCAGTGATGCGCGACGACAATCTGGTTTGGTCAGTAGCAATTGTACCGTGCTGATGGCTCGTTCTCGGAATCCACCCTCACAGTAACATAAGTAATATTCCCATAGCCGAATGAATTTATCATTATAACCAAGGTCACGAATTTTAGACTCGTGTTTGAAGAAACGCTCACGCCAGTCACGCAGTGTTCTGGCATAATGAGGGCCTATATCCTCCAGGTTGAATACTCGCATATCTGTTGCCTGCATAATGGATCCGGCCATGGCTGTTATTGAGGGCAGACTGCCTCCGGGAAATATATATTTCTGGATGAAGTCTACTTCACGCCGAGCCTGATCATAGCGTTGATCAGCTATGGTAATTGATTGTAAGCACATCATACCATCAGGTTTAAGCAGGTCTGAGCATTTGTGAAAATACGTATTGAGGTTATCAACTCCAACAGCCTCGATCATTTCAATCGAAACCAGTTTGTCAAACTGGCCGGTGAGCTCACGATAATCCCTAAATAGAAGTGTTATTTTATGTTCAAGCTTTTGCTGACGGATCTGTTGTTGTGCGTATTTATATTGCTTGCGTGAAATAGTAGTAGTGGTTACGTGGCAGCCATAGTGTTTTGCAGCATATATGGCCATACTGCCCCAGCCTGTACCAATTTCGAGTAGATGATCATTTTCATCAAGCTGCAATTTTTGACATATACGGTCGAGCTTGTTTATAGAGGCCTGTTCCAGGCTGCAGTCTTTGCTTGTGTAGATGGCCGCTGAATACATCATGGTGCTGTCGAGCATGTGTTTAAACAGCTCATTGCCAATATCGTAATGAGCTGCGATATTACGCCGACTGCCCTGACGTGTATTTCGATTCAACCAGTGAAGCAGTTTGTTGAATGGCGAGGTTAGTCGGTTAAGTCCACTATCCATATTATCCAGTACATTTCGATTAATTAGCAACAGGCGGACCAGGCTGGTTAAGTTATCGCAATCCCAGTCGCCAGCAAAATAAGATTCGCCAGAGCCAACACTACCACCAAATGCGATAGCACTGTAAAACGAAGAATTACGAACAGTGATGGTCGCTTTAATCGGGTTTTTGTCGGGATCGCCAAACTCATATATCTGTTTATCATCAATGATCTGCAGCTGTCCTTTGTCGATTTTTTCAAGTTTGGACAGGACTGCCCGTTTTGCAAATTGATCAAACAAACGTGGTAAGGTTTTTAACTGAGTTTGTTGTGCAGGGATGATATTTGATTTCATGGTTTTTACCTCACCGATGCCTGGTTGTGCTGGTCGAAATTTTGTCGGGATGTGTATATAGTGGTGTACGTTTTAACCAGAGTTTTATAGCCTGGTAATAAATAGAAAAAGTGATCTTGGCTGTCATTAGTGGAAAGTGAGTCAGTGCCCGCGATAATGACCTTGAATTAATATCCATAGCCTGTAGTGACAAAGTTGCATCAAACACCTTGTTGCCTTCCAGCCAGTTTTCCATATGTACCGCGAGATGATTGTCTTTATTGGAAAAGTGCCAGCTGTAGTCCTGGTCCATGGGATTAAATGGCGATACATGAAATTCTTTTTTTAGATTAAAGCTATAGTGAGCTGGCTTGTCTTTTTCAGGGTCAACCGGTAGTACATAACAGAACTGTTCACCCCAGGGTGTATTATTAACTTCGGCAACAATTACTTCGATATTTTTATCCTGCTCATCAAAGCAATAATAAAAGCTAACGGGGTTAAAACCGTAGCCAAAATATCTCAGATGCGTAAGTATTCTTATCGGGCCTTTCAGCTCAATATTGCTCTGGGATTTAACCAGCTCAATGACAGACTGCTTAAGTGATGTATCTCGATTGCCAAGATGATCCTTGCGCGCGAAATAAGCCAGGTTCACATGGCGTGCTGACCAGAACCAGAATTTATCAAATAGTCCGGGTAGCTCATCCAGGTCCAGGTACATCATGAACATCCTGTAACTAAATTGATGTTCATGAGGCGTGAAGCGACGATGACTAACCTGCCCGACGAATAGTTTGCTGTTCATGCTTAATATGTTCCTTAAAATCATTGATTGTATTTAGTGCACTTACCACGCCATCTTCATGAAAGCCATAGCGCCAGTAGGCGCCTGCATAAAAGCAACGATTGAGGCCATTTAGTGTGCTGTGTTTGCTCTGTGAGCTTATTGCCTCCTGTGTAAACAGGGGATGTGCATAATGTAAGCGCTTGATGATTTTTGATTCATCAATGGCCCGTGTATTGTTGAGGGTGACGCAGAAAGTTTCAGCGCTGCGTATGCCCTGCAGTATGTTCATGTTATAAGTGACGGCTACGGGTGAACTTTGATTATCTGTATTGTGGTAATTCCACGCGGCCCATGCCAGTTTGCGCCTGGGTAACAACTTTGTGTCTGTGTGCAGAATGGCTTCATTGTCCTGGTATGTGAATGCGCTCAGGACATTTTGCTCAAAACTATCAGGACTGGACAGCATTTTTAGTGCCTGATCCCCGTGGCAGGCAAACAACACATAATCAAATTTTTCTGACTGCATGTCGTCTGTGGTAATTTCGACATGGGTTGCGAATCTTTTTACTCGCTGCACGGGTGAGTTCAGGCGTATCTGCTGACTGAAGCCCTGGGTAAGTTTTTTGACATAAGCACTGGAGCCGCCTTTTATGACATACCAGTCGGGACGGTTTTTGACGTTTAACAGGCCGTGATTGTAAAAAAAACGAATAAAAAAATGGGCCGGGAAGTCCATCATTTGTTGATAGCTGGATGACCAGATAGCTGAACCCATAGGTATGATATATTGATCAATAAATTGCTGGGAATAATTATTATCCTTAAGGTACTGGCCCAGGCTGATAGTGATGTCGGACTGTTCAAGAATAGAAACACATTCGCGGTTAAATCTTAAAATATCTTTTATCATGCGATAAAAAGACGGCCGTAACAGGTTGCTGCGCTGGGCGAACATTGAATTCAGATTGTTGCCATTGTATTCAAGCCCGGTTTTTTCACATTTCACACTGAAGCTCATGCTGGATTTTTGAGTCTCTACATTAAGCTGTTCGAGCAGGCTGATAAAATTTGGGTAGGTATTCTCGTTGAAAACTATAAAACCTGTATCGATCTTATAATCAGAATTATTTATATTGATATCGTGAGTATGCGTGTGACCACCTGCATAATTATTGGCTTCGAAAACAGTAATGTCGTGGTCTTTATGTAAATGATAAGCAAGTACATTGCCTGCTATACCACTGCCAATTATCGCAAGTTTCATGGTTTGTTCTCCATTGGCATTTTTTCTGTATTTGTGTTGATATGATTTTTACTGTCTTTTTCAGGCCATTGCTGGGGTACTTTTTCAATAAGGTCAGTGTTGTAACCCATGGCTGCAGAAAACTCGATTAATTCTTTATATGCCTTTTCATCCATCACGGGTTCGCGGGACATAATCCAGAGATAATCTCGTGCACTGCGACCTATAATGGTGTTCTGATAGTCAGCACTGAGATAAGTGATGACATATTCGGCTTTAAAGGGCCAGATGAACTGCATGCCCCACAGGCTATTATCTGTTTTGCTAACATAGCCGGTGGGCTCATATAACTTTAGCTCACCATCAAAGCTGTCTTCATAAAAACTGAATCGGGTGGCTATTGATCCATCCTTATTGAGTGAATAGGATTCAATGGCGTTGTGGGCGCCTTTTTCAATAAAGGTAGGTATGTTTGCTATTACATACCAGCGGCCCATAAAGCGATTGATATCGACATTTTCGGCACGTGGTAAAGGGGCAGTCGGGGTATGACTGCAGGCCATGGATATGAATGCCGTTAGCAGGACTGTCAGGCTTCTCATTTCATTCCTCCTTGCTGGAGTTCATAGCGTAGTAAGCTGCCGGATTCGGTTTTCGATTCCAGTGCCAGCCATTGTTTATCCAGTGAATACCATAAGTCGATCTCAATATCCTTACCAAGTAAGCGATACTGTTCTGATTCGACAGGCGTCTTATTGACTAGCAGGGTATGTTTACCCATATTTTTGAACTCTATATCAACCAGCTCGCCTGTCTGCGCATTAAGTAGTTGCTTGCTTTGAAGAAGATCAGGGTTCCAGTATGCGAAGCTGCGAATACAGTTGTTGACAGTAGTAGAACGTTTTTCTGTTTTAATTATGTAGTTATTACTCTGTTTTCGAAATGATACATATTGCTGCTCGCCATTATCATTGGTGTTGGAGGACAATTCCTTCAGGCATTGTCCGTCCCAGATTTCGCTGTTTTCATGCAGATAATTATAAATGCTGAAAAACAGAAGCTTGACATCAAATTCAGCCTTGATGAATATTTTCTCTGTGCCTTTGTTAATGCGTATAAAATGATGGTAACCGATAGGTGTATCATCCAGGTATACATTAAAATACCATTCCTGATGTTTGTTCTGCATAGCCGCCGCAGCGAGACTGGTGGTTGCCAGAATCAGAAACAGTATTGCTGATTTAATTGCTATGTAATGGTGTTTCATGATTCTTTCACCTTGCGCCGGGGGCCTGGAAAGAAGGCATTGGTGGATTGAATGTAGCTTTCATACCCTGGACGTCGTTTCATGGTTTTCTCCAGTAAGCCGACACCTGAAAATTTCATCAGCAGGAAAGTCATGATCAATGGTGAAATGATGCTTAAGTAACTGGCGCCAGCGAGTGCAAAACAGAAATAACCCCACCAGATTAAAAATTCTCCAAAATAATTTGGATGACGACTGTATTTCCAGAGTCCTGAGCTCATAACCTTTCCCTGGTTATCTGGATTGCGTTTAAATATCCACAGTTGTGTATCTGCAGTGGATTCAAAATACATACCTGTAAGCCACAGGCCAATACCTATCCAGTCAAATATGCCAAACGCTAATGTTGAATTCATGGCATAGAACAGAGGTAAAGCAACGATCCAGGCAATGACCGCCTGAAAAATAAAAATCAGATAAATGCTTTTGAAACTGAAGCCAGGCTGATTATTGGCTCTGATGGTCTGATAACGATGATCTTCGCTATGGCCCCAGTGACGAATGGTGATATAGGCGGAGAGTCGTAGGCTCCAGATAATAACCAGTATTAGAACGATCTGTGCGCGAAGTGATGGCGTCTCGAGTTGTGAATAGGTATAAATACCTGCAATTAGAAAAAATAAAG
>CBDULX010000166.1:0-6722 GCA_965368175.1 uncultured Gammaproteobacteria bacterium | reverse complement strand
GTAAGTAAGCTTACCAGGGGTTCCTGGATTAAACTGTGATTATTATTTACACATTAAGAGCTTGCTGCCCTGGATTAATCAGACTAGCTGTAGCAACAATAGTGATGTGTTTGAGATGCCGCAACGCTTTACGAATTTGATGCGTGTCTAATTGCTGTCTTGTGATGATTCGATTCATGATTTATTAACTCATCCAATATAGTATGCCAGTTATTAAAAAGAAAATAATGACCTGTATTGTCAAGGAAATGGGTAGATTTGTTCTTAAGTTTATTGGCCAGGTACTCTGCTATGGGAAAGCCAATATTTATATTATTACGTCCATGCCATATATTTATATGGGGTTGAATATCCTCCAGGTTAAACTGCCAGGGCAGGGTCAGATTACGCAGGTCGTTAACTATTCCGTTAACACCATTGCTAATAGCCAGTGATAGATTCAGTAGATAATATTTTTGAAATGATATTTTTTCGAATAAGTCTTTATCATCTTGCGGTAGTTTCGTTTTCAATACATCCAGAAATGTTTCAGGCGATGTTGCGAGCACGGTCACTTTTTGTATGGCGGTATCGTAATCGGTGGCTGCTAACTGATACAGTGGTTTGAGAATGGGGCTTATGTAATTTAGCATGGCCTTCGATTCAAAAGGCGCTGTGCTGCTAACGACGGCTATATGCTTTATTCTATTTTCAATCTCGTGTGCACAGGCCAGAGCATAGGCGCCACCGCCGGAGTACCCAAGGATGGAAAACTGGTTGAGCTTAAGTTTATCAGCAAGTAGGGAGACAGTATTGGGCCACTCGAGTAAGCTAAAGTTATCCTGAAAGTCTGAGGCACCATAGCCAGGTCTGTCAGGAACAATCAGGCGTATATTTAATGTTCGAGCAATTTCATCGGCAGGATAGGCCTCAAGTCGAGAACCTGGTATGCCATGAAAATAAAAAACAGGTTCCCCGTCAGGTGTTCCATATTCATTCCATGTCAGCTGATATCGATAATCCAGTAAAATGCTGTCCATATCCATAATGTGTTTTGTTCATTTAGTTCATCTAAATAGATGGCTATTAGTAAAGTAATAGCATCATATTGAGTGAATATTAAATGGTATTGAGTGGTTTATGTCATCACCCGAACGAGTGATATGCGCCTGAATAATTTTACGTTTCCATTCCCTGTCATATTCATATTCGCATAGTTAGATCATATAGCTATTTAGAGCTTGTCTGATCCCGGCTTATCTATATCGAAAATAGATTAATGCTGATTCCCTGCTTCCAGTGAGCCCATCCAATATGGCCTCAAGTGGTATTTCCAGCCTGTTCTCATCTGGTGAATACCCTGATTTCAATATTTCAATCAAGTGTATTTCTGGCATTTTCATTTATATGCATTATAGTAATTCTGTAACCGTAAATATTTCCCTAAGCTACTTAAGCAGAAACTACAGGCACTACAGGTTGTTGAGTCTATATAAAGTCATATATTTGCAGGTAATCTGATGACTATACAAGATATATTGCAAACGGTACGTTCAGCAAAGCGCGCTCATATCAGCTGGGTAATGAAAGCCGATGCATTAATCCATGGTATTCCCCTGGAAAAAAACCAGATTCCGCTAGATGGCACTGAGTGCAGTTTTGGTCAATGGTATTATGGTGCAGGCCAATGCTGTAAGGAGCTGCCTTCGTTCAAGGTGTTGGAGAAGACCCATAGTGCCCTGCATGCTAGTTATGCCAGAATTTTCGCAGCGATTTACGAAAAAACGGATCACTCATACCTGTCTGGTCTGTTTGGGAAAACAAGGAAAATCAAGCCGCCTAACCTGAAGCTGGCAAGGTCATTATTCCCGGAATTAAAGATGCTATCGGATACCCTGATCAAACAACTTGAAATACTGGAAAACGATATTACTAATTTGCCAAATGCATAAACATTTAGCCATTTTCCGGCTGCTTAAATAATAAATTTCACAGGTGTGACACTATTTCGTCAGGACTTATGGTCTCTTTTTTTAAAATTTCCCTATAATAAATTGTGACTTTTACTTCGATAGTAACGTCTAAATAATTGTAATGGTGAGTTTTAATGTTTCGAGTATATATGGCTCGTTTGAATTATGAAAAATCTGAATTATTATTCATGGCGTAAACTTGATGATCATTCTATGTGATTCACACAAACTGTATAAAAATAGTAGATAATAGATCTCATTGGTACAAATTTATAATAATGAACAGGATCTGGTCGTCATGAGTGATACGCTCGAAAAGCAGGACATCGCGCTCGAAGATACGCTGCAGCTAGCAATTGATGCAGATGATGAGCAACAGGTTGCAGAAATTATTGAATCTATTACCAGTCAGGAGGCATTGCGACATGCCTCCCTGATGAAGGCGGATGATCGTGATCAGCTAATATCAATCCTGACGCCGGAAGCGGCGGCCGAATTGATCGAAGAAGCACCAGCAGAACTCGCTGCATCCATGATCGAAGGCCTCGATTCCTCAGTGGCCGCCAGAATCATGGAGGAGTTGCAGTCCGACACTCAGGCCGACATAGTCCAGGAACTGGAAAAGGAGGATGCTGAGGCCATTCTTTCCGCAATGGATTTCGAAAGTGCGGAGGACGTACGAAAACTTTCTCAGTACGAGCCAGATACTGCTGGTGGACTGATGGAGCTGGAGGTCTTTTCTTTTCACAGCGATGAAACGGTCGGCGCTGTGTTTAAACGCCTGATCGCAGATGATGAAGAGTTTGAACGTCACCGTGGGCAGCATCCGTATATTATCGATGAATCCGGCCGATTGATTGGTGTCGTATCCCTGCGTGGTCTGTTGAGAAGCAAGCGTTCTGTGCAACTCTCTGACATCATGAATCCAGCAATCTCGGTTCCGCCGGAAATGAGTCAGGATGAACTGGTTGCCCTGTTTGATGAACATCCATTTCTCGGTATGCCTGTGGTCGATAATCGGGGAACGATACTGGGCATTGTTTCAAGGTTAGAGCTTGCAGAAGCCGAGCTGGAACGTGTCGAACACGAAAGTCTTTCCAGACAGCAGGTTGGAGATGAGTTGCGTTCTATGCCAACCCTGTTGCGTTCCAGGCGCAGGCTGGCCTGGCTGTCATCCAATATTGTTCTGAATATTATAGCTGCGAGTGTGATTTCCGCTTATGAGGAAACGCTGGCCGCGGTGATCGCCATTGCTGTATTTCTCCCCATGGTGTCGGATATGAGCGGTTGTTCGGGAAATCAGGCTGTAGGCGTTAGTATGCGTGAACTGGCACTGGGACTCACGCGCCCCATCGATATTTTTCACGTGTTAAAAAAGGAACTTAGTGTTGGTATTATTAATGGTATTGTGCTCGGTATTCTCATCGGTATTGTTGCCTGGTTTTGGAAAGATAATGTCTATCTTGGTCTGGTGATTGGACTTGCGCTGTCGGTAAATACTCTGATTGCGGTATCCATCGGCGGTACGGTGCCACTGATACTCAAGCACTTTAGAATTGATCCGGCGGTTGCCTCTGGCCCGTTGTTAACCACGGTTACGGATATGGCGGGTTTCTTTCTGGTACTAAGTCTTGCGTCTTTCTTCATGCCTCAGTTGTTGTCCTGAATGATGGTTTAGCTGGGGCAGATCACGCCACAGTTCTTTTTGATCCCAGTCTTATTCAGAGCAGGCATCTGCTCTGTCAGCTGACTGAGGTTACAGTCTGAGTTATTAAGACAGTGTCATGTAGCACAATGGCATGAGTATCGCTATACCATTGCCGGGTCTGCAATGCATTGAGATGAAATTATGCAGGTACCAGGATGGACATCGATGGGCTTGCTATAGCTTCGTGAGCATTAGGGAACCTCTGATTAAGTCATAATATGTCATCCCGACTTAAATGGAGGGATCTTAAATGCTTGATATTTATACAGCTATCAAAAGCAAGATTTCTCCCTTTGGTCGAAATGACAACACATCAGAGGTTCCTTAGATTTATAAAAGAAAAAGCAGATGGCCCTTCCGCAACGTGACATTAGTAAATCCATTTACGTCAACGCAACTAATCGTGAAAAAAGCTTAAAAAATATTACCTGCTATGGTTGCGCAAAGCGACGTGATGTTTTTGCTTGAGTATGCGCCATTTAGCTCCGGCGGGAATTACATGAGAAGGCTATAATAATGATTCAGGGGTATGATAACTTTATAGTCATCATATCGTAAAATTACAGTATTACAGGGGCATTGCTGAAAGTGCTGGACGAAATACTGCTCGGTGGGCATGATTAAGGGCAAGTAAAACATATGGGCTTTAGAGTTATCTAATATACATGGGTCTGAAATAACCTCAAATATAGGCTCATGTAAACGGTTTTAGTGGATTTTCTACAGCGTCATAATCTTAAATGTAGATTCTATGGACAAAGATAATAATTCGGATATAGCGGCTCTAAGTAGAAGCCTGAAGCGCTATCGGCTAGTGCTTGATACCATGAATCATGGCGTTCAGGAAAACGATTGTGAGGGCACCATAACCTACAGCAATCGAGCTCACCACATGATATTGGGATATGGCGACAGTGAGCTTCTGGGCAGGAAAATTTGGGATGTACAGCCATCGTCTGCTGAGCAGGAGCAGTTGAAGAGCTATCTGGCAAGCCTGGTAAAGGAACAGCCACTGCCTGAACCTTATCTGACTCGATGTCTAAGAAAGGATGGAGTACCGGTCGATCTGAAAATTGACTGGGACTATGAACGCGATGATGCTGGCGTGTTGACAGGCTTTATATCCGTTATTACCGATATTACCGAGCACAGGAAGATTGAAAAAGATCTTCACCATCGCACCCAGGGGCTTATAGCCCTGCTTGACGTTAGCAAAAGTCTCACAGCAACACTTGACCTGCAGAAGGTGTTTCAGATAGCCGTCGACGAAGTGACTAGCCTGGTCGGGCTGGATACTGCAGCCGTCTACCTGCTTGAAGACGAAAACCTGTATCTCTGGGCAACGACACCGCCACTTCCCGAGCAATTTCCAGATGAGTTGCGCAATGCCGCCCTTGCAGATCACCCACATATCCGTCAGGCAATAACTACAGCTGAGCCTGTTTTTGTGTCCGATATGTTGACCGTCGATCTATCAACAGCTGAGCGAGCTGTCATGGAGCAGAGGAACTTGCGCACACTGCTCTTCGTGCCGCTGATTACAGAAACCAGGGCCATAGGTGTATTCATCGTGGGTTCGGTAGGGAATCCTTGCCTGGTTTCAGATGCAGAGATTGATTTATCCCGCACTCTGGCAAATCTTGCGGCCCTTACTGTTAGAAACGCGCAATTATACAAGGACAGTCAGAAACATGCTGCTCAACTGGAACAGACCCTGGTTGATCGCATAAAGGCGGAACAGGAGCGGAAAGACCTGCAGGCTCAGTTACTACAATCCCAGAAAATTGAATCCATAGGACGCCTTGCCGGAGGTATAGCACATGATTTTAATAATATGCTGGGTGTCATACTTGGCTATGCTGATCTTGCACTTTCGAAGCTGGATGAAAAACATGCACATCATAACGATTTAGTGCAAATACGCAATGCAGCTAAGCGTTCAGCCAATCTTACTCATCAACTGCTGGCGTTTGCCCGTAAACAAAACGTCATGCCCAGGATACTTAACCTGAATGATGTTATTAGTGACATGTTGCAAATGCTTCGCCGACTGATAGGTGAAGATATTGATCTGGTGTGGCTCCCGGGTGCTAATACTGGATTTGTGAAAATCGATCCTGCGCAGGTAGACCAGATTCTGGCAAATCTTTGTGTCAACGCCCGCGATGCTATATCAGGTGTTGGGAAGCTAACCATCGAAACAGACAACATCTGTTTTGATGAAACT
The DNA here is from genome assembly GCA_965368175.1 of uncultured Gammaproteobacteria bacterium. Lineage (GTDB taxonomy): Bacteria > Pseudomonadota > Gammaproteobacteria > SZUA-229 > SZUA-229 > CBDULX01. The sequence continues at coordinate 835 of CBDULX010000166.1, read as the reverse complement.
TATTGTGCTGAACACCCGGGCTTTATCCCCGGTGACTATGTCATGCTTGCTGTGAGCGACAATGGGGTCGGCATAGAGCAAGAAGTATTAACGAATATATTCGAGCCGTATTTCAGCACCAAGATAATAGGGAAAGGCACGGGATTGGGTCTGTCTACTGTTTATGGCATAGTCAGGCAGAACGAAGGTTTCATTAATGTTTATAGTGAACCTGAGCAGGGGACGACTTTTAAAATTTATTTTCGCAGAAATGAAGCGGACGGTGCAGAAAAACAAATTAAGACAACTGACCAGGTCGAGCAGGGCGGCAGTGAAACGATACTGTTTGTTGAAGATGAGAATATGATACTCGATATCGGCATGAGAATACTGGAGTCTCTTGGGTATAAGGTACTGGCAATGAATAACCCGGCTGAGGCTCTGCTTTTTGCCAGGCAGTATGCGGAAAATATTGACTTACTAATAACAGACGTTGTGATGCCGGAAATGAACGGACGTGAATTAGCCGAACAGATTGAGGCTTTTTATCCGGGTATGAAAACATTATATATTTCTGGTTATACCGCTAATGTTATTGCTCATCGTGGAATACTTCATGATGGTGTAAAATTTTTGTCAAAACCTTTTACCAGAAATGAACTGGCAGGCAAAGTTCGTGAGACGATCTCAATGAAAAATGAACATAATAAACAGGGTTAGACACTGAGATATCCCCGCAAGATAGACTATAAAATTAATAATTTAAGATAAAAAGAAAACGCAAATGAACGCAAAACGAGAGACTTACATTAGTTCAAGGCTCGAAATACCTATGCGAGTTAGCTCTAAAATACTT
>CBDULX010000165.1:0-6748 GCA_965368175.1 uncultured Gammaproteobacteria bacterium | reverse complement strand
TTCATGACTCATGGTATTGAGGAAGGCTGACTTCTGTCGATTGGCCGCCTCAGCCGCCTGTTTGGCCTGGTGCATCGCCTGTTCTGATTTTTTGCGTTCAGTGATATCCATATTGATCCCAATCATGCGATGCCCACGACCTTTTTCATCATTTAAGACCAGGCCAGAGGCCTGAATATAGCGTTCCTGTCCGTCGGGCCAGGTGATTCGAAACTCGGTATCAAAATGTTTACTGCTTATAATCGCTTCTTTCAGGTCTGCCTCCAGTTGTTTTAAATCATCGGGGTGCACTGCGTTATACAGGACCTCGAATGTATCCTGGAACTGTTCCCGGGCGACACCATAGAGTTCAAACATGCGATTATCCCAGTCTAATATTCTATTGGCGATGTCATAATCCCACACACCTATGCCACCTGCGCGCGTTGCCAGATCAAGACGGTCATTAAAGTCATGTAATGCCTGTTCCTTGTTTTTAAGCTCTGTGAGGTCGGTGATAGTTCCGACATAGAGAGTCTTGCCATTGACTTTTGCCTCGCCGACCGACAGATTCATGGGAAAGGTGGAGCCATCTTTACGTCGTCCTCTTACTTCCCGACCGATACCGATAATGCGTTTTTCACCCGTTTGTCGATGACGTAGCAGATACCCATCATGTTCCGAGTGATAGGGCTCGGGCATGAGCATTTTGATATTTTGGCCAATGACCTCTTCACCTGCAAAGCCAAACATTCTGACCGCTGCGGGGCTGAACAGGCTGACAGTGCCCTGGCCATCAATAGTGATTACCGCGTCTACAGCATTATCCACGATTGTGCGATTCATCTTTTCACTGGCCTGAAATTCTCGTGTGCGCTGATTAACCAGCTTTCTGATCTCTGATTCCCTGTTAGTGAGAGTACGCAGGTAACTGGTGATTAACAGGGTTAAAATGATACCGCTTCCTAGAACCGTCCAGTGGGTCAGAGCTAAATGGCGCTGGATGAATTCAGGCGTAGCGATACTGGAAAATCTCCAGCTTCGGTTAGCGAAATGAATATCCTGGGTCACCAGCCAGGTTGAACTGGAAAACGGCTCAGTCTGAGTGGAGGCTGCCCTGCTGTGTAACAGGTTGGTGTTGTTCGGGTCAGTGATATCGGTCACTTCAATCTCTAATGAATCCAGGAGTGTCGCCATGGGTTTTACTGCAGACTCGAACAGATCTCCAATTCTAAAAACACCGAGAGCAAATCCTTTAAATAAAGTTTTTTCAGGGTCAAGTTCGTCATTAGCCGGTATGAATATCGGTTGAAAAATCAAAAAACCTTTCTGTTGCCCACTCTCCTGCATCAGGCTAATACTGGCGGTGGCCTGAGCCTGACCTGTTTGCCTGGCCAGTTCCAGGCTGGCCAGGCGTTGCTCACTGGATGCCAGATCAAAACCCAGAACGGCGGTATTGTTGTTCATGGGTTCAACATAATAGACAGGAAAATATTCTGAACGCTGCTTTGCCGGGATCATTACCCCCTGGGAATTGCGTTCTTTGATGTCAAAATCCACCAGCCCATCCCGAAGCGCTCGCTGCCGGAACTCTTCCCGCTGTATATCCATTACATGGGGAATCCACTCCAGCGCGAGGATCGAGGGGCGGGCAGTGAGTTCGGACTGGGTGAACAGGAAGAATTCTTCTCTGCTGACATGGGATGAGGCAAGAAAAAATCTGCGGATGCTCGAAAGAATTCCCTGGCTGATTTCCAGCTCTTTACTCAGTGCATTAACAGCCAGGTAGGTAATTTTTTGCTGTTCTAACTGGATAGTACGATGCTCCAGTTCCACCGCAACCTGAAAACCCAGGTAACTGAGCACCAGGCCGCCTAGCAACACTGCCCAGTGTGTATTGCGATTGAGATATGTCTGGATTCGTTTCTTCACTATTGACACTTTTTGTGGAGGACAACCATATTGCGACCCATTTCTTTGGCCTGATAAAGGGCCTCGTCAGCCGCCTCTATCAAGTTTTTTTCCTCGCCGAAAGCCGACGCGCAGGCAATGCCTGCACTGAAACTGCAGGTAAATTCCCGACCATTATCCTGGTGGGTCAATTGTGCAAAGCGTTTATGTAGATCTTCTATAATTTCACAGGCGGTAATCGCTTGAGTATCGGGCATTATAATGCCGAATTCCTCTCCGCCATACCGTCCAGTCTGATCAGACTTACGTAGCTGTTCTCTCAGCAGCTGTGCGAGAGATTTTAGTACCCGGTCTCCTGCTGAATGACCGTAGCGGTCATTAATCTGTTTGAAATGGTCAAGATCAAGCATGATATAACTAAGAGGCTTATCCTGTCGCTGACTGCGGGCAAGCTCGGATTCCGGGCGTTGTTTCAGAGTGATCTGGTTCAACAGTCCGGTTAGTCCATCGTGATACATGAGTTGACTGAGTGCTCGGGCTCGCTCAATTCGCGATTCTACTGTACCCACCAGCTGGGCATCGTGTATCGGTTTTTCCAGAAAATCATCTCCCTGCCGTAATGCTTTCAACTGGATGTCACGGTCCGTTTCAGTGGATAGAAAAACGATGGGTATGCTGAAATGAGTCTGATGCTGGCGAAGTACCTGCGCGATCTCCATACCCGATATTCCGGGAAAGTGGAAATCAAGGAGGATGAGTTCTGGATTGAAGTTCTCTAACTTTTTCAGAATGTATGAGGGTTCAGTCAGTACTTCTGCATGCATGCCAGCCTGGCGTAGCACCAGGGTATAATGCTGTGCCAGTTCTAAAGCATCATCCACCACCAGGACCCTGCAGGGTTCACGCTCCAGCCGCTGGGTAATTCGGTCGAGGTGATCCACAAGCATCGAAACATCTACCGGTTTATTAAAGAAGGCTGTACCGCCGGCACGCACAGCCGCAAGACGAGACGCCCAATCCTTATGAGAAGAAATGAAAATAGATGGAACTGGTTGTTTCTGCAGCTGTTGAATACTGTTGACAAGATCAGTGTCGGCTAGCCGTCCATCTTCTAGAGCAATGTCAAGCACAAGTGCATCCGGCATTTCCTGCTGAATCGCCAGGCTGGCTTCAGTGAGCGAGTGGAAAAGGCGAGTCTTAAAACCATAGTGATTGAGTTGAAGACAAAGTTTATGACCCTGAACTGGCTCGTCCTCAACTACATACACTTCTCGTTCTGTTTTTCTCGGTGAAGGCAGAGGCTCAGGTTGAGTGATAGAACAGGGTTGATCGTCTGTTCCCTGACTAATCAAACCATGGAGTTTTTGTATTTCCGAGTTAAGATAATCGATCGTTTTGGCATCAGGGAGTGTATGGTTATTGATAAATTCCTTGAGGATTAATTCGAGCTGGCGTGATTGCTCACTCAGGCGATTAAAACCAAAAGTGCCAGCTGAGCCGCTCAGGTTATGGAACTGTCTAAATATTTCATCCAGGGAGCTGAATGGATCATCCTGGCTTTTCAGTAAATTGAGATCGGTAACCATCTGATCGACACGCTGAACCAGATTGGCAGAAAATTCATCTCTCAGAGAGTCCAATTGTTGCTGGATTTCCTCAGAATTAGGCATGTATTGTTCTCATCAAATCTGGTTTCGTATTATCAGTTTTATTCCCTTGTCATAAGCAGGGGTTTTAATTATTGTAGTCTTAATTGGTTATACTTGGATAGTATGGATCAGAAATGGTGGAAATAGTGGAAAGTGGCAACATCTTAATCGTAGAAGATGATCCCTTCGAGGCGGAACATCTCAGGCTTCATTTGCAGCAGGCAGGGCATCTGATTTCTGATGTGGTGACCTCAGGTGAGGAGGCGATAGCCAGGGTGAATCAGGGAGGGATCGACCTGCTGGTGGTTGATATCGTATTGTCTGGTGAAATCGACGGCATTGAGGCCGTCCAGAAAATTAATCAGGAGCATGCTATACCGGTTATCTTTCTGACTTCCCATGTGAGTGACGAATTGCTGGTACGGGCCGAGCGGACTAAACCCTTCGCTTATCTCCTCAAACCCTACCGCCAGCGTGAAATGGAATTTATGGTCAACATGAGTCTGGTCCGAGCCCGGGTCGAACGTGAGCTGGCTGCGCAGAAACAGGTGGCTGAGACTGAACTTCACCAGGCTCACGCGATTATCCAGCACACCAATGAAGGGATTATGGTAACCGATGCAGATAATATTATCATATCGGTTAATCCGGCTTTTACACGCATAACCGGATACGAGGCCTCTGAGATAATCGGGCGTAAAACTTCTTTGTTAAGTTCAGGAAAACATGATCAGTCCTTCTATTCAGGCATGTGGTCCTCAATCCAGCGCTATGGTCATTGGCAGGGAGAGATCTGGAATCGGCACAAAAATGGTGAAATTTTCCCTGAGTGGCTGACCATCAACGCCATTTATGATCCCGATGGTTCGCTGAGTCAGTATGTAGGGATTTTTTCGGATATCACCAGTATCAAACAGTCTGAAGCTGAAAAGGAGCGGCTACAGCGGGAACTCAGTCAGGCCCGCAAAATGGAAGCTCTGGGACAACTTGCCGGTGGCATTGCTCACGACTTTAACAATGTACTTGGGATTATCATGGGCTATATCGATATGGCACTTGATCGTTATAGCCATGAAGCTCCTGAAAAAATGGTGTCTTATCTTGAGACAGCCATGCAAGCATCAGAGCGAGGAAAAGATCTGGTCACTCAGATGCTTACTTTCAACCGCAGTGATAACTGGGATGAGCGACCGCTTCAGTTTGGCCCCCTGATAAAAGAAAACCTTAAGATGCTGCAGTCTATTTTACCCAGTAGCATCAAAATTAAATTGAACTGTGAAAATGACCTGCCCAGCATTGTGATGGATCCGGCTAAATTACAGCAACTGATAATGAATCTCTGCATCAATGCAAAAGATGCCATGGACGGTGCTGGTACTCTGACAATTAATCTGGGATGGCACCGAGACATAGATACAGAGTGTGCCTGCTGTCATAAATGGATTAAGGGTGACTGGATTGAGCTGTCTGTAACTGATACTGGCAGTGGTATGACGCCTGAAATTCTCGAACATCTCTTCGAACCTTTTTATACTACGAAAGCGGTTGGCAAAGGAACAGGCATGGGCATGTCTGTGTTGCACGGTATAGTCAGTGGTCATAGAGGGCATTCCCTGGTAGAAACAGAAATGGGTAAAGGCACCACTATTCGTTTACTGTTTCCACCAGCGGTTGTGGAAACGCTCGAAAAGCCTGAAACGCCCGATTTAGATCAATCATTAGATGTAGTGCTACAAGGTGCAGGCAGGCATATACTGGTTGTGGATGATGAACCAATGCTGGCCGAATATATTGGTAATTTACTGGAATTACATGGCTACCAGCCAACAATTAAAACGGACAGCCAGCAAGCATTGAAATTATTCCAGGCAGAACCGGATAAGTTTGCTTTGCTGGTAACCGATCAGACTATGCCAGGTCTAAGTGGCCTGGAACTGATAAATCAACTCAGAGAGATTCGACCGGGATTACCAGTGATTCTTTGTAGTGGATTTAGTGAAAGCATTAACGCCCATGACGCCGAAAATATGGGTATTTGTTACCTGGCTAAACCTGTTAAGGCTGACAGGCTCCTTCATTCAGCCGGGGAACTGCTGGGGTTAACAGTAAGGTGAACAATAGTTTTAGCCTGCGCCTGAAAGTATTTTTGTGGGCTTGAAGGTATTCACCAGGAGAGGATTAACAACAGCTCTGTTGATTATTTTATATGGGCGTCAGTTATTTCTTATAAAAAAACTTAATGCATTGCGTTAAACATCTTACGACGATATGTCCCCACCAGTTCATGTTCATTTCCCAGCATATCAAATATCGCTAACATACCTCGACGGCCTGCATCATCATTATACTGACGATCGCGAATGAGTATTTGTAACAACTGGTCCAGAGCAGCTTCATAATTCCCATCGGTGATGGAAATTGCTGCCAGCTGATAACGGGCTTCTGAGTTTTTGGGATTAGCTTCAATGTCGGCCAGCAGGCTTTTTTTATCCGCCACACTTTCAGCCGTAGCTGCGAATTCCATTTTTGCCAGCAGACCGGTAACTTCCGGTCTATCTCTGTCTGCAATACCCAGGTTTTGCAGACGTTCACTGGCGGCAGAATAATTTTTTTGTTCAGCATCCAGGTGGGCCAGGTCAATCTGAATACTGGCATTGTCGGGTTCCAGTTCTGCGGCTTTTTCCAGTAATTTGCGGCCGCTAGCTCGATCGCCATTGCGAATGGCCTGCATTGCCTGAGTTCGAATTTCATCAGCCTCGGAAGAAATGTATCGATCAAGAATAGCTCGAATGAAGTCTTCGGACTGAGCGCCGGTAAACTCATCGACCACCTTGCCGTGACGATATATTTTAACGGTGGGTATACTGCGCACACCATGCTCAGTGGCCAGCTGTTGCTGTTGTTCTGTGTTTACTTTGGCGAGTACGAAACCACCATTATATTCAGTGACCAGATTACTCAGTATGGGCATGAGTATTTTGCATGGCTGGCACCAGTCTGCCCAGAAGTCGACCACTACCGGAACTTTATGTGAATTATCGATAACGCCCTGCTGGAAATTATCACTAGTGACATCGAAAATATAAGGAGATTCACTCATCTTATGCTTAAACCTTTACTTGTAATAGTTCAATCCTGATCTGAAAAATTGTAAATAGCATTATACTTAATCTGACAAGTCAGAACTATACTGAATGACTCTAAACACC
>CBDULX010000164.1:0-6787 GCA_965368175.1 uncultured Gammaproteobacteria bacterium | reverse complement strand
GAAGGCCTGTTAGCCCGCAGACTGAGATAGGCATCCGACAGCAGGAAACCCCAGGCTGGAACCTCTTCACGCATATAGGGTCGTTTTGAACGATCACGTCCGTAGTGCTCAGGCACCAGGCCCCTCGTACTGACATTATCTGACAACTGAATGCCCTGGGTATCCAGTGCGTACATAAACAGGCCATTGGCGACAGTGGAGAAATTCTCCGTCAGTACCCTGTTAAGCCCTTCGCGATCACCCCATACCGGCTCACACTTTGCAGCAAGCGCCCCAAGTGGCTGGGCCAGGCGATTAGCCAGGGCTACTCGTTGCCGGTAAACGGCGTCTTTCCAGGTTTCTTTCATAACAAAAACATCTAATAGTAACTTGGATGCATAATATGCAAAAGTGGTTACAAACTCTACAGGATTTTTAGCATGAGGGTCTAAAATTATTGGAATTTGTGTGCAATATGTAAACAGGTTAGCCTGATACCAACTTTGACCAGTTGGTAGAGATAAGCACGTGACAGCAGCGGTGTTAATATAAATAGTTAAGAATGACTTAAGTTACAGCTAAGGTCATTTGCATTTTCTAACATTTTCCTCCTTCAAAGTACATTCAAAATATTCGATAAGATCATTTTTACTTATTTTTAAGTGCTGGCAAAAACTCGAATCTAATTCGAGTTGCTTATATTTAATGTCATCACTCATAACAATATCGGCACAGCGCCCGACTATGTTTTCCCCATCACCGGCTACCTGACATTGTACATATTTATACCAGTAATTGGCTTTAGATATTGAGCTGGTACAATCAGTATATGGCTCTAATGCCTCACTCAATACCAGACTTTTTATTTCCTTATATTCCTCAGTTAATTCACATGCAAATGAATGTGTATTAAAAAACAAAGCTGAAATAATAAAAAAATACTTATAGTTACGCATACTTAAAAATCACATTCATGAAATAAAACATAAAGCTGATGTGCGATAATATTTCAATATCGCCGAAAAATTCCAGAAATATCAGTTTTGTGACATTGTTCGTTGGGGGGAAGGTAGCACAGAATATAAAGGGCCTTGTGACCTGTTAATCATCTTATAATCGGCTATTTTTTATTTGAGCATAAAATACAGACAGTCATCAATATTTTATAAAAATTTGCTTTTTCTTGTGCTAGATTTTTTATTTTGACTAATAGCACTTACAAATAAAACGCATATATCAAAAAGTTAGATGAATGATAGTCACATTATCATTTACAGAAAAATGCACAAGTACCGTATAACTGATTTTGACCAGTCAGATTATTAGATTAAAACAATATCGCCCATGAAACGATATATTTATCCATCGGGAAAATCACCAATATAACAGGTGATAACTGACAGTTTTATGAAATTGGAGCCATCATAAAACTGAATATAAAATCTACTTTGAACCGATTCCGGCCATTAAAAAAATAACATTAATGTGAAGCAGATCACTATTTGAGTTTCGATAGAAACACAGTCAGAAACAGTGTATTTTTCTATCTATAGAGAGTATCGACCAGGTTCCTTATTCGCTGATTCAATATTTTTCCATATCAGGACCAGGGGAACTTCTGATTAAGCCTGCTTACTTAACCGTCAGATAAACAGCTGCTTAAATAATCAATGAAATTGGGGCTGCCATATCAGTAGCAACTATTAATCAGATACAACGGGACTTCCTAAAACTTGCCGACTCGAGTATGCTCCATACAGGCAAAGATACTCCGTGAGAGAAAAAGGTTTTAGAAGGTAATTATGAGCGACATAGATCTGGCAATAAAATCTTCAAAAAAGATAGAATCGACATTAGAAAGAGTGCTCGGTGCAGAGGGTAAGGGCTTGCATGAAAAAGTTACCAGTGTAGAAGGCAAGATCCCCACTGCACTGGTCAAACGTATTCGCTATATCGCGACCATTCGAAACAAACTCATCCATGAGGAAAGTGTCAGGAAAATAGCTGACCGACCATCCTTTAAAGCCGCTGTCAAACATGTTGGCAGAGAATTGAAAAAGCTGGAAGGACCGACAGGGAACAGGAAGTGGATGATTGTTCTTGCCCTGTTGTTGCTGACGGCACTGGTTCTAACGGTTATTTATTTCAACCATAGCACTCGCTTATTTCAGTGGTAAATAAATATCCGTAATCAGTTTCTATTGCAACGAACTTCGGGGAAATTTGGACGTTTTTGGCCAGCGTAAAACAATCACGACTTGATCAGAGGCCCCCTAGCTTAGTGACTTTTCATATTCATTTTTCACTCTAAAGTGCGAATATTCAAGCTTTTAAAAATGCTAATAATAATCTGAATTCACCAGCCTGTCTAATTACGCCGCGTCCCTGACTTTTCACAATATCCAGCAATGACATCAGCCGGCACGACTCTCAACAAACTGTTAGTCAAATCCTGGGTAAGCGTAATACGACCGCAGGCATCTACCACAACACTGCTGAGTAACCAGCTCGGTGGAGAACCCGGAGGGCCTTGTAATCCAGTAGATAATCCAGTAGCCAGCACTTCTATCTGTGGGTTCAGTGGGTCTATGCGTAGCAGACGTTGTGTCCCGGTTTCAATCACCAGTAGTCGGCCCAGGGCATCCAACGCCATGCCCTCCGGCTGTTTAAGTCCGGTGATAACAGGATGGGGTGTTTGCATGGGCTGTCCGTTGACCAGGAGCTGGTAAATCGTTCCCGTTAACCAGTCGGCCACATAGAGCTGGTCATTAGCCGCGGCAAGTCCGGTAGGCACTGGGATGTTATCCATAAGAACTTCTGAGTTCAGCGATCCCACCTTGCGACGTACCACACGATGGCTACCCAGTTCCGCGACAATAATGTCACCGTCCTTGGCAACAGCATTAAGCGGAAACTTAAAATCCTGGTAGCTGGCCTGGACTTTGCGACTGGCTGGATCCCATATCTGCACGGTATTGGAAAACCAGGAAGTTACCAGTTGTTGCTCACCGAAGGCGCTGACTGTGAGAGGTGTAGCCAGGGTCCTGGGATCGCCGATGGCAGTGTGCAGGACAAACTGCTCGGCACCGGTCTGCGCATTGTAGTGACGTAGTGATTGCGCCGCCGCGACCACCAGCTCACCCTGCGGATTAATAACAATGCCAGCGGGCATGCTGAGTCCACCAGTGCTTAATGCACGCATTTTGCCGTTGGGGAGTACAAGACTTACACTGCCTTCATGTGCATTGCTGATATACACCCGGCCTTTTTCATCAAAGTCGAGATTATCAGCACCCGCCCCCGGGTTGGCGACCACGGTTTTCTCGCCGGTCTCAATATTAATTCGCAGCAATGTACCCTGATGCTGATCGAGGGCATGCAGCTCATCGTTTGGAGAAAATTTAACAGCTGATGGTGTGTCCAGTCCATCAGTGATGACGGTCAGCTCGCCCGAGTCGACATTGATGCGGGCAATTTGTCCCTTGAACCAGAGCGGACCATAGAGCTGACCATCCGCTCCGAAATCCATGGCATTTAAGCCCCCCATTCCCTGGCGTATCAGGCGCGGAGGTTGCATGCCCTTAAGGTCGATCTCATACAGTTCATCGGCCAGAAAAACACGGCTGACAAACAATCGACCTTCGTCTGAAAAACTGATCGCATTGACGCCCTCTCCAACTCGAGCGATGATTTCGGCCTGCCCCTCGCCATTCAGCCGGGCAACCTCACCGGTAAAAAAGGCTGTCCAGTACAGAGCACCCTCCGGTCCAAAGGCCAGATCATCCGGCCCCCACACACCCTGTTCCGGTCCCAGCGATCGAAGGCGTTTGCCCGAGGCTGGATCCAGTACATCGATTCGACTGCCAACAGCACTGGCAACGTAGACCAGCCCCTGCGGGGACAGTCGGATGCCATTGCTACCATGAAAAGCGGCACCTGTTACAAGTGTACGGGTGTTTGTATCCGCGGCATGCAAAGGCAGGGAGATTAGACTAAGAACAAGACAGGCAGGAAACAGCAGACGTAAGTAATTTGTTGTTATAGACATGGGCTATCCTTTGCTTAATGCTATTGTTGTTTTTGAAGTATAGTTAAAAATATAGCGCCTTAAAACTAAAGATATTAAATCAATCAGACGATTTCATTACCCTGATTGGATCGGTAAACAGTTTTGAATTAGGTATCAGTACTCGCTGCCCATCATTTTCCAGTTCTGTGTAACGTAAATCTATAGAAGTGACTCTACCCTGATGTCCGGATACATCAATTTTACTGCCAATTTCAAACGGACGGTACAAAAGTATCAGGACGCCGGACAACAAATTTGAAATGGTGTCTTTCAGAGCAAAACCCAGTGCAAAACCCGTTAAGCCCAGGCCGGCGACCAGGGCAGAAATATCTATACCCAATGTGCCAAACGCGGTTATCAGGCCAATGATCATTAATGTAACGCGTATAGCCCGACGGATCAGCATCATCAGGTGTATATTCAGTTTAAATCTGGACATGTTTTTGTCTATCAGGCGCAGCAGTATTCGGCCCATGATATAAAAAACCAGCAATACCAGTATTGCGCCACCAATCCTGGGAGACCACAGGCTGAGTTGCTCGATCAGCATACCCAGTACATCTTCCATATTAATCATAAGTAGAACCCTGTTTGGAATGAATCGTTAATTTAATAAATAGATTGAAAATCAGTCACACTCGAGTGTCGGCATTGATACAACGTAACACACCATAGTCATAAGCACCCTCAAGCGCTTCGAATACGGGTTTGATACGATTGCCGGCCTCTCCAATATCCAGCAGCATATCCTGAATAGACTGGATCAGTTGCTGATCCAGAGCCACCACATCTTCAAGTTTAATCTGGCTGGCTTCAATGGCTTTGGCCAGATGTCCATAAATGGTAGTTGCTGACAGATTACGATGGCTGGCAATAGTGTCCACATTCATACCGGAATTAAACAATTGCACGGTTTCTGCCACCGTATCGGTATTTGTTGGTGCACTCTTTAGTTGATCATGATAATCACGTAGTACCTGTAGAAAATCATCCGCATAGGCTTCCAGTTTGTGTTCACCAACGCCAGAGATGCGGGCAAACTGTTCATGGTTCAGAGGTAAATGACTGACCATTTCCATTAATGTGGCATCGTGAAAAATCCGATAGGGTGGTATTTCCTGTGCATCTGCCAGTTTGCGTCGACAATCTCGTAATGCATCCCAGAGCTTCTGCTCACTTTCTTTGACCACACTCTGGCGATTTTTGGCAGAGGATTTTTTAAGCTGTTTGACTTCTTTACGCAACATCAGGGTTTGCTCAGCGCGTAAATAGGGTCGACATTGTTCAGTTAAGTGAAGGCCTCCGTGACCTTCAACGTCTACTGCCAGAAGATTGCGGGCAATCAACTGTCTGAATATACCCCGCCATTGCTTTTGATCCAGTTCCTTACCCAGCCCAAAAACTGCCAGTTGCTGATGTCCAAAAGACTGTGTGCGTTCAGTCGATTTCCCCAGTAAAACATCGATCAGGTAGTTCACACCAAAACGCTGGCCGGTTCTGTATACAGTGGATAATGCTTTTTGTGCGATCTCGGTAGCATCCCAGGTTTCCACCGGTGACAGACAGGTATCACAATTACCACAGGCATGTTCAAGGTGATCGTCGAAATATTTCAGCAGCGCCTGACGACGACATGTGGTGAGTTCACTAAACCCCAGCATGGCTTCCAGCTTATGATGCTCGACACGTTTGTGCTGTTCATCGGCATCGGAATTTTCCATCATCTGCCTGAGCATAATGACGTCCTGCAAACCGTACATCATCCAGGCCGTAGCCGGTAAACCATCTCGTCCGGCACGACCCGTTTCCTGATAATAGGCTTCCAGGCTTTTGGGTAAATTCAGGTGTGCCACGAAACGCACATCGGGTTTATCTATACCCATACCAAAGGCGATGGTAGCCACAATAATCACTGCATCATCATTGAGAAACTGATGTTGATTCTTAGCTCGTAGCTCAGCAGACAGGCCGGCATGATACGGCAGTGCTTTTAGCCCCTTACTGCTCAACCAGTCTGCCACCTGCTCAACTTTTTTACGCGACAGGCAATACACAATGCCGGCATCATTCGGATGCTCATCACGAATAAACTTTAATAAAGCCTGACGAGCATTGTCTGAACCCTGTTCGATACGGTAACAGATGTTGGGCCGATCAAATCCCGATACAAACACCCGGGCCTGATCCAGTCCCAGTCGAAGGATGATTTCCTTTCGAGTGGGTTCATCTGCTGTGGCCGTCAGGGCAATACGTGGAATATCGGGAAAACGTTCATGCAGCACCGATAATTGTAAATACTCACGCCTGAAGTCATGCCCCCACTGGGATACGCAATGGGCTTCATCGATGGCAAACAGGGCTATAGTGGAGCGCTCCAGCAAAGCCAGAAAACGACTGGTCATCAGTCGTTCTGGGGCCACATACAACATATCCAGATTACCACTGAGCAAATCCCGTTCAACTTCCTGGGCACTGAAAGCGTCCAGTGATGAATTAAGGAAAGCGGCCTTCACGCCTAACTGCTGCAAAGCTGAAACCTGGTCCTGCATCAATGCAATTAGGGGTGAAATAATAATCCCCACACCTCCGCGTGCCATGGCCGGAATCTGATAACACAGAGATTTACCACCACCTGTAGGCATGAGCACCACGGCATCATTACCCTGAATTAACTGTTCGATGACTTCCTGCTGATGAGCACGGAATTCAGGATAACCGAAAGTGGTTTGAAGGATGTCG
>CBDULX010000163.1:0-6937 GCA_965368175.1 uncultured Gammaproteobacteria bacterium | reverse complement strand
CCTCCAGTGATGGTGTTAAAGGCTTAATAAGGCCCTGTTATTTACCACAAAAATAAACGTCTAAAAACACCCTGTAGCTGACGTTTGCTAACTTAAAATCAAAAGATTTGCCACAGAGGCACAGAGAACACAGAGTTTTTATAAGTTCGCCCTAATACAGCCACGACTGTTTTCTCTGTGCGCTCTGTGACTCTGTGGCAAAATTTTAAATTTTTGATCAGTCCGCTTATGGCTAATACAGGCCATTAACAATGATAGCCACATTGAAAATGACTATTTAGATTGCAGATGAAATCTCCTGCAGTTTGGGTACCTCGACACCTTTTTCACTGGCCTGTGACAAGGCTCGCTGCAATCGACCCGGTGCACTGCGACCCATACACATATGCTCTGGGTCTCCATTGAAGGCTACCAGCATAGCATCCATCAGAGATTTAACATCAAAGGTCTTACTGGTAAGCGCCTGTTGAATGGCAATTACGTCTTTAGCCACCGCTTCGGCCACATCCCGGTGCTGTGCCCACAACTCACCCACATTGCCAGCGGTTTCTAACCCGGAAATATTAGTGGTCAGAATGTACAAATTTTTCACCACCAGCTCAAACAGTAGCTGCTGCTCATTCTCCAGAACCTTACTGGCAATATCGATAGATGCCAGAGCATCATGCACCTGCTGTGCTTTTGGCCCATATACTGGTGAAGGAATGATCACCCTGGCATCCTGCCCTTTTTTCTTTTCAAACCACACCGAGATCACCGTTGGTGATTTAAGCTGATGCTTTTGCCAGTCAGCTGGCAACAGTTCATTTTGCAGTAAAACCATTTTATCTCGCCAGACCTCGGGAATTTGTTGCAACACCGAATGCAGGTCATTTTCAGCCACAGCTACCAGTACCAGTTCAGGGTCGCTAATTTGTTCAGCCTGATCAGCCATACTCATAGCGCGAGTTACAGGAAAAACCGGGTAACCAGATCGCAAAAAACCCCGGGCAAACACGCCACCCATTTCACCCATACCGATTAGTACTACCGGTTTGTTCATGTACATCCCCTTATGCTGTAATTCATTCACTGTTACAATCCTGCGATTATAACAAAACTGTTTCATATTCCTTCATGGTACAAGATCCAAGACTCGAACAACTGCGACAATGGCTGCTGAATGACCTGAACATACAGGTCTTCAGTATTGAACCCGCGTCGGCCGACGCCAGTTTCAGGCGCTATTTCAGAATCAGTAACAAGGTGAAAACATGGATCGCGATGGACGCACCGCCAGACAAGGAAAATTGTTCAGCCTTTGTGCATGTAGCCCAGATGATTGAAGCCGTAGGCGTACAGGCCCCGCATATTTATCATTACAACCCGGAATTGGGGTTCATGCTGCTCAGTGATCTGGGCAGCACACCATATCTGGCAGGGCTCGATAATGAGCATTCCGATAAACTATACAAAGAAGCCATCGACGCCATAATAAACATGCAGACCCTCAACAACGGACTGCCCGATTACGATGCCCAGCTACTGAATAACGAAATGCAACTATTCATTGACTGGTATCTCCTCAGACATCTGGGTATTGAGTTATCACAACCGCAACGACTAATTCTGAATCGAAGCTTCGATATACTGTGTAAAAACGCCCTGCAACAACCCCAGGTATTTGTGCATCGGGATTACCACTCTCGCAACCTGATGATCACTAATAATGACAATCCAGGCGTAATAGATTTCCAGGATGCCGTGGTGGGCCCTGTCAGTTATGATCTGGTATCACTGTTAAAAGATTGTTACATAGCCTGGCCTAGACAGAATGTACTCCACTGGCTGGATTATTACATGCACCAATCCAGCCTCTGCCAGAACATCAGCCGTGAACAGTTTATTCACTGGTTTGATCTGATGGGCATTCAACGGCACCTGAAAGCCATTGGCATCTTTGCCCGACTCAATCATCGGGATGGTAAAGCTGGCTATCTCGCTGATATCCCAAGAACCCTTAGCTACGTTATTGACTGCTGTCGCCGCTATGATGAACTGCAGGCCATGGCCGAGCTAATCGAACAGCTTCAGTTAACTGCCGACCCGGCCACACTGGACCTGATCCAGTGAAAGCCATGATTCTGGCGGCTGGCCGAGGTGAACGCATGCGCCCCCTTACAGACCTCACCCCCAAGCCTTTGCTCCAGGCAGGGCCGCATCGGCTGGTTGAATATCATCTGATAAATCTCGCCAATGCGGGTTTTAATGAAGTGGTGATCAATGTCGCCTGGCTAGGACAACAGATCATCGATACCCTGGGAGATGGCTCCAGCTATGGACTCAACATCCAGTACTCCAATGAAGAAGAGCAGGCCCTGGAAACCGGGGGCGGCATCGTCAATGCCCTGCCGTTGCTGGGCGATCAGCCTTTTCTGGTCATTAACGGGGACATCTGGACCGATTACCCCTTTGCCTCACTGCGGAATAAAACACCGACCGGGCTGGCCCATCTGATACTGATTCAAAATCCGGAGCATAATCCAGAAGGTGATTTTTATCTGAATAATGGTTTGCTGGCACTGGAAGGCACGGAAGCTTATACCTTCAGTGGCATAGCAATCTATCACAGGGAGTTTTTCAAGGACCAGTCCGCCAGGATCTTCCCACTGGGACCGCTATTCCGCAATTATGCCCGGCAGGGGCTGATCAGTGCTGAATTGTATAAAGGAAACTGGATGGATATAGGAACTCGAGAACGGCTGGAGTCACTGTTAAATCAGCAGGCCCTGTAAAGGACCTGTTCTATAAAAGCTGATACTGATGATTACCGACGTCCGCTACTGGGCCCGCCAAACAGGTAATTGAACATCAATAAGTGAGTGTTATTCAAAGTATCTTCATCAGGGACATAGACCCCATACTCAATTTCCAGGCGCTCATCACGGGCCAGACGCATACCCACTGCCAGACCCCATACCTGTCCGCTTGACTCGATTAATGGCAAAACATCATCTTTGAACTCAACATCTACTTCCGAATTACCATATCTCATCTTGTAATACAGTCCACCACCTTCCACAGTACGATAAGACAGGCTGGTCTGATTACCTGAAATAGTGTAGTCAACAGCTGGGTCATCAGATCCAGCTTCTGTGGATTTAAAAGCAGCATATTCGACTGCCCAGCCATCTTCTTCTATACCAATGAAAATATTACCGGTAGGCGCCACATCCAGTGTTGAGTCAGTGACAGATGCACCGCCGAGCCCAATCCCATAATATGCACTAACTCCCTGATTGCCCGCATAGAGCGAACTGGTAGCCATCATCAGGATACTAAAAATTGTTATCTGAATTTTATACATTAAATCCATCCATCACATCCTCATACTTTGGAAGCGTATTCTATTAGTCTGTCAGACTACAGATAATAGCAGGCTTTTTGCGATACTACCCTATTAAAATCAATAATGTACAGTATTCTCATAAAGTTTTACGCAAACTTTAGCGCAAATTCACACAAACCGCCTTGACAACATATCAATCAAACGCATATTTTCATTTAAAACATCGAGCTCACAAACCACAGAAGCAAAACAGACCTGGCTCGACTAATATATTTAAATAAATCAAAACATCACAGGGCAATGAATGGGTCAGGAAATTACCAGCAGCCACTTCACCTCCAGTGATTTTGAGCATTTCGCACATCAGCTGGAGCTGGAAACACAGTTACTGCAATGCTGGTTCAGGGATCAAACCTTTAGCCAGCAGGATCTGGTCGGCGGCTATGAGCTGGAAGCCTGGTTACTCAATAACAACTACCAACCTAGCTCGATTAATCAGGCTTTTCTCGATGAAGCACAGTCCCCTTTGCTCAGCCCGGAACTGGCCCAGTTCAATATCGAGCTCAATACCGTCCCACACACGTTGAATAAATACATATTCCGAGACTTTGCCCGAGACTACCAGAGCCACTGGCAATTTTGCCAGCAGGTAGCCGAACGACTGGACTGTCATCTGCTAAGCATTGGTATCTTACCGACCCTGGAAGAGCGGCATCTAACGCTGGATAATATTTCACGCATGAAACGCTATTATGCGTTGAACGAGCAGGTTCTGCGCCATCATCAGGATAAGGCTTTTGATTTTAAACTGTCTGGACGCCAGTCCTTACAAAGTCGTTACCAGAACGTAATGCTGGAAGCTGCCTCAACATCTCTACAGATCCATATGCAGGTTCCCCAGGCCATGGCCGTGCCTTATTACAATGCGGCGATTCTAATATCCGCCATTACCGTGGCTGTTGGGGCGAATTCACCCTATTTATTCGGCAAGGATTTGTGGGCAGAAACCCGTATACCGGTATTCGAGCAGGCGGTCAATATTGGTGGTTTCGGCGGTGCGGCCAAAGGACCGCTGCATCGAGTTAGTTTCGGCACCGGCTTTGCGCGCGAATCATTGATGGAATGTTTTAGTGAAAACCAGAATCATTACCCGGTGTTATTACCGATGAAATTTGAATCCGAGCTGCGCCAGATGAAACACCTGAGTTTACATAACGGCACTATCTGGCGCTGGAACCGCCCGTTACTTGGATTTGATGCGGCTGGTGTGCCTCATCTACGCATCGAACATCGGGTTATCGCCAGCGGCCCCAGCATCGATGATAATATAGCTAACATGGCACTGTTCTACGGACTGGCCCAGTTTTATGCCAACCATGAAACCGCGCCAGACAAACAGATGGAATTTGCCACTGCCAGGGATAATTTCTACACCGCAGCCCGCCATGGCATCGACGACCGTATCAGCTGGCCAGGTTGTGAACGCTGCAGTATCCGGCATCTGGTGCTCAACCACCTGCTGGACGAGGCGGAAACCGGACTCAATCGCCTGGGTATAGACCGTGCCGACATTGACTACTATCTGGGTATCATCGAGGCCCGTATGGAATCACAACAAACCGGCAGCCAGTGGCAACGTAAATTTATCGAACAACATGGACCCGATATGGCGTGCATGACCCGGACTTATTACGCCAATCAACAAAGCCATGAACCTGTGCATAAGTGGGATTATGTGAGCCAATAAAATGTTTACTGAAATTTATGAACTGCCCGAGGATTTTCTAAGCTGCAAGGTCGAACATCTGCACGATATTTTGCAAAAGCCGACCTTAATTCACCTGCAAGGTGACATCGAACAACCGCTGTTTATTTCCACCCTGCTCCATGGTAATGAAACTACCGGCTTTTATGCATTGCAAAATTTATTGAATGAATATAAGGAACAAACACTGCCCAGAAGCCTGTCTATATTTATCGGCAATACTGAAGCCGCCGTTACCAGCCAACGCAGGCTTGAGCGGCAGATTGACTATAACCGGATCTGGCCCGGCACCCACGAGCATTACCTGGCCGAAGCTCACATGATGCAACAGATCACTGACATCATGCGTGCACGAAAGCCCTTCGCCAGTATCGACATACACAACAATACGGGTCGCAATCCTCATTATGGCTGTATCAATGTACTGGATCATCGATACCTGTCCCTGGCTGGCATGTTCAGCAATACAGTAGTCTATTTCACCAGCCCCAAGGGTGTACAGTCGGCAGCCTTTGCCCAATTCTGCCCTTCGGTTACCCTGGAATGCGGACAGTCAGGGGAAGTGGATGGTGTGCTCCATGCCACTCGTTATCTGCATCGGGTGTTAAATCTGCAACATCTGCCCAATGAACCACAGCAGCATATCAATCTTTACCACACGGTGGTTCAGGTGATGATTCCCGAAGGCTATTCATTCGGTTTTGCCGATGACGCCACTATTAACCTGTACCCTGAAATTGAAATGTATAACTTCTGTGAACTTAAACCCGGCACCGCCTTCGCCTGGGTTGAGCCCGAGAGCAGTGGCTACCTTGAAACATATGATGAAAACGAACATGAGACCGGCCGTGAGTACTTTGCCTATAACGAAAAACATGAAATTGTATTGCGTAAGGCGGTAATGCCTTCGATGCTCACGGTAAACACCACCGCTATACGGCAGGACTGTTTATGTTATCTGATGGAAAAGATCAGTATACCTCCATCAGATAGTTGATCGGCTTAATAAGGCCACTACTTCTTCAGGCGGCAGAGGCCGACTGAACAGATACCCCTGGATTGCATCGCATCCATTACTTCCCAGGAAGGCCAGTTGATCCTGTGTTTCCACCCCTTCCGCTATCACATCCATACCCAGCCCATGAGCCATGGTAATGATGGCTTTTACCAGTGCCGCATCTTCATGATCAATTTTCACATCACGCACGAATGCCTGATCAATTTTAAGGGTATCGATGGGAAAGCGCTTCAGATAACTGAGTGATGAATAACCCGTACCAAAATCATCCAGTGACAGCTTAATACCCAGCCCCTTGATTTTCTGCAATCGTGCCAGAGCCATTTCCGGTTCCAGGATAATGGCACTTTCGGTTAGCTCAACCCCCAGGTAACGAGGGTTCATCCGGGTTTCCTGCAACACCTCGGTTATCATATCGGTCAACCGGTCATCCTTTAACTGTTTGGCTGAAAGATTCACCGATAGATGTACCGGTTGATACCCCTCCAGCGCCCATTGCGCCCCCTGCTTGCAGGCCTCTTTAAGTACCCACTCGCCGATTTCAGCAATCAGGCCGGTTTCTTCCGCCACCGGGATAAACACCCCCGGTGATATAAAACCCTGTTCCGGCTGCTTCCAGCGAATCAGGGCTTCCAGCCCCACCAGCCGACCGGATGCAACATTCACCTGGGGTTGATAATGCAGACACAGTTCTTTATTCAACAAGGCCTTGCGTAAATTGGTTTCCAGTGCCAGACGCTCAACCGAGGCCTGATTCATGGATTCATTGAAAAACTGAAAATTATTACGCCCCTGATCCTTGGCGTAATACATGGCTGAATCGGCG
>CBDULX010000162.1:0-7021 GCA_965368175.1 uncultured Gammaproteobacteria bacterium | reverse complement strand
AGGATGGCCAGAAAGTTGAATTCAACTTGATTGAAGGCCAGAAAGGTTTACAGGCCGAAGACGTTAGCGTTGCAATGGACGCCTAGACATTAAAAGACCGACTCATATGAGCCGGTCTTTTTTGTTCTATTGCAAAAACCATTTTAAACCTGATATCTGAAACTTGTTCAGTGCAGGTAACACAGCAAAATTACTCCCCCCATTTAGGTTGAAGATTTTGTTTTATATCTAAGTGGTCGAGCATTCTTGCGACCATAAAATCCACCAGGTCATCCAGGGATTTCGGTTTATTATAAAAGCCGGGATTAGCGGGCATGATCACCACACCCATACGCGATAATTTCAGCATATTTTCCAGATGAATATCTGAAAACGGCGTTTCTCTCGGTACCAGCACCAGTTTTTTCCGTTCCTTTAATATTACATCTGCACCCCGTTCCATCAGATTGGCACTGGCCCCTACAGCGATGGCTGACAGAGTTGCCATAGAACAGGGACAAACCACCATAGCATCGATGGACGACGAGCCACTGGCAACTGGCGAGGCCCATTGTTTATCACCATACACCTTCAATTGCTGATCACTCACACTATATTGCTGACACAGATATTCCTGCAAAGCCTGACTGCCACCGGGCCAGTTAAGTTCGGTCTCCATACTGATAACCACCTGCGCTGCCTGAGTTACCAGTAAATAAACTTTATGGCCATCCTGCAACAGGTATTCCAGCAAACCCACGGCATACTGCACACCGGAAGCGCCAGTAATCGCCAGTACAATTGTTTTTTTATCTGTCATTAGAAAGTCTTTTTTTTGCCACAGAGTCACAGAGAACGCAGAGATTAATTAATCTTAGTTTAATACAGCTATAAGTTGTCATTTATGTAAAAAAACCGGGTCTATAATTATCAAATTATTTTTTCTCTGTGGCTCTGTGGCAAAAAGTTCTTTCACAATACATCAAGGATTTTCTGGTGTATGCCACCAAAGGCACCGTTACTCATCACCAGTATATGATCACCGTTTTGAGCGTTCTGTTTCAACAGAGAAACGATATCATCGATATTGTGTTGCAAATCTGCCGGTATGCTGAGCTGTTCCATCACCGTCTGCAGGTCCCATTCTAAACCTACTGGCTGATATAGCACCACATGATCTGCACTGCTCAAAGACTCGGCCAGCTGTTGTTTGTGCACACCCATGCGCATGGTGTTTGAACGGGGCTCAAGCACCGCCCAGATTTTTGCAACGCCGACACTGGCTCTTAAGCCTTCCAGTGTTTCGCGAATGGCGGTAGGGTGATGGGCAAAATCATCATACACCCGGATACCAGACTTTTCTCCACGCAGCTCCATGCGACGCTTGATTCCTTTGAACTGTTTCAGGGCTTCAATAGACTGGGCCACCGGGACACCAACATGTCGCGCAGCAGCAATCGCCGCTAGCATGTTGAGCCGATTATGACGACCGAGCATCTGGCCTTCTACTTTGCCCTGCAACTTGCCATCGCATAAGACGTCAAAATCCAGAGCATTATCAGACACATTATCAACCAGCCACTGTCTGTCTCCTTCATCCGCAAATTGCTCGGTCTGACTCCAGCAACCCTGTTCCAGCACTTCTTCCAGGGCCGGCTCCATAGCATTCACCACAATCAGCCCCTCACTCGGCACGGTGCGTACCAGATGATGAAACTGACGCTGTATGGCCGCCAGATCTTCAAAAATATCGGCATGATCGAATTCCAGATTATTTAAAATCAGGGTACGCGGGTGATAATGAACAAACTTGGATCTTTTATCAAAAAACGCGGTGTCATATTCATCAGCTTCCACCACGAAAAAAGGGCCTTCTCCTAAGCGAGCGGAAACACCGAAATTAGCCGGGATGCCACCGATCAGAAATCCCGGATACAATCCCGCGTATTCTAATATCCAGGCCAGTAAGCTGCTGGTGGTGGTTTTACCGTGGGTGCCGGCCACTGCCAGTACCCAGCGACCTTTCAACACATTTTCCGCTAGCCACTGGGGGCCAGAATTGTAGGCCATGCCCTGGTTCAGCATGTATTCCACCGCAGCATTGCCACGGCTCATTACATTACCCACCACCACCTGATCAGGCTCAGGTTGCAGATGATTAGCCTCATATCCTTGCATCAATTCGATACCCTGAGCTTCCAGCTGAGTACTCATGGGCGGATACACATTGCTATCGGAGCCGGTCACTTTGTGACCTGCCTGACGGGCCAGTACCGCGACCCCTCCCATAAAGGTGCCACAAATCCCTAAAATATGAATATGCAAGCTTAAACTCCTAAATCTTTGAATAGCATCTGATGAACCGTGATATTGATAATGGCAAATGCCACGGTTAACAGGAAGGCGGATAATAAACGAATTCCGAAGGATTCTCTGAAGATATGCGCATATACCGCCAGGTTCCAGCTCACCGCCAGCAGCAAGAGCATGGATAATTCCGGCGATATCTGTGTCCCGGACCTGGTCGAAGCAATCAATAACTGTAAGGGCCATTCCACTAATTGAAAAATAGCACCCACCCCTGCCAGGGCGCTGACCATTTGTACAAAACGCTGTGGCTTATTGAACGCTCTCAGCACCAGACCTGCGTAGGTCAGTAACAACACCAGCTCAACCACCATTACCGGCAGAGATTGCTCGAGTGTCAGTATGGAGGAAAGCCCAAACAGGCCCGTCACAAAATATAATAGAAGCGTGCCACGCAAAAGCGTGGATGAATACGGAAGATCCTGGGGGCCCTGGCTAAGCAGGCATATCTTTAAAAAACGGATTAAAAGCTCTGCCATAAATCATTATCGGTTATTATTAGAATTCGATCATATCTGCTTTTGGTAACACATGAAACTGACAATCACCCGCCCAGATGACTGGCACCTGCATGTGCGGGATGGCGATACGCTGAAAGATATCGTCCCCTTTACAGCAAAACAGTTCGCCCGCGCCATTATTATGCCCAACCTGACACCGCCAGTAACTACCACCGAACAGGCACTGGACTATCGGATTCGCATACTTAAATCACTGCCAGCAGACAGTGATTTTGAGCCGCTAATGACCCTGTACCTCACCAACAACACAGCCGCAGATGAAATTAAACGCGCAATCAACAGCCTGCATGTGAAAGCCGTTAAACTTTATCCCGCCGGTGCTACCACTAATTCCGATGCCGGTGTGACTGACATCAAACACTGTTATCAAACCCTGGAGGCCATGCAAAAACATCAACTGCCCTTACTGGTGCATGGCGAAGTGGTGGATGCCAATGTCGATGTGTTTGATCGTGAAAAAATATTTATTGAGCGGGTACTAATTCCAACTCTAAAAGACTTCCCGGAGTTGAAACTGGTGTTCGAGCATATCACCACCAGGGATGCGGCTGACTTTGTCATCGAATCAGGCCCAAACCTGGCAGCAACCATCACACCCCAGCACCTGCTCTACAATCGTAATGCTCTATTTAAGGGTGGGATACGCCCTCACTACTATTGTCTGCCTGTGCTGAAACGAGAACAGCATCGGCAGGCACTGGTTCAGGCTGCCACTTCAGGGAATGCCAAATTTTTTCTCGGCACCGACAGCGCCCCCCATGCCAAACACCGCAAGGAAAATGCCTGTGGTTGTGCGGGTATCTTTTCCGCCCCACTGGCCATAGAACTCTACGCCCGCGCCTTTGACGACAACCAGGCACTGGACAAACTGGAAGGCTTCGCCAGCTTCCATGGGGCAGATTTTTATGGCCTGCCAAGAAACACCGGGACGATTACTTTGAAAAAGGAAAACTGGACCGTGCCGGAAGACTACCCGTTTGGGGATGAGCGCATTGTGCCCATACATGCCGGTGAAATAGAAAGCTGGAAACTGGAACAGGCTTAGATACCGCTGACTATATGTAAATAGTTTTATCTGTTTTATAAAAATAAAAGCCTATGCCACAGAGTCACTGAGAGCACAGAGAATTTAATATTATATTCCTCCGTGAACTTTGTGGCTCTGTGGCAAATATTAGTTCTTTTTTCTGCCACATAAATTTCATACTGATTTGAACTTAATATATCGGCTCCACCTGGTAGCCCTGCTGCTCTAACAAATGCAAAACCCCGGTTTTGCCTGGCAGGTGCAGGGCGCCAATAGCGATGAAGGCATTACCCTGCTTAAGAAAGTCCTGCATACGTTCTACCATGCGAATATTGCGTTTATCCAGCAATTCATACATAAAACGATCATCTATATCACTTTCCGGATACATATAACGATCCTGCATTTCAACCAGTCCCGCAAGATCGCGACGCAGGTAATTATCCAGCAGTAAGGGGAAGAGTTCTTCAATCATACCGTAGTCTTCCACCGATTTATTGAGCATCCATACCTGCTCTTCCATTTTGAGGCTTTCAAACACAGCCAGTTGCTCTTCTGCGGTTTCCAGCCCCAGCAATGGAATTTTGCGCATAGCGGCACGCCGATAGAGCACCATATCCAGCGCCGAATCTGAATCTGCCTGCCCTTTCCCCGGCATCATCAGCAGAACCAGAACGACCCAGGGGCGCATGTGCATGACTGCCATTTCCGGCATCTGAAACTTCTGTTCAAGCAGGTCAATCAAACGTAGATAATCGACTTCCTTCATCACCGACTTCAGGGTTCGTCCATCGTTGAAGAAACTGCCGCTGGTAATCACCCCCATAGCCTGAAAATTTAGTAACACTTCCATACCAAACCGGTCAGCCTCGTTGAACGCTTTCTCCACTTCCGGCGCCAGCTTGAGCACCCTGGGATCACCCACATGCATAGTGCCATAGAGATAACTGGGCGCCATCCCCGCCTTCTCGATTTTCCACAACAGTCCTTTCGGGTGTAGAATGCGCCCTTGGTAATCTGCTTGACTGTCTGCCTGCACGGTTGAAGCCATCGCCAGCAGTAACAGTACAATGAGTAGCTTTATGTTTTCCATACGGGATTATGATCCTGTTTGATCGGTGACCACCAGTATAAACCATTATGTCTGATAATAAACCAACCCCCATGTCCCGGCGTTTTCGGGGCTTTATGCCAGTTGTCATTGATGTCGAAACCGGTGGATTTAATGCTAAAAAAGATGCCCTGCTGGAAGTCGCAGCCGTCACTCTGAAACTGGATGAGAATGGCATAGTGAGCATTGATGAGCAGATCTCGCGTCATCTTTTGCCATTCGAAGGCTCCAATATGGATCCCAAGTCTATGGAAGTGAATGGCATTGACCCTTATCACCCGTTCCGTATGGCGGTACCGGAAAAAGATGGTCTGGCGGAAATCTTCCGTCACATCCGCAGTTCGCTAAAAAACAATGGCTGTAAACGAGCCATTATGGTTGGTCATAACACTATGATGGATCTAAGTTTTATTAACGCTACTGCCGAACGCTGCAAGTTAAATCGCAACCCATTTCACCCATTCAGCACCTTTGATACCGTGTCTCTGGCGGGGCTGGCCTATGGACAAACCGTGTTATCAAGAGCTGTGCAGGCAGCAGGCATCGAATGGGATAATGAACACGCCCACTCAGCCGCCTATGATGCGGTAAAAACAGCAGAATTATTCTGCAACATTATTAATCGCTGGCGTAAAACCAATGGGATGATCTGGACTGCAAAAAGTGACTGAAAAATCTCAGGAAAACGGCTAAACTCGGTGAATATGTAAGATTAAGAACAAATCGAGCCAATAGAATATTTAATTTTAAACAGCCCATCTGATTATGGGCATCAAATAGACTCATAAAACAGGCTCTGAGGACAAATCGATTTTATCCGCAATGCAGAACAAAGACATATCAATCATCATCGTGGATGATATGCAATTTAGTAGAGCCGTGGTTCAGGCCGCGCTCAAAAAAGCCGGATTCAGCAATATTCGAGTCGCAGAAAGCGCAGCTCAGGCCTTAAACGCCATGGAGCAACATCGGGCTGATGTGGTACTGGCCGACTGGGTAATGCCAGAAATGGATGGCCTGGAACTCACCGATATTATCCGCCAGATTGATGAAGAACTGGGCACCTACACCGCTGTCATCCTGTTTACCGCCCAGGAAGGCATAGGCCCACTGGTAGAGGCGTTCAATCATGGTGTAGACGACTATATCTGCAAACCCCCCAACCCTCATGAGCTGGCTGCCAGAGTTAATGCCGCTGCACGAATTGCCTCATTACAAAATGACCTGCTGGAAACATCCAAACAAATGGAAAGTACCATCCAGCATCTGGAAGAAATGGCCCTCACCGACCCCCTCACCGGTGTCGGTAATCGCCGTTTACTGACCCGTCAGCTGGAATACCACCTGCTGGATGCCTCAGCACGCAAAGGCGGAGTGTGTTTCCTGATGCTCGATATCGATCACTTCAAGAAAGTCAATGACACCTACGGTCACGACGTCGGCGATGAGGTACTCATCGGGCTAACCCGCCGTATTCGACGTACAGTTAGACCCACTGACCTGGTGGCACGCATGGGTGGTGAAGAATTTGGTATTATCATGCACTACACCAAACCGGAAAATTTCAAACCAAACTCCCTGGACCGACTGCTCAGCAGCATCAACCAGCGGCCTTTCAAGTCCGCCGCCGGTGACCTTAACATCACCGTATCGATAGGTGTCTGCTTCTACAGGGGCGATTCTAATCAACCCTCCGTACAAAGCCTGATCAAATGTGCCGATGAAAAGCTCTATCACGCCAAAGACCGCGGCAGAAATCGGATAGTGATTTAAAAGCCTTAAGTCCGCAAATGAAAGCTTCTGCATCCTGATCACGCCCCTTACCTGCATCCATGCAGGCAACGCGAATAAACGCAAATATTTAGTTTGTACGCCTACTGCGTATTTCACCCAAATAATGATTTAGATTTTATTCGCGTTCATTTGCGTACATTTGCGGACCCATGCTTTTGATCTACCACTTCAAAGATACAGAAACACTAAATTTAAGTTAAATAATCATCCAAAAAAAACGCC
>CBDULX010000161.1:0-7108 GCA_965368175.1 uncultured Gammaproteobacteria bacterium | reverse complement strand
AGATTCTGACGATTAAACTTAACCAGGAGAACTAGAATGGCATTAGTATCACTACGCCAGTTACTGGATCATGCGGCTGAAAACGGCTATGGCATGCCAGCGTTCAATGTAAACAATATGGAGCAGGTGCATGCTATCATGCAGGCTGCTGACGAAGCTAACAGCCCCGTTATTATGCAGGGTTCTGCAGGCGCTCGTTCTTATGCAGGTGAGCCTTTCCTGCGTCACCTGATAGCTGCGGCCATTGAAATGTATCCTCACATTCCAGTGGTAATGCATCAGGACCATGGCTCTGAGCCTGCGGTATGCTTGCGCTCCATCCAGTCGGGTTTCAGCTCGGTAATGATGGACGGCTCTCTGATGGCAGACATGAAAACGCCTTCCAGCTATGAATACAATGTAGATGTTACCCGTGAAGTTGTGAAAATGGCTCATGCCGGTGGTGTTTCTGTAGAAGGTGAGCTGGGTTGTCTGGGTTCACTGGAAACCGGTGAAATGGGTGAAGAGGATGGCCACGGTGCTGAAGGCAAGCTGGACATGGATCAGCTTCTAACCGGTGTTGAAGAAGCGGCTGATTTCGTTGAAAAAACCGGTGTTGATGCTCTGGCGATTGCCATTGGTACTTCCCACGGTGCCTACAAATTCACCAAAGAGCCCACCGGTGAAATTCTGCGTATTGACCGAATTAAAGAGATTCATGCACGTATACCCAATACCCATCTGGTTATGCACGGTTCATCATCTGTGCCTCAGGACTGGCTGGAAATCATCAATAACTACGGTGGTGATATGGGTCAGACTTATGGTGTGCCCGTTGAAGAAATCGTTAATGGCATCAAGCACGGTGTTCGTAAGGTGAATATCGATACTGACCTGCGAATGGCTTCTACCGGTTCTGTCCGTAAACATCTGAAAGAGAACCCTTCAAACTTCGATCCACGTAAATTCCTCAAAGAATCTACCAAGGCGATGAAGGACATCTGCAAAGCTCGCTACGAAGCGTTTGGTTGTGCTGGTAATGCAGATAAAATCAAACCCATTTCGCTGGAAAAAATGATTGGTTTTTATAAATAAGCTACAGTATTTAGCTGTACTGTATAAAAGGGGGGCATTGCCCCCCTTTTTTTTAAGTAAATCGTGAAAAAATGGTTAATTTAGCTAATTTTGAGCTGAATTTCGCCTATATTACATAAGATATATGAAAAAAATAATTAATTGCTCAAGTAGCCATTGAAAACTCAGTAATATCGTCATGAAGGGCGTCCTTGCGGGAAGTGTATGAAATCTGAACCCGAAAATATAATAACTGGAAATAGAGACAACCAGCATCTGAAAATCAATGCAGAGCTGACCCGGCAGTTGTATATAGCCCTGCGATATTCAATACCCGGATCGACGGTAGTGGCCTGTATCCTGGCCTATATTTTATGGCCTGTTCATGAAAGTCAGGGCATGGTGCTGATCTGGTTCGCCATATTGTTAAGCATTACGGCACTCCGTTTACTGATGTCATACCGTTATTTCAAAGCAGAGCCGGATAAAATTCAGTCTGTTTACTGGCAAAATCTATTTTCCGTTGGCGCACTGGCCGCTGGTTTGAGCTGGAGCCTAGCGTCATCCGCGCTATTGATTGTTGAACAGCCATTTTATCAACTGATCCTTGGCATTTCTCTGGCCGGTGTCTGTGCAGGCGCAGTAACCAGCCTGTCTGCACGATTGAGTTCAATGCTGTTGTTTATTGTGCCGATTCTGGCTGTGTTAGCGCTGGAGTATTTTTTCCTCGGCGGTCAATACATCTCTATGGGCGTGCTGATATTGGCATTTATCGGTGTTCTGGTGGGTGCCGGTAAGCGCATGAATAAAAATTTGTATGAAAATGTCAGCTTGTTGCTACACAGCCAGGAGCAATCTCAGAAAATACTGGAAAGTGAACAACGATTTCGCGATGTTAGCGAAGCAGCTGGTGAATATATCTGGGAGATGAATGAAAGTGCTGTATACACATTTATTACCGATCGTGTCAAAGACATAAAAGGTTTTTCAGCCGATGAACTGCTTGGTCAATCTATGCTTGATTATGTGCATAAGGATGATGTAGAAAAAGTAAAGCAGGCTCTTGCTAATTCGGCGCTCAATTCTACCCCATTCAGTATCGAGCATAGAGATACTGTTGAAGCCGGAGAAGATGTGTGGGAACACGTTAATGGTATACCACTGTTTGATGAAGATGGTGATTTAAAAGGTTATCGGGGAGCAGGTCTGAGCATCACTGACCGGAAACGTTACGAACGTGAAATACTCGATGCCCAGATCAAGGCAGAAGCAGCGTCTAAAGCCAAAAGTGAGTTCCTGGCTAATATGAGCCACGAAATACGTACTCCAATGAATGGTGTACTGGGGATGACACAATTACTGGCAGAAACTGATTTAACTGAAAAACAGGAACATTACGTTAATGTTCTGAATCAGTCTGGACGATTATTGATGACCGTGCTGAATGATATTCTGGATTATTCAAAAATTGAGGCTGGAAAACTTGTACTCGAACAGCGTGCGTTTAGTGCGGAGCAGGCTGTAAATGATGTTTATGAATTACTGAAAAATAACGCCTATGAAAAAGGTATTTTATTGTCGGTTAATTATGATCCGATCTGTCCAGAGTTTCTTGTGGGGGATGCCATCAGGTTCAGGCAGATATTGCTTAATCTGATGAACAATGCGATTAAATTCACCGAGCAGGGACGCGTGGGTGTTAGTGTTGTTTGTGAAAAGAAAAACGATCGCTATGTGACATTAAAAGTAAGAGTTGAAGACACTGGAATAGGTATTAGCGAAGAGGCGCAGAAAAAACTGTTTGTTTCGTTTAACCAGGTAGACAGTTCAGGTACCCGAAAATTTGGTGGTACTGGCCTGGGGCTGGCAATCTCCAGGCGTCTGGTTGAATTGATGGGGGGCGATATTGGTGTCGAAAGTGTTGAAGGCAAGGGCTCAGTTTTCTGGTTTAATATACTACTTGATATAGCAGATGTGAGTATTGAAAATACAGTCTCGCCTGAAATTCAGAAACAAACCGATGGACTGGAACACGATGTGAATAAAACACCTGATGTATACGAAGTACCATCGAATGATGACAGTAATATTCATCTCTCCGGCAAAAAAATTCTGCTTGTAGAAGATAATATTGCAAATCAGCTGGTGGCTACGGGTATGATGAGTGAGCTCGGGCTGGATGTGGTGGTGGCCAATAACGGAATTCAGGCGCTGGAACAAATGGCCAGCAACACATTTGATATGGTGTTTATGGATTGTCAGATGCCGGAAATGGATGGATATGAAGCAACCCGTATCATTCGTGAACAGGAACCCTATAAAAATATTCCAATAGTAGCATTAACGGCCAATGTAATGGCGTCAGACCGTGACAAATGTATAGAGTCTGGTATGGATGATTTTATGGGTAAACCATTTAAATTATCACGAATTGTTGCCATATTACATAAGTGGTTGCTGGATGAAGAGGATGCAGAACAAGAGCTGGAATCCCTGGATTTATCTGCGCTTAATATAAACCGATCTACCGGGGGTGACACCAATATAGATTTTGCTCACCTCGATAGTATGCGTACTATGATGGGTGAGTACTTCGGTCGCCTGATTCCTGCTTTTATCGAAGATGCAGATATTTATATGAAAGGTTTTGACAAAGCCGATATTGAAAAAGACATATTAGAGATAGAGCGTTACGCTCATTCACTGAAATCAAGCAGTGGCAACCTTGGGGTCTATGGACTGTCAGTGTTATCTGAACAACTGGAGAATATGGCATCTGAGGGCAATCCTGATCCTGAGCAGTACCGTGACCTTGCTGAGCGATTGCAAACAAGTTATTCCCAGATTCGACAACAGCTGTTGAACTGGATGGAAAATGAAAATAAAAATAAATAGAGTATCCCTGCTATTTAGTTCTTTACGAGATGCATATAGCTGGGAGTAAAGATAAACCTGTAGTAATCCTTTACAGACTCCAGTAGCAACCTGACAGAGCAGTTTACATTTGTAAATTCATGTTTTTTGCTTTGTTATGAGATCGTTCAGAGACAAAATTCGGGGCACAAAATATTGCTGAATACAGACTTACTCGGCCCCCTGATGGCTGCTGTTTTCATTGGCGTGTGACAGATATAAGGTCAGGCCTATCAATGCAATTCCTGCTGCAAACATCAACAAATCCAGTGGTGTGTTAAAGTGCATTTCCAGTGCGAATTCAAAAAATTTAACGATCAGTATCATCAGAATGACCTTGGACAGGCGAGTTTTCAGGTCATCCAGGCTATGGATTAGTAATACTTTGGAAGCGTTTTCTGCACTTTCTGCCTGATCGATCTTGCTGATGAATAACTCGTAGAGACCGAGGGCAAAAATCAACAATACCGTGGCCAGTAAATAGCCATCGATCAGCTCAACGACATGGGTTATGGTTGCGCTACGCAGCAGGACTCTTTCTTCACCCAGCAGACTTGGATATTCAGTCAGGTGACTAATCATGTATACCGCATCCACGGTAGCCATGAAAAACATTGCCAGGCTGGAAACCAGGCTGATGATGACAGCAGCGATGACAATCAGGCGACTCTGCCAAAGCATATTTTCGAAGTAAATTTCCAGCTTTTTCATGATATCGTATACACACAAAATAATAATGAGGATTCAGGGTGGATATTTTAACTGAATATACCGGTAAGTTGGCATCACTTTTATGGAATAACGGTATTACTATGCTGATTCTGGTAGGGACCGGACTTTATCTCACGATACGATTACGATTTATCCAGTTTTCCGGGTTTAAACATGCTGTTGGTTTGATTCGAGGTATCTACCATAAACCCGGTGATCCCGGTGAGGTGACGCATTTCCAGGCCCTGTCTACTGCACTCTCGGCCACCGTTGGTACAGGTAATATTGCAGGTGTGGCCACCGCGATTTCACTGGGCGGCCCAGGTGCATTATTCTGGATGTGGGTGACGGCATTCGTTGGTATGGCCACAAAATTTACCGAAAGTACGCTGGCACTGAAGTTTCGGGAAATTGATGAGAAGGGTGAAGTATCCGGTGGCCCCATGTATACCCTCTTGCATGGCCTGAAAATGCGTCGCACAGCCATGGTGTTTGCCGTCTTTGCCCTGATTGCTTCATTCGGTATTGGTAATTTAGTGCAGGCTAACTCCGTGGTGGATGGCCTGGCTTTCTTGTGGCCCGAGTTAAGGGCACAGGGTTGGTGGATTGGCCTGATACTGTCGATAATGGTAGGGCTGGTTATTCTCGGTGGAGTTAAACGAATAGCCAGAGTAGCGAGCACCATAGTGCCATTTATGGCGGTAACTTATGTGTTTGCAGCACTGGTGGTACTGATGATGAATATGGAAGCGGTACCTGCTGCCTTCTCAACTATCTTCAACAGCGCTTTGAATGTATCCGCCGTTGGTGCCGCAGCGGTGGGCGAAGCCATTCGCTGGGGGGTAGCCAGGGGGCTGTTCTCCAATGAAGCCGGCCTGGGCTCTTCTCCCATGGCCCATGCCGCTGCGAAAACACCGGAACCAGTAAGAGAAGGCCTGGTGGCGATGATGGAGCCGTTTGTAGATACACTGGTGATCTGTACCATGACGGGTCTGGTGATTGTGGTTACCGGAGCCTATCTAACCGCCGATAGCGAAACTGTGGGTGCGGCGCTAACCGCCTATGCTTTCAGCCAGTCGATGGGTAACGGCGGCGCCGTGATTGTTGGTTTCGGACTTGTTTTATTTGCATTTTCTACCATGATCGCCTGGTCCTATTACGGTGATCGCAGCGCTCGCTTTCTATTTGGTGAACAGGCGGTCATGCCCTACCGGGTGTTGTATACTTCGTTAATTG
Organism: uncultured Gammaproteobacteria bacterium; assembly: GCA_965368175.1. GTDB lineage: Bacteria > Pseudomonadota > Gammaproteobacteria > SZUA-229 > SZUA-229 > CBDULX01. The sequence goes on along the minus strand of CBDULX010000161.1, from coordinate 1,195 downwards.
TGGTGGGTGCTGCCGTACCTCTCAATCTGGTATGGAATATTGCGGATATCACTACCATCCTCATGGCTCTGCCCAATTTACTGGCGGTGTTTTTACTCAGTGCCCTGGTAGTAAAGATGAAAAATGATTATTTCAAACGTTTAAAAAAAGAGGAGACTGATAATGTCTGAATTGATATGTGAAGATATAGAGATTGGTGAAGGCGCTGAAGCTGTTGCCGGTAGTACCGTAGTTGTGCACTACAGTGGATTTTTAACTGATGGCAGTAAATTCGATTCCAGCCTTGATAGAAATGATCCTTTTAGTTTTAAATTGGGTGCCGGCATGGTAATACGAGGCTGGGACGAAGGTTTTAGTGGTATGAAAGTCGGCGGTAAACGCAAACTGACCATTCCACCCGAAATGGGTTATGGCTCAGCCGGTGCTGGTGGTGTAATCCCCCCCAATGCAACACTGGTTTTTGATGTGGAATTGCTGGAAGTTAAATAAAGTTTTGTTCTAATTGACTTCGGGTTTAATGGAAACCGTTTTTAGCGGTTCTCATTGGCTCGAAAGCATATTGTTCCGGCGCACCATAAGTAATGATCAGTGCATGGTGTTTATGAAGAATTTATTGTATTAGGAAATTACAGTTTCGATATATGTATGCCAGCGTGTGGTATATCGAGTGGGAAATTTCAAGTATTCAGTTTTGAATTATTAATAAAAAAATTACACAAGATAGAGTGCCTCTTTCCAGTTAAAAAATTGTATCTAGTAGTAAGGTGGATAATATTTTACTTAGTGGTTTAACTGTGTCAGGAGTTCTAGAAATGTGTTTTCGTCAGGGGTACTGAATAAATAAACTGGCAGATCAATAAGTTTTATCAGATCAGAATGGTTATTCATATCTTGATTGTAGTGAGTGGGTATTTGTATACGATTAAGAATAATGGCCTCCGCACTTAAACCTCTGGCTATAATGGCTTCAAGGCTAAGTAATATTTGGTTTATACAACCCAGGCGATCCTCTGCAACAAGAACCACAGGTAAATCCAGTGCCTGTGCCAGATCCGCATTCAGGCCATCTGAGCACATAGGGCTATAAAATCCACCCGCGCCTTCCACCAGCAGAAAGTCAGTATCTGGATCTACTTCTTTCAGACAGGCGACTTTGAGTTGCTTTATGGTGAGCGGTGTTTTCGCAAGCATGGCG
>CBDULX010000160.1:0-7151 GCA_965368175.1 uncultured Gammaproteobacteria bacterium | reverse complement strand
GATTATTAAGAGCGAAAACATATTTTCAATATAAACAGCTTTCCTGTTATAGTTTAAAAATATGGATACTGTACAAGTAATTTAATATGAAAGGCATAACCGTCGATAGTGATTCCAAAGTGGTCGAAGTGCGTTTTGCTGTGGTTTATGCACCCAGGCGTTCAAGAGGGCGTTTTTCCGAAAGCTGTGTACAGGTGGTTGCCTCCCATATTGAAGCCCTGGAACTGGCCGATCCAGATAATAAATATTTTGCCGCAAAAGTGATAGGGCCATCGAAATCTTCAGAGGGACAGAAAATTTATTATCTGGATAACTGGTTAGAGTAATCTGGTGGGGCACTTATGGAAATTACTCTGGAGTTCTTCGAGTCTGTTGTTAAGATTAAAGGCAAGAAAAAAGTCAAACAGCAGTTAATCACTAAGCAGCCACATTATCGATTATGCTGCGCAGTTTGCGGCACGAGAATTACCGACAATCAACAGCAGGCAGAAGTAGATGGCTGCCATAGTCATAGTAAAACAAATCCAGATAACCAGCAGTTCTTAATTCGCTGCTTTATTCTGGTCGAAAACTGTAAAGTGAATGGCGAAAAAACATCCCTTAATAGCTGGTTTTCGGGATACCAGTGGCAATTTGTACAATGTAAAAGTTGTTCAACTCAATTGGGCTGGTATTTTTCAGGTGGCCGTTCTTTTTATGGTCTGATTGAAGAGCAACTGGTGATATGTGATGACTAATCAGGCATCATTTATTATCGATATTGACCAATAATAAAAATAGATACTTTTATGACGTCACCTTTTAAATCCACCCATGTATTCAGAGAAGCCTTCAATAAAGGGCTTTATGAACTTGCTGAGCAAGTTGAGTTAGGGCCCTTTATACTGGCCTGTGCTAATGCCACTACTCATTCTGATTTATTCGATAGTATGAAGTCCGCACTGGAACAGTGTTATCAGGAAATATATGAAAACTGTCGTCATGATTTTATGGCCGGGCGCGATCTGGATGTGGTTGATGAAGACCTGCTGGTATTCCTTAAACTGCATGCCATAGGCTTTGAGGCAGTAAAGCCCAGTGAAATTCGTTATGAAGGAATATGGCAATTACAGTTCAATCATCTCAGGTCTTTCAGGCCCAGACGTATCACTCAGTATGTTCATGAAGGCATATACACACCTTACGACGAAGACGATTTCAATTTCAATAAGCCATTTATGGCCAAGGAGTGCTTCTGGAAAGGTAAGTTGATGGATCGGCATGTCGACCTGTTTTATAACAAGTACCCATTTGCCGATTTACATGGTCTGCTGGTAGTCGACAGTATAGCCTGTAAACCTCAGTTTCTTGAACAGGCGGAACATGAGTACATAGTCGAGCTTACTAAATTTCTGGATCAAACTATTACAGGTACAGGTTTTGGTTATAACAGTTACGGGGCTTATGCATCAGTGAACCACCTGCATTTCCAGATGTTTGTTGATGTCGATGGTTTACCCGTTACCAGCAAAATCTGGAAGCATAATGGCGGAAGCAAGGAATACCCGGCAGAATGTCACGCTTTTGAAACGGCGGAAGATTCCTGGGAGTTTTTAGAAAACCTTCATCAACTGGAGCAACCCTATAATATTTTATATTATGGGGGGATTGTTTATTTATTCCCACGAAAGACACAGGGCACAGCAGTAGTGCCGGAATGGAGTAGTGGTTTCACCTGGTATGAGTTATCTGGTGGCATGATCATGTTCAATTATGACGAATATACACACTTGCATGATGGGGTTATAGAGCGCTATTTAAACGATTTAAGAGTAGATGAACTTACTTCCTGATCCGCCTGGATGTCACTTGCCTGATTAAAAATATACCATCAAAAAAATTAACTCTAAAAACGCAAACAATGGCAACATTTATTTAAGCTTGTTTAGCGTTTAAGCTTAATTAATTACCATCGCAGTCAGGTCCCTGTTTTTAGGAGTTAAATATTTTTCCTGATGATATCAGCTACCCGAAATGAATTGGCATAAATGGTCCATGTACAGGGTACACTGCCACCGGTGGGCATGAAGCTACCATCGGTGACGTAGAGGTTATCTACATCATGGGCACGGCAATCGGCATTCAGCACTGAGGTTTCCGGTTTAAGCCCAAATCGGCAGCCGCCGACCATCAGGTTTTGTGGTGGGGAGCCACTGACACTGGATCGAATATTTTCAGCGCCCATGGTTTTGAGGATGGCTTCGGCTTTGCTGGTTAGATAACGACCAATTTTAAGATCGTGTTCATGGTAGCCAATACGTACTTTGGCTACAGGGCTGTTCCATTTGTCTTTCACTGATGAGTCGAGGCTGACGTAGCAGTTATCGGTGGGTAGCCAGTCGTTGAACACTTCAAAACGCAGGTACTGGTAATCGTGGAATACGGATTTAAGTTGCTGTTTGAGGGGCTTTCCCCAGACCAGTTTGTCATCATTGTCCCAGATCTCTGGCATGGCTCTGGCGATAGGATTGGGATGGCGCATGAGAAAGTCGATGGTGCCGCCTTTGAGCTTTCCACCCAGCTCTTTGTCATCGATGAAATACCAGTCCTGTACACCCCGATTTACAAAGGGGCCTAAGGCTTTCAGTTCTTCAGCGGCCGATGAACCTAATTTACGGTAATCAAAATCACCGGTGCCGGAACCCCCGGCTGAAAACACCAGGTTTTTACCCACCTGGCCATGATTATTGGCCAGGCCATTGGGGTGCCTGGGACCGGTTGAGGCCAGTAACAGGCGACTGGTTTCTACGGCCTGACAGGCTACGACGAAAATCTTTGCACGAATTTGATGATTTTGATTCTGCTCATCGTAATATTCCGCAGCTACGACTTTGCCTTTAGAATTGCTGATCAGATTGTGGACTTTGGCATTGGCTTTGATCTGGCAATTGCCTGTTTCGATGGCGTGATTGAGCAGGGCGGCTCGAGAGCTGCCTTTGGCGCCCGAGCTACAGCCATAGCTGCCGCAATAACCGGAGTATTCACAACTGCGACGGCCCATGGCCGGTTGGCTCAAAATGGCTCTTGGTGTTGGTAATGAGTTTACCCCCATCTGTTTACAGGCCTGGTCTATGTAACGGGCCAGGGCATGTTCCTGGGTTGGAGGGAAGGGGAAGTCTCTGGTGGAACGGGGTTCCAGGTGTGGGTGTGACACCACATGTCCTGATATCCCCACCACCGATTCTACTTTGGTGTAATAGGGTTCCAGGTCTTCATAACTGATGGGCCAGTCGACGATGTTTGCACCCTCAATAGGGCCGAATTCGCTGAGCAGGCGAAAATCTTTGGGCTTGAGTCTATAAAAGTAACCGCTCATGAAATTAGAGGAGCCACCCACAGTATTACCATTCCAGAAATCCCATCCAGATTCTGAAGTAGCTTCACCTCTCCAGCTGCCATCCTGGTACTGTTCTTCAATGACATGTTGCTCGTCATTTAGACTGGGGGTATAGGTGCTGTGCCGGCAGCAGGCCAGCTCATCTTTGTAGAAATCCTGTTCGGTTAACCAGGGGCCTTTTTCCAGTACCACCACCGAATGACCCGCCTGAGCCAGAGTAAGCGCCACCGGGCCACCACCTGCACCACTGCCGATGACGCAGACATCGTAATCCTGTTTACTCATGCCTTGGTTCTCCGGTAGCTGGTTTTGCCCAGCTTGTAATACATTTTCTCGATACTGGGGGTGGGGTAGCCGGGCTGATGTTTAAGCCAGTTCCAGCCAATGCCATTGGGATTGCCTCCGTATACCGGGTCGCTCAGTAATGCTTCGATCAGGTATCCGAGCTGAGTGGATAACCAGTTTTCACCGGCCCGGCTTTTTTCTATCTGACGTAAAACGGCTTCTTTTTGTGCTTCATCCAGTTCGATGAATTTTCTGGCATGGATTTTCTGGGCGATACCATTGAGCCATTTTTCACCGTTGATAATGAAATCCCGTTCTTCCTGTTCGATATCCGGCGCCTGAATCATGGTTTGCAGATAGTTAAGGGCGTTAATGTCTTCAGCACCGGGAGAGGTTTCATCAGCCGGGAACAGATGTTGCTGTACGGCTGCAATGGTCAGCCAGGGCTCGGCCAGTGTTTCTGCGGCCTGGGTACCTGTAAGCTGACGTTTCTCGGCCAGAGCAGATAAGGGATAACTGGCGGCCGCTGTTAGTAGTAGTTTCATGAACTGCCTGCGGCTGGCAGAAATGGTATAGGTGGTCATTTTTTTGCGGCCCATTGGCTGAAAAAATCGAGAAATCGTTGCCTGGAGTACTTACCGTTGCTGAGGAAATCAGCAGTATCCTTGGATAACAGGATATTGCCATTTTTCTCGGCAATATACATGTGCGGATAGCCCAGAGGTCTGGGGAAAGCAGCCAGGAACTGGTTGTTGTCATTGCTGTCACTGACGTTGACTTTAAGCATAACAAAGGTCTGGTGCATTTTCTGTTTGATGTCCGGGTTCTGTTCCAGAAAGCGATCCAGTACATGGCACCAGCTGCACCAGTCACCACCTACTTCTATTAATACCCGCCGATGAGTGGCATCTGCCAGTTTGATGGCATCGCGGCCATCCTGGAAGGGGTCTCGTTTTGGGTCGTAACGAATACTGTATTCCGGCAGATCACCATGGCTGGGCTGGGCCAGAAGGCATGGGCTGGAGAACAGGCTGATCATAAATAATGCTAACAGGGGGAGTTTCATATTTTTATCAGATGTTTCAATAAACTTTTGTTTAGAGGAGGTCTTCCTTTGATGGTTGCATTTTTTTCTTTGCTATTGAAGTTGCATTTTTCCAGGACAAGATGGAAAATAGCTGTTGAATGTTGCAAATAATCAAAAAATGTGTAATATGATGTATATGCATCATATTTCAGGTGGATTATGAAAGCGCAAATACAAGCACAACCCGACGAAAAACATGTACTGGCCAAAGCGGTGGTTAAGGCTGGAAAAGCACTGGGCCTGAGCAGGGAAGACATAGGCAATGTGATTGGCCGAGACCGCTCTTCAATTACCCGTGGTATCGACCCGCACAGTAAATCCGGTGAACTGGCCCTGTTACTCATTCGATGTTACCGCAGTCTTTATGTATTGATGGGGGGTAAGGACAAAGATCTCAGCCACTGGATGCACACTGCTAATCGTCATACCCATGGCGTGCCATCGGAGCAGATCATGTCCATTACCGGTCTGGCTCTGGTCGTTGAGTATCTGGATGCCATGCGGGGTAAAATTTGAAATCAATTGACTGGGATGTTTGCCTGAAAAAGACAAAGCCAGTAACACTTAGAGGCCAGCTTTTCAGGGTTGTTGAATCACAGGAACAGATAGCCACCAGCCAACTGGTGGATGATTTTGATGAACAGGCCCTGCTGGAAAACCTGCTGGAACAGACAAAGCCGCCAGTCCCGAAAGCCGCTGTAAGATTATCCTATTTACTCTATACGCCATTTCGCTACCCTCCGCTAAAATATGGCTCTCGATTCGGGCAACGCTATGAACCCGGCCTGTTCTATGGTTCAAGGAGTCTGCCAACCGCTTTGTCTGAAACCGCCTATTATCGACTGTATTTCTGGTTTGGCATGGAAATACCGCCTAAATCCAGTCATCTTACTACCCAGCACACCGCTTTTACGGCAGATATCTTTACTTCGACAGGCTTGCACTTGCATCAACCTCCGTTTGCTCAACATCAGCAACAGCTGACCAATAAATCTTCTTATCAGTATACCCAGCCTCTGGGCACAGCCATGCGAGAACAGGGCATTAAAGCCTTCGAATTTATATCGGCCAGAGATATAGACGGCGGTATTAATATTGCTCTGTTTAAACCGCAGGTTTTAAAAAGTCAGAAACCCACATCCATGAATGCTGTACTCTGTGCCACCTCCGAAGCCGGAGTGGAATTCATTGATGAGGATAAACGGGTGTACCAGTTTGCTACGGAGTATTTTGAAGAAAGTGGGCATTTTCCGTTTGTAAAGGCTTAAATCTGGCTACCGTCTTTTTAATTTAAACTTCCTTTAGCACCTGCTCATCGAATAATGAATGCATAGAATAACCACATATTTATGGTGATGCATATGCGCAGTTTAGTATTTTTCTTTCTGGTACACTGCTTGTTCAGATAAGCTATGCAAACGCTACTGAGAATAGAATAAAACTGGATGTCCAGGCTGATGCAGTGAGACACTTCGGCAGTCTGGACGTATTGACCACCAGTTAAACGAGAAAACACTCTAGCCATTCGTTTGAAGTTTGAACAATCAATAGCGCTTAATAACCGATGATCACTATTAGCTTCCTGATTTTTATGTTCGTATTTTTAGCTATTGGTCTGTCATCGATGCTAAAAAGCAGAAAAACACAGGAAGACTATCTGGTTGCAGGTAAGTCTATGCCAGCCTGGTTAACAGGGCTCTCTGCCGTCGCCACTAACAACAGTGGCTATATGTTCATCGGTATGATCGGTGTGACCTACAATACAGGGCTGTCATCGATATGGCTGATGATAGGATGGATTATCGGTGATCTGCTTGCATCGCTGCTGACCCTGGAAAAAATTCATGCTGTTTCACGCTCTGAAAAGATTCACTCATTCGGTGGTCTGCTCGGTCACTGGCATAATACCGATTATCGCCTGCTACGGCGTATTGTTGGTATCCTCACCGTATTTTTTCTTACCCTCTATGCTGCCGCACAACTGAAAGCCGGCAGCAAGGCCACTGAAGTATTACTGGGCTGGGAACCTTCGTCGGGCATCCTGATCGGAGCTATTATCGTTCTGCTCTACAGTACTGCTGGCGGATTGCGTGCTTCCATCTGGACCGATGCAGCACAATCAATCGTCATGATTGTCGGTATGATTATTCTCATCTTCGGTGGTATACAAATTGTCGGTGGATGGGAAAACGCGTTACACAGGCTTACACTGGTCGAACCCTATTACTTCGACTGGTTCCCTGATACTTCGATTCTGGAAGTAGCATTATTCATCACTGGCTGGTTGTTTGGGGGAATAGCCGTCATCGGGCAACCTCATATCGTGATTCGTTTTATCAGCCTGGATGATGCGCACAGCATCAACCGTATGCGTCTTTATTACTACAGCTGGTTCACATTGTT
>CBDULX010000159.1:0-7177 GCA_965368175.1 uncultured Gammaproteobacteria bacterium | reverse complement strand
ACTAAGGACTAAGGACTAAGGACTAAGGACTAAGGACTAAGGACTAAGGACTAAGTAGCAAGTGTACGTGGGTCATCATGTGTTTTCAGTTTTCAGATAATTTAGTCTTGAAACTTGAAACTTCTAACTTCCAACTCAAATCAACAGCCTGCCGCTTAATCGCCCCTGCAGAATCCATTAGTCCTCAATGAAACCGAACTCCGATACAAAACTATGGCAAAATAGCCGGTCTTTATGCCCCATACGCTGGCAGCAGGCATGTGTAGCGCTGATACTGGACTGCCAGAACAGGATATTGTAATAATCTATGAATAATAAAATCATTAGTTACTTAATTATTGGCCTTGTTACCGTCGTCGCTTTCATTCTCCTGTATTTCGTTACCGGTCTGGTTTTAAGCACCATTATTGCGGTAGCGGCAGGCTTTGCTGTTTATTTCATTCTGAAAAAACAGATGGATGAGCGCGACGAGTCTTCAACGGCTGAGGAAGAAGCTTTCAGTGCCGAGGATGTGGGCATCAATGCTTTGCTGAACATTAATATAGAACTGCGTAAAACCATTATCCCTGCCTCCATCCGGGATGCCTTTGAGCAGGTTATCGACCAGTTAATCGACCTGCTGCCCAAGGTGAATGCGGCCAGCCCGGACAGTGAACTGGCCTGGGTGATCAATCGTATGGCCACCGAATACCTGCCTGAAAAATCCGTTAAGCCTTACCTGGCGCTGGATGAGCAGGCCAGACATGATGAAAGCACCATGAGTACTGTGCTGGAAGGTCTTGCGGGCATGAAGGCTGAACTGTCTGATGTCGAAAGTATCCTGGCATCACGCCAGACCAACGAATTTAATAACAAAGCCAAATTCCTGAAACGCCGTTTCAATGTTTAAATCCAGGGGGGAAAGATGAGCGAACAACAAGCACCTAAATGGGCCAACGATAACGACATCGGTGGCATGAAAGAGCGATCTCTGGCACTGGTAGGCGAGGTGAAGGAGAAATCTGGCCCGGCCATGATGCGGGCCATCGATGATATTGGCGCCAACTCCCAGAAAAAGATGATGATGGCGAACGACCTGATGTCGAACAGCGTCAATTCATTGTTAAAGGGCCTGGATGGTAAATCGCCTACCGGTGCCAAACTGCTGGAGCTTCGCTCCGCGATGGATGACCTGAACCCTCACTCGCTGGGAAATTCCTGGTGGTTTTCCTGGATGCCCAAGGGCATCAAGCGTAAGGCCATCTCACGTTTTATACACAAATATGAACCCATGCAAAAGCATGTGAATGGCATATTGTCGGGTTTACGCGCCGGTAAAGACGACCTGCTGGAAACCAGTATTGAACTGGAACATCAATACACGGAAATTGAAGCTGCCCAGAAAGAAATTCAATCTGAAATTTATATCGGTGAACTGTTCATCGATGAGCTGGAAAAACTGGAAGCCGACGTGGATGCCAGTGATGTGCAGGAAAAACAAAAACTGGCCTCTGGCAAGAATAAGGCGGCACGTCGTGTCCGTGACCTGCGCACCATGGAACATGCTGCCGTGCAGTTCTTTATCAGTATTGACCAGACCGTTGCCACTAACGAGTTATTAAGCGAACAGATCGACAGTGCCCTTACCGTAGGCCCGATGGTGATGACCAACGCCCTCAGAATCCAGGCTGCCCTGGCTAAACAGGACACTGTCAGAAAGGCAGTACAGGGATTCCAGGAAGGTCTTGGTGAAATGATGGCGCAAAATGCCGCCGCGGTGAATAAAGCCGCGCAGGACGTGGGTGACATGTACAACAACCCGGTGATTGCACTGGAAAAAATGGAGGAAGGCTTCGACCAGCTGATGCAGGCCGTACAGACGGCCAATGAAACCATGGCCACCAGCACCCTCAAAGCCCGTGAAACCAGCGCCCGATTAGCGGACATGACGGCCGAACTGAGTCCGGTGGCAGAAGGTTTGCGCGATGCGCGCAACGAATCAAAACAGGAAGAAAAAGAAGTGGCAGGTGAAGTGGTTAGCAAGGGTGAAGATAAGTGAAGGATCTCAGCAAACGACTGGCCGCCATCCGGGCGCTTAATCCACTACCGACTCAGGAACGGCGCACACTGGACATCACCGCCATAAAGAAAGGCGGTTATCTTGAACTGGATAAGCAGACCTGGCAGGTGAACAAAATTTTTCTTTATCTCGATGTTAAATGGAGTAATTTCAAGCATCGCAAAAAAGATTACTGGGTAACAGAACTCGAACTCTATTCACTCAACACTGGCAAAATCATGTATGTCGAGTGGGAAATTGATGACGAGCTGGAAATCTGCCAGACCGATGCCCTGGTGAAAATGCGTGATATCCAGTTTGACGGCAGATCATTAAGCCGCGCCGACCTCGACTATATTGCCGACGAAGAAGAAGGTGAAGTCACCCACAATGGTGTGCGCTATGAGTACAGCGAAGACGACACCTGGGCGGGCCTGTTCATCAAGACCCATGGCTCCAAAGAAGGCATCCCCATGCGCGCCTATGAGTTCGAATCGGATAACGGCAAGTGTTTAACCATCGAAGCCTGGCACGAAGACGATGATGAACGCCCCGAACGTGAAGCCTTCCTGAGCCATCCGATTGACAGCCATGACATTGCGATTTTACAGATCGAGTGATCCAGGGTAGCTCTGAACAAGTCATGATTGCGATAATCTCATCAACCAGACTTATTCAGAGGATCCCTGGCCAGTAACGGCGTGTTCAATAGCAGTGGATTCTGAGAAATGTCATTACTCTCTATGTATCTCTTTGTACGCAGCTCCTGCTATTAACCATCAATAATTTAAAAGGAAGACAGCTTGAAACGAATTTATAAAAGCCTGTTCAGCCTCATCAGTCTTATGATTGCTGCACTTTTGCTCAGCAGTTGCAGCGGGCTACCCGATAACATGGTGCACGAAGCCAAACTGATACCCTATAAGTTAAAGCAACAGGACATCTTCATTAATGAAAGAAAAACAGCTTTTGAACATTTAAACACGCATAAAGAATGGTCATTCATTCAAGCCTATTTAGAGAAGGAACAGTGGTCAGAATTTTTCGTTAGCGCCAGCAATGAACTGGCGACTGCAAACACACTATACGAATCAAAAATTAAACCCATGCTGGATCGCGACGATCCCAAAGATCGAGATAACTTCTCACGCCTGCTGTATCAATTCGACAAGCTGTACAAAGCTTCAACTGAGGCCGCATTAAAAGCTGAGATACGCATGGGGTTCCTGATCACAACCCGTGATACTGCACCTGTGATCTACGACCAGGCCAAACGAGAATGGGCCCGGGTGAAAGCGCTGGAAAGCCAGTTAATCACCCAGGGCAATAAGGCCATGAAGGATTATGGCCCTAAGACTGATGACATCAAACAACGCGTAAAAGCCATTAGCGAAATGGCCGGCACTGCACAGAACGCGATGAACCGGATTGCTGAACAATTCAAAACAATCCCCGCCATGGACTACGCCCTGTTTGGTGATGAGAGTGTCAGGCTGTCGCAAACATTAAAACAGACTCAGCAATACCACAAAGTCGCCAGCAGCAAACTGGATGAGCTGTATCGCAGTTACGTTAAGGTACTGGCTGACCAGCGAATTGAATACTATGTGGTGGTTGGCCGCGCCAACTGGTGTGAAGGCGAATATTGTGGCAATGGCAGCACAAGACATTACCCACCGGTCCAGGTGGATGAAAAAATGTTCGAATATTTCGATACCTTAACTATCAATACCATTGCCAGTAACCGTCCAGGCTTTTTTAGTGGCGATAAGTTCAAACTCTATATTCCTGAAGTCAGATGGAATGCGCTGAAAATTCAGCCAAAATGGAGCTGGCCACACGGCGATGATTATGCCGATTACTGGGTCGAAAAAATCTATACCAACACCTATCACAAGTACATCGAAATCGTGAATGACAAGATGACGGAAAGCGGCTGGGTTAAAGTTGATGAAAACAGTTTCTGGCAGCAATACGACAACCTGGGCATGGCGATACTCAGCAAACCTTATGGTTCTTATGAAGAAGACGCCATAAAAGAAGCCCAGCCCGTAGGCATGGCCACCATTGTCACACCCACTATGAAAAATGGTATTCCTGTCGGCTCCAACCAGTACGGCGAATGGCGTCATTCGAATGGGCTGTCTTTCTGGCATTACTACGGCATGTATCACGTCATCAGTAGTTTGACCGGCCCCAGGGCCTACCACTACAACGACTGGCGTGGCTATAGTGGTCGTGCACGCGGGAAATCCTATTATGGGCGAAATGAACAATACGGTACCTGGGGATCAAGTACTTATAGCAACTCCCGTTATCGAAACAGTGATTATGCAAAACGCAATCCAGACTACGCAAAAACATCACGCTCATCGCGTGCTAGCTCGTCAATCAGGGGGGCAGGTGCATCTAACCGAAGCCGTGGGCCTGCCGGCGGCGGAAAATAAGCAAAAGAATAATGAGGAAATCACATGAACATTGAACAATATTTTTATTACACACTGTATGCCCTGATCTACCTGGTTCTTGCCACGGTAATGAAATATATATTAAATATCCGCTCCGCCGAACACTATGCTGCTGATGACCAGATCGCCGAAGGCAATATGGCTGTCGGTCTACGCCGCTCCGGTGCCCAACTCGGCCTGGCCATTGCCATGATTGGTGTAATGTCCGGCAGCAGTAATGAGGCGCTGACCACAGACCTGCTGAATACCTTTATTTACGGACTGGTGGCCATGGGCTTTATGATTGTCTCGCTGTTTGTTACCGATAAACTGCTGCTGCCCAGTGTCAACAATACCGCAGAACTCAAGAAAGGAAACACAGCCATTGGCCTGGTCGAGTTCGGCACCCTGGTGATGACCGGTATTCTGGCCTATGCCAGCATTAAGGGCGATGAAGGCGGCATTGTTTCCTCGGTCATTTATTTTATGGCCGGCCAGGTGATGCTGATTTTACTGGTTCTGTTCTACGAAAAAGTGCTGGCCAGAAAAATTAATCCGGTGGCCTGTGTGCTGAATAATAATTTTTCGGCCGGTGTTTATCTATCCGGTAAAATTATTGCCTATGGCCTGATACTGCAAAGCGCCATTATCGGCAATGGCAACGCAGCATCGCCCACAGATGCCGCTATCGAATTTATTCTAGCGGCCTTCGCCGGCATGATTATGCTGTATATCTTTGAGCTGTTAATCGACCTGCTGATCATTACCTCAACCAGAGTCAGCGATATTATCATCAAAGATCAGAAAGTTGCCGCCGTGCAGCTGTCACTGGCCAAGGTGGGTATGGCACTGATTCTGGGCATGGCGATTCTGTAAACTCAGGTGGTTAACAGTAACCCCATAATGAATACACCGCGTTTCTTACCCATACTGTTAGCATTTTGCATGTTCTCGACCGGCGCCAGTGGCCTGGTCAATGAATATGTACTCGCCACCATCACCACCTATATCCTGGGCAATTCGATAGAACAATTCTCTATCGTAATTGCTTCCATGATGTTTATGATGGGCGTGGCAGGTTTTGTGCAAAACAAAATGTCGGATGACAATCTGATACATAAATTCATGTGGCTTGAAGTTACCATGGCCCTCATTGGCGGCTTTGCCCCGCTGGCCATTTACGGCGCCTATGGCTACCTGGAAAGCCATTTCCTGCTGGTGCATTATTTCTTCGTACTCGCAGTGGGTTTTTTGATTGGTTTTGAAATCCCCATCGTGATGCGCATCATCGAACAGAATAAAATCAAATTAAAAACCAACCTGACCATCGTCTATGCCATGGATTATATCGGTGCCTTTATTGGTGCCATTATCTGGGTGAAATACTTACTCAAACATTACCCGCTCACTGAAATAAGCTTCATCGTCGCCGGTTTTAATTTTGCCGTTGCCCTGTTCACCGTGCTTTACTTTATTCACACCCGAGTCATCAAGCAACGCCTGATGCCCATTAGCCTGGTATCGGTCACGGCGATTATTCTGGTGTTCGGCTTTATGCAAAACCGCGACCTGAGCGACCTGTTTGAACAACAGTTTTATGACGACCCTATCGTCTACAAAACCACCACCAAATATCAGCACCTGGTTATCACCGAAAACAAAACCAGGGGCGACATTCGCCTGTACATCAATGGTAATACCCAGTTCTCCTCACTGGATGAAAAACGCTATCACGATCTCCTGGTCCACCCGGTGATGTCACTGGCCCCGCAGTCACAACATGTGCTGATACTCGGCGGTGGTGACGGTCTGGCATTGCGCGAGGTATTAAAATACAAGGGTGTTGAAACCATCACCCTTGTCGACCTGGACCCGGAGATGGTCGAGCTTGCAACGAACAATGATTATTTACGACAACTCAACAACGATGCCTTTCGTGATGCACGACTGGTGGTGCAAGCACCCGGCGGTGTGAAAAATGTTAATGTGAAAGGCGTTTACCTGGACACCGGTAAGCTCGACAACAAGGGCGAACCGAAAACAGAATGGGTTGCCTCGGTTGAAGTCTATAACCTGGATGCCGATCAGTTCATCAAAAAACAGCACCAACAGCACTGGGATGTGGTAATTATTGATTTCCCAGATCCCTCATCGGTGGAACTCAGCAAGCTCTACAGCAAACAGTTCTATCATCGACTGAAACAGCATCTGTCGCCCAATGCATTTATCTCGATTCAGGCGACCTCACCCTATCACGCCAAGGAAGCTTTTCTCACCATCGGTTTCACCTTGAAGGCTGCCGGTTTATCCGCACTCCCCTATCGCCAGAATATCCCCTCATTTGGTGACTGGGGCTATTACCTGGCCTGGAACAATCAGGCAACAGCCGCCAGTGTCAAACATCAACTGGCCAGTATCATCGCCTTCCCTGTTGAAACAAGTTTTATTACACCGGAATTAATGATGGCATCCTTTGCCTTCGGCAAAGGCGAACTGGACTCAGACAACCACTGCGTAAACACCATCATGCGGCCCTGCCTGTTAACCCAGTACTCAGATTACAGCTGGCAGGTAGACTAGGGAGCCTCGATCTCTGACATAATTATTTATGCTGATCCTCAAAATCTTTAAAATTAATAAACAGGTTCAGAACACAGCGGTACTTACTTAAGACTAAGTATTAATGTATTGC
>CBDULX010000158.1:0-7217 GCA_965368175.1 uncultured Gammaproteobacteria bacterium | reverse complement strand
TTAGCCCTGTGGCTAATTTTGTTTTTGTCTTCCAGGCTCAGATCGGCGGCGGCGCAGTTCTGTTCCGGCAACCAGAAAATCGGGTCGTAACCGAAACCACCCTCACCCTGAGGCGCTTCCATGATTCGTCCTTCCAGTGAACCGTGGGCAATCAGTGGGCAGGGGTCATCTCCATCGCGCATGAACACCATCACACACTGGTAGCGGGCAGTTCGATCTGTTTCGGCAATGTTTTTTAATTCTTCGAGCATTTTCTGGTTATTTTTCTCAGCATTGGCGCCCTCACCGGAGTAACGGGCTGAGTAAATGCCGGGGCGATGGTTGAGTGCATCCACTTCGATTCCGGAATCATCGGAAATAGACGGTAGGCCACTCAGTTTGGCCGCGTGTCGTGCTTTAATGATGGCATTTTCCACAAAACTCAAGCCATCTTCTATAGCATCTGGAATATCGAATTCGGTTTGTGGGATCACTTCTATATCGTAGGTGGACAACAGTTTGTTGATTTCACGAACCTTGCCAGCGTTACTACTGGCCAGAACTATTTTTTTCATGACGGGATTACCTCATCCTGTGCAGCAAATAATTCGTTAATGCCTTTTTTTGCCAGTTCCAGCATGGCATTGAGTTCATCCATGCGAAAGGCGTGGCCTTCGGCAGTGCCCTGTACTTCGATGAAGGCTTCGGCGTCGTTCATTACCACGTTCATGTCGGTTTCGGCATTAGAATCTTCGGCATAATCCAGGTCGAGTACTGGAGTGCCCTGATATATGCCCACTGAAATCGAGGCAACCTTGCCATGCAGGGGGTTTTTTTTAATCATTTTTTTATCCAGCATATGCTGTATAGCATCGGCCAGAGCGACATAGGCACCGGTGATGGATGCGGTGCGAGTGCCGCCATCGGCCTGGATGACATCACAGTCCAGAGTGATGGTGTTTTCACCGAGCGCTTCCAGGTTGACGGCTGCGCGTAAGGATCGACCAATCAGTCGCTGTATTTCCAGGGTACGGCCGCCCTGCTTACCGTATGAAGCTTCACGATTGGTTCGACTGCCAGTGGATCGGGGAAGCATGCCATATTCAGCGGTTACCCAGCCCTGGTTCTTGCTACGCATCCAGCGAGGAACCTTGTTTTCAACAGTCGCGGTGCACAATACCCGGGTGTTGCCAAACTCAATCAGTACGGAGCCTTCAGCATGCATGGTGTAATTACGGGTGATAGTGACTTTTCGCATTTCATCTGCTGTGCGGCCGCTGGGTCTCATAAACTGTCCTCATTTGATCTGAACCGTGGATTATACGCATGTCATGGGTATGGGTGTAGCGGGCATTGGTGTTATGCGTGCTAGAATGAAAAAAACACTAATGAGAATAATTTTATGACCCGAAGCATGACCGCATTTGCACGACAATCCGATGAACAGGCGTGGGGCGCCCTTGTGTGGGAAATACGATCGGTCAACCACCGTTATCTTGATGTGTTCGTCAAAATCCCCGAAGAACTGCGCAGTCTGGAGATGCAGGTGCGGGAAGCCGTAGCCAGATATCTGAATCGAGGCAAGGTTGAAGTGGCTCTGCGTTACAAGGCCAATGCCAGTCTGGATTCTGGAATCGTAGTGAATGAAGAGCTGGTTAGTGCCCTGGTCAAAGGTTGTCAGGTTGTGAACAAAAAATTGCATCAGCCCAGCGATTTGAATCTGATGGATGTATTGCGCTGGCCAGGCGTGGTGGAAGAGCCGGAACATGACCTTAAGCCGGTGTTACAGGCGGCCATGGATTTACTGGAAAAAACCCTGATAGAACTGGTTAAGGTTAGAGAAAGCGAAGGCCAGCGCATGGAATCGATGGTGTTGCAACGCAGACAGGCGCTGGTGGAAATAGTGGCCAAAGAACGCATTCGGCGGCCACAGATTATTCAGGCTCAGCGGGAAAAAATTCTTGCACGACTGGCGGAACTCAAAGCCGAACCCAATATGGACCGTTTCGAACAGGAACTGGTATACCTCACCCAGAAAATGGATGTAGATGAAGAACTGGATAGACTGGACAGCCACTTCCAGGAGCTGGTGGATATATTCAAGCGGGATGAGCCCATCGGCCGTCGGCTGGATTTCATCATGCAGGAACTCAACCGCGAAGCGAATACCTTAGGATCCAAGTCGGTGGATATCACCACGACTCAGGCCTCGGTTGAATTGAAAGTGCTGATAGAACAGATGCGTGAACAGGTACAGAATATCGAGTAAACAAAGTTGATGGTTAATCGTTGATGGTTGGTTGTTAACCATTAACCACCAACGATCAACCATTAACTATATTTAACTCTTCTTGATTTCCAGCAGTTCAATTTCGAAAATCAGTACTGAGTTGGGGCCAATCTGTGGTGGCGCATTGACACCATAAGCCAGCTCGGATGGAATGAACAGTTTCCATTTGCCACCGACTTTCATTTTCTGCAGGGCTTCAGTCCAGCCTGCTATTACACCGTTAACAGGGAAAGTAGCCGGTTGTCCGCGCTTGTGAGAGCTGTCGAATTCCGTGCCATCGATGAGGGTGCCAGTGTAGTGGGTTACTACGGTATCGGTTACTTTTGGTGAGTCACCTGTACCTTCCGTAATTATCTGATATTGCAGGCCGCTTTCCAGGGTTTTTACACCTTTCGCTGACTTGTTTTTGGCCAGGAAATCATCGCCGTCTTTCTTGTTTTTTTCTGAAAGGGCTTTCACTTTTTCCTGCTGTTTTGCCTGCATGCTCTGCTGGAATTCAGTCATTACCGTGCGTGTTTCTTCAGGGGTCAACCGGGGTTCTTTACCTGCAAATGCTTCTTTCATGCCCATGATGACTTTATCGACATCAATATCATCCTTGTTTTGTGATAATTGTGTCCCCAGATTTATACCAATACTATAACTGGCTTTATCTTTCTGGGAATCTAGTGACTGGTCCGCCATGCTGTCGAAGCAGCCTAGTAATCCTATACAACCCAGCACAACAGAAATGTGTTTTAACATTGGTAATGCCCTTTGATGATTTATAAAATGAGGGTGAAACCTTATCAGGGCCTGGTCAGGGCTGCAAGTCGTGAAAGTCCTGTGAACTAATACTTGTGAAGCCAGTCTAGTGTCAATTACTTTTTGGGGGTATGCAAAAAATGTATAAGCAGGTTCTGGTGCTATTATTGACGTTGAATATGGGATTAGTCCAGGCGGCTATTCCGGCTCAGCTGAAGGGGCAGGCGCTGCCATCACTGGCGGATATGGTCGAGCAGGTGACCCCTGCGGTGGTTAATATCTCTACTAGCAGCAAAGTAAACATTAGCCAGAACCCATTGTTCAATGATCCGTTTTTCAGACGTTTTTTTGATATTCCAAACCAGCCACAACAAAGCCGCCCCCAGAGCCTGGGATCCGGTGTAGTGATTGATGCCGAGAAGGGTTATATCATCACCAACAACCACGTGGTGGGGCGTGCAGATGAAATCACCATTACCCTGCGGGATGGACGCGAACTTCAGGCCAGGCTGCTGGGTTCTGATCCCGAGGCCGATGTCGCGCTGCTGCAGGTGCCGGCTAAAGGGCTTACCGCAATAAAACTGGCCGATTCCAGTGAATTGCGAGTGGGAGATTTCGTGGTGGCCATAGGTAATCCATTCGGCTTGGGGCAAACCGTGACCTCGGGTATTGTCAGCGCTTTAGGGCGCAGTGGCCTGGGAATAGAAGGTTATGAAGATTTTATTCAGACTGACGCGTCTATCAATCCGGGCAATTCCGGCGGTGCGCTGGTGAACCTGGATGGTGAACTGGTGGGCATGAATACGGCGATTATCGCTCCTGGGGGTTCCGGGGGTAATGTGGGCATAGGTTTTGCGATTCCCATTAATATGGTGCAGCAAATTATCAACCAGCTGGTGGAGCACGGTGAAGTGCAACGGGGTGTGCTGGGTGTGGTTACCCAGGACCTGACCATGGATCTGGCCGAAGCGTTTAATCTGAAAGAGCGCAAGGGTGCGGTCATTTCCAAAGTGATACCCGATTCAGCGGCTGCTCAGGCCGGTCTTGAGGTGGGTGATGTGGTGGTCGAAGTGAATGGCCGCAAAATTAAAAATGCCATGGATATGCGTAATGCAGTAGGGCTGGTGCGTATTGGCCAGCACCTGAATATCAAATTGCTGCGCAATGGCCAGGCCATGACCCTGAAAGCGAAGATTCAGGAACCCAAACAACAGACCGTTGCCGGTGAAAAAATATCACCAAGACTGGCTGGCGCGGTGATTGGTCAGTTACCGGATAACGATGATGAGTCGATCAATCACATAGTGATTCTGGATGTAGCCCAGGGCAGCCCAGCCTGGTATGCGCGATTGCGAAAGGGCGATGAGATATTATCGGTGAATCGTAAGCCAGTGAAAAGTCTGGAACAATTGAAAAAAATATCTGGAAAAGGTCAGTTGTTGCTGAATATCCAGCGCAATGGCACGGCGTTGTTTATTTTGCTGAAGTGATATAAACACAGCTTGCCGGGTATGGAATTTAAATCTTGCCGCGGAGGCACAGAGAACTCAGAGTATTTTTTTAAGATGTCCATAACAATATGCAGTTTGTACGAACGTTATTAAAAGAAATCTTGCGAATACTTTAAAACCAATATGTACTCTGCGTTCTCTGTGCCTCAGTGGCAAATATTTTAGCTTTATTCCAATTTATATATCAATAAGCCTGTATGTGCTGGTTTTATAAATGGTTAATAAAAAAGCTGATCTACAGCAGGGTAGATGTAAGGCGTATGGTGTCTAAATTAAACTGTGATTGAATATGCAGAATAAATGCCAGACAAGAATATTATATATTCGCTGGTCAGTTCGCACTTTGTCCAGAGCATATTTAATAAGATAAGACCAGCTCTACAATATGGAGGTATTTTAAAATGAACATACAAAAAAATGCTTCAAAGATATATTCACTAGCCCTGGTTTTTCTACTGGCTGGCTGTGACAGCGGCACTGAGACAGGCAGTCTGACTCTGGCGGTTACTGATGCTTCGGTTGATGGTGTGCAGTCTGTAGTGGTTACTTTTACAGCGGTTACCATCAAGAAATCCGGTGCTAATGCAGAAACAATTTTGCTTGATCAGCCCAGACAGGTCGATTTGATGAGCTTGACCGGGACCCGGTCACTGGATTTACTGGATCAGGAGCTGGTGTCCGCAGGGCATTATCAATGGCTTCGTTTGACTCTCGATGAAGATCCCGCGCAAACCTATATTATTGATAGCCTGGGTCAGCATGAACTGACCATTCCCAGTGGTGACAATAATGGCTTGAAGCTAAACCGCTCATTTACTGTCTCGCCCGATACCAATAACGAGTTTACGATTGATTTTGATTTGCGTAAATCGGTTCATATGACCGGAGAAGGCACTTATATCATGCGGCCTACACTGCGCATGGTTGAAACAGCCTTGTCTGCGTCCTTGTCAGGTACGCTTGATAGCAGTCTGGTGACGGCCGGTTGTTCACCCGGTGTATATCTTTTCAATGAAGGTGATGCGGTGGACGATCTGGATGGGACAGATGATGCGATATTTAGTGTTGCTCTGTCAGAGCAAGGTTCGTATGAATATTCGGCCGGATTTTTACCTGCAGGAAGCTATACTATTGCATTCACCTGTGACGCTTCGGATGATCTGAGTGAATCTGATGAAATCATCGATTTCAGTCATCAGGCAACATTGAAACTGGACGCTGGTGAAGCGGCTGTTTTTAATATACAACTTTGATATCAAAGAGTAATACGAGTCACCCTCCGGGGTGGCTGTATTTTATATATCAGTGAATCGAAAAACGGTGAAAAGTCTGGAACAATTGAAAAAAATATCTGGAAAAGGTCAGTTGTTGCTGAATATCCAGCGCAATGGCACGGCGTTGTTTATTTTGTTGAAGTGAGTAAAAACTAAAGCCTCGCCACAGAGTCGCAGAGATCGCAGAGGCTTTTTAAATTAATACTTCTCAGTGTACTCTGTGACTCAGTGGCAAATTAATTTTTACCCCGGGGTATTTTTTTCTACCCATCGGTGCCCCTGTTCCAGGTTTTCTTTTTTCCAGAACGGCGCACGGGATTTGAGTTCTTCCATTAAAAACCGGCAGGCATCGAAAGCGGCGCCTCGGTGTGCAGACCAGACCACCGTGAGCACGATGGGGTCATCAGGCATGATCTCACCTACCCGGTGCACAATCAGGCAGTCAATGATATCCCAGCGGTCCTTAGCTTCATCACAAATTTTGTCCAGATAAGACTCGGTCATGCCTGGGTAGTGTTCCAGGGTCATTGCCTGAACTGTATCGCCTTCATTAAAATCCCGCATGGTTCCGACAAAACTGGCGGTGGCGCCGTATTTACCGGCTTCCATGTGTTGTTGCTGATACTGCTGTATGGCCTGCCAGGGATTGAAGGATTGATTATGGATTTCAACAGCCATACTAACCTCCGGTAACCGGTGGAAAAAAGGCGACTTCATCGCCATCGGCCACAGCCTGCTGTTTATCCACATATTCCATATTGATCGCACACAGAGTATTTCTCGGTATGGAAGTACTGTTCGTAGCCTGCTGCCAGACGTCCAGGGCGGTCATGCCGGTCTGGTAGGGGATGCTGTCATCGCCTTTGCCGACCTGTTCACGCAGGCTGGCGAAAAATTTTACATTAACGGTCATTCGATATTCCTGAAGCCTTCTGATAGTCTAGCCGACAGAAAAACTGAAGGTAAACCCATGAGTGATAAACTAACCCATTTTAACGCATCCGGCGAAGTCCATATGGTGGATGTGGGGAAAAAAACGCTAACCCGGCGTATCGCAGTGGCGGATGGCCGAATATTCATGTTGCCTGAAACCCTGGAATTGATCAAACAGGGCAATCATAAAAAAGGCGACGTTCTGGGTATTGCCCGGGTAGCCGGTATTATGGCTGCAAAAAAAACCTCGGAGCTGATCCCCCTCTGCCATTCTATTGCCCTCACCCATGTCGATATTGAATTGACGCCGGAAGACAGTATGCCAGGGGTGTATTGCAAAGTAACAGTAGAATGTAATGGTGTCACCGGCGTGGAAATGGAGGCCCTCACCGCGGTGCAGATCAGTCTGCTCACCATCTACGACATGTGCAAGGCCGTGGACCGCGGCATGCGCATGGATGATATTGGCTTGCTGAAGAAATCAGG
>CBDULX010000157.1:0-7256 GCA_965368175.1 uncultured Gammaproteobacteria bacterium | reverse complement strand
ACTAGAGAAAAGCCCAGCCCGCGAAGGGCTCTATTTCTTCCCGGTTTACCACCACCAGTTGATAAGCATTGGGGTTGAGGGAGTAATCGGTGGTAGTGTCCACGGCCATCTGATGCAATACATAACCAACCAGGGCGCGTCGAATCGTTAATACTATCGTGTCATCCTGCATGTTGTAGTCGTAATTTAGAGCTTTTCGCTGCTTTTCGCCCAATTTAGGGTGGGGTTGCAGTTTGATGCTGACATATTCGACCCAGTCATCGTCGTAGTTAGGACTAGATTCAGCCTCCTCATTCAGCATATGTGCATTCACGATTCGTGATAATACAAAATCTCTGAAATCGAACGTGTCGTGACTATATGCGCGTACATGCCAGCGTAAACCATTATTGATGAGGGCATGAGGTTCGATAATACGAGCGGTATTGCTCTTACGACTGGACAGGGAGTGGTACTCCACGCTCAACTGCATCTGACCTTTTATGGCTCGTATGATTTGAGCCAGCACTGTTTTGTCCGGCAGGCGAGAGGGTAAGGGCAGGGTATCTATGCTGATGCCATAGATATGTTGATCACCGGCAGGATTATCGGCCGAGGTCAGGTTGGCTGCAATCATGGGCAGTATTACATTGGGATTTAAATCTATAAACACAGGCTGGAAGCTGTTAGCAGGCACAAATCCAAATACACTCGGGTTATATTTAAGATTGGAAGGTGCCAGCTCGTTATAGAGTTTCAGGTCCTTGGTCGCAGCAGGATCCGAAATACCAAAAGCCCTGGCCAGAGTGCTGCGACTGATAAGTCCGGTGTAATAGGCCATCACTTCAATAAACTGGAGCCTTTGACGAGTCGCCCATTTAACTTCTGAAGCCAGTTTTATTTGTTTTTCCATAATTTACTCTGTGTATGCAGCATTTAAAGTTTACACGGTCATTGAATAGTTTTATACAATATACAAGGTGGTAATAAATATCAACATAATAAAAAGTATTGACATGTGTAATTTTATTAACTAATCTACGGACAAGATGCCAGCCAGACAAATAATACCTGTCTCAAAAGCCGGCAGTTTCAGACATGTACCGTATTTGTGTGCATACAACCAAGATACCAGGGGAACAAAATGGACGATAATAAAAAAATGGCGCTTAGTGCGGCCTTAAGTCAGATTGAGAAACAGTTTGGTAAAGGCTCGGTCATGAGAATGGGCGATGCCGGTGCTGCAAATGATATCCAGGCCGTATCTACCGGTTCTATAGCCCTGGATGTGGCACTCGGTATAGGCGGCCTGCCTCGTGGTCGTGTTGTTGAAATTTACGGGCCTGAGTCCTCAGGTAAGACGACTTTAACTCTGCATGTGGTGGCTGAAATGCAGAAAGCCGGTGGCACAGCTGCATTCGTTGATGCTGAGCATGCGCTGGATCCTCTGTATGCTGCAAAGCTTGGTGTCAATGTGGATGAATTACTGGTTTCGCAGCCAGATACAGGTGAGCAGGCGCTGGAAATTACCGATATGCTGGTTCGATCCGGTGCAGTGGATATTGTGGTAATCGACTCAGTGGCGGCGCTGACACCCAAGGCTGAAATTGAAGGTGATATGGGTGATTCCCACATGGGCCTTCAGGCACGTCTTATGTCCCAGGCGCTGCGTAAGCTAACTGCTAACATCAAACGCTCTAATACCCTGGTGATTTTCATCAACCAGATTCGTATGAAAATCGGCGTGATGTTTGGAAACCCGGAAACCACCACCGGTGGTAATGCGCTCAAATTCTATGCTTCGGTAAGGCTTGATATTCGTCGTACCGGCGCCATCAAGAAAGGCGATGAAATCCTGGGTAATGAAACCAAGGTAAAAGTAGTGAAAAACAAGGTGGCGCCACCCTTCAAGCAGGTGAATTTTGAAATACTCTATGGCGAAGGAATATCCCGCGAAGGTGAGCTGATTGATCTGGGTGTGTCTAATAATATCGTTGAAAAATCCGGTGCCTGGTACAGCTATAATGGTGATCGAATTGGCCAGGGTAAGGACAAGGTTCGGACCTTCCTCAAGGAAAATCCGGAGATTGCCAATGACATTGAAGCCAGAATACGCGCAGAGCTGTTACCTGACAAAGCACCTGCCAAAACCAGGGATGATAAAGCAGACAAGCCTGATACTGTGCTCGAAATGACCGCCGAACAAATGGCAGAAATGACCGAATAATATAATTATAAAAAGCCGCAATGGTGTAGCGCCATTGCGGTTTTTGTGTTTATGCAGAGAGGCGTTTATGAGTCGATCTATCTCCGAGGTGGCCGTTGGACTGTTAGCGCGAAGGGAGCATTCCAGAACTGAGCTCCGTCGTAAATTAAAGAAAAAGGGTTTTGATGAGGATAATATTGACCGGGTAATCGAGCAATTACTGTCAAATAAGTTACTGTCGGATGAGCGTTTTACAGAAACTTATATTAATATGCGCAGGCACAAAGGATATGGGCCATTACGGATCGAGCAGGAACTCCGCGAGCGCGGGGTCGATGCAGAACTGGCAGAGCAGTTTCTGGACAGGAATAATCAGGAATGGCGAACGGTTATGCGCCAGCAGTATTCCAAAAAGTACGGTGATGAGCCGGCAATGGAGTATGCCGATAGAGCCAGGCAGGCTAAATATTTACAAAACCGCGGGTTTCCGCTGGATTGGGTATTCAGGATGACATCCCTGGATGATATGTAAGTAACAATTGCATATTTAACAATAATTTATAACGTATATTTAATGTAATTTAAGATGATGAAAACTGCTGAAATCCGACAAAAATTTCTGGATTATTTCAAGAGCAAGGGCCACGAAATTGTAGCTTCCAGTTCACTGGTACCGGGTAATGACCCCACTTTGCTATTCACCAATGCCGGCATGGTGCAGTTTAAAGATGTATTCCTGGGGCAGGATAAACGCAACTATAAAACAGCAGCCAGCAGTCAGCGCTGTGTCCGCGCCGGTGGCAAACACAATGATCTGGAGAACGTCGGCTATACCGCCCGTCACCATACCTTTTTCGAAATGCTGGGCAATTTCAGTTTTGGCGATTATTTTAAACGTGAAGCCATAAATTATGCCTGGGAATTCCTCACTAAAGATCTTGGGCTGCCGGAAGATAAGCTCTGGGTTACAGTATTTGAGGATGATGACGAAGCTGCAAACATCTGGTTAAAGGAAGTGGGTGTATCAGAAGATCGCTTTGGCCGCATCGGTGCCAAAGATAATTTCTGGTCTATGGGAGATACTGGACCCTGTGGTCCCTGTACCGAAATTTTCTACGACCATGGAAAGGACATCCCCGGCGGTCCACCCGGTTCGCCCGACGAAGACGGTGATCGCTACATAGAAATCTGGAACCTGGTGTTCATGCAGTATAACCGTGACAAACAGGGGACTCTGCACCCTTTACCTAAACCCTCGGTGGATACCGGTATGGGTCTTGAGCGACTGGCAGCGATACTGCAAAACGGCCACAGTAATTACGACATTGACCTGTTCCAGCATCTGATCAAGGCTGCGTCTAAACTAACCAGCACCCGGGATTTGAGTGATAACTCATTAAAAGTTATTGCCGACCATATTCGTTCCTGCGCCTTTATGATTGTCGATGGTGTGATGCCGTCCAATGAAGGTCGCGGTTATGTACTTCGCCGCATTATTCGTCGCGCCCTGCGTCATGGTCATAAACTGGGTCAGGATGATCTGTTTTTCTATAAGCTGGTGAAAACCCTGGTTCATGAAATGGGTCAGGCCTACCCGGAACTGGTTGAAGCCCGGTCCAGTGTAGAAAAAGTACTGAAACTTGAAGAACAGCGGTTTGCCGAAACCCTGGACCAGGGGATGAAGATTCTTGAAGAAGGCATTGCCGGACTCAAAGGAAAAACCATTCCCGGTGATATGGTGTTCAAGCTCTATGATACCTACGGATTCCCGTTTGATCTGACCGCAGATATCGCTCGAGAGCGCAATCTTAAGCTGGATCAAAAGGGTTTCGAGTTAGAAATGAACGCTCAACGCGAGCGTGCTCGAGCCGCCAGCCAGTTTGGTGTGGATTACAACAGCTCAATTACCAGTAATCTGGTCACCACCTTCACCGGCTATGATCATCTGCTGGATCGCTCAACGGTGGCCGCCATTTATAAAGACGGCCAGGCCGTGGATGAAATCACCGCCGGTGATGAAGCGGTCATCATTCTTCCTCGCACACCTTTTTATGCTGAATCCGGAGGCCAGGTTGGCGATACCGGTCTGCTAATGAATGAATCGACCCATTTTGAAGTGATGGACACTCAGAAACAGGGGCGGGCCTTTATCCATATCGGTCAGCTTTCAAAAGGCTCTATTAAAGTGGGTGATGAGCTGGAAGCCATGATCGATTCCGAACGTCGTAAAGCTACTATCCGTAACCACTCAGCGACGCATCTGATGCATGCCGCTTTACGCGAAGTGCTGGGTGATCATGTGCAGCAGAAAGGTTCTCTGGTAAATAAAGAACGACTTCGCTTCGACTTTTCACATTTCGAAGCCGTAAAACCGGAACAGTTGCTGCAGATCGAACGCAGTGTAAATGAACAGATTCGACATAATCTGGCCACCCAGGCCGAAGAAATGGCCATTGAAGATGCGAAAGCCAAAGGAGCTATGGCTCTGTTTGGTGAAAAATACGGTGATCGGGTCAGGGTTATTTCCATGGGGGACTTTTCCACCGAACTCTGTGGCGGTACTCACGTTGATCGTTCCGGTGATATCGGTTTTTTCAAGATAGTGTCTGAAGGCGGCGTCGCTTCAGGAGTACGTCGAATCGAGGCAATTACGGGTGAGGCTGCGGTAGAATGGGCTGAGCAGCAGGAACAACAGATTGATCGTTTATCGGGTATGCTGAAAGTCAGCCATGATGAGCTGGATACCAAGGTTCAGCAAATGCTGGATAAGCTTAAATCACAGGAAAAAGAGCTGTCCCAGTTAAAGAGCAAACTGGCAACCCAAACCGGTCGTGATATTAGCGCCGAAGCCGTAGATGTAGGTGGAATAAAGGTACTGGCCATCAAGCTGGATGGTGTCGATAGCAAATCACTGCGAGAGACCATGGACAGAATGAAAGACAAACTTGGTTCATCTGCCATAGTACTGGCTACGGTGGAAGACTCAAAGGTTAGCCTGTGTGCCGGTGTCAGCAAAGATCAGACACAGAAACTGAAAGCCGGTGAACTGGTGAACATGGTCGCATCCCAGGTTGGGGGAAAAGGTGGTGGTCGACCAGACATGGCGATGGCCGGAGGCAGTCAGCCGGAGAATCTGGATCAGGCACTGGCCTCGGTCAGAGACTGGGTTTCACAGCAATTGGCTTAGTGACTATTTTGACCGGGTTATGGCACGGTTTGAAACTCGCATTCTCAAAACACTTGTGACATAATTCAGATAATCCTATGAAGCCCGCCTGACGCGGGTTTCTTTTGTTATAAATTGAGTAATTTACATATCCATGGCTCTGATAGTTCAAAAATACGGTGGTACTTCGGTCGGTTCGATTGAACGTATCCAGGCAGTGGCTGATCGAGTGATTCGACACTGCAAGCAGGGTAACCAGATTGTGGTTGTGGTTTCTGCCATGAGCGGTGAAACCAACCGGTTAATTGCACTGGCTAATGAAATTGATGCACACCCACCGGCGCAGGAACTGGATGTGCTGGTATCAACCGGTGAACAGGTGACCATCGCCCTGTTAAGTATGGCATTACTGAAAAAAGGTTTGCCAGCCGTTTCTTACACCGGAAGCCAGATCAAGATGCTAACTGACAACAGCCATGGCAAGGCACGTATTCTAGACATTGAATGTGAGAGTATGAAAAAAGACCTGGCCGCAGGCAAAGTCATTGTAGTAGCTGGATTCCAGGGGGTTGATGAAAGAGGCCGCATCACCACTCTGGGTCGTGGAGGCTCTGATACAACAGCAGTCGCCATGGCAGCCGCCCTGAAGGCTGACGAATGCCAGATTTATACCGATGTTGATGGCGTATACACCACTGATCCTCGAGTAGAGCCCAAAGCCCGTAAACTCGATCGTATTACGTTCGAGGAAATGCTGGAAATGTCCAGCCTGGGTTCAAAGGTACTGCAGATCCGTTCAGTGGAATTTGCCGGTAAATATAATGTCCCCTTACGCGTACTATCTTCTTTTGAAGAAGGAGATACTGCGGGTACTTTAATTACTTTAGAGGATGATGAGATGGAACAGGCTTTGATTTCCGGAATCGCATTCAACCGAGATGAAGCGCAGCTGACCATCGCAGGTGTTCCTGATAAACCCGGTGTCGCTGCTGATATCCTGGTGCCGATTACAGAGGCCAATATCGAAGTTGATATGATTGTACAGAACATTGGTGAAGACGGTACTACCGACTTTACCTTCACTGTGCACCGTAACGACTATGACAAAGCATTGGCGCTGCTCACCCAAACGGGTGAGCAGGTGTCTGCCAAGAAAGTATATGGGAATAACCAGATCGTAAAATTGTCACTGGTCGGTGTGGGTATGCGTTCCCATGCGGGCATAGCCAGCACCATGTTTGCAGCCCTGGCAAAAGAAAGCATAAATATCAAGTTGATATCCACTTCAGAAATCAAAATCTCTGTGGTCATTGAT
Organism: uncultured Gammaproteobacteria bacterium; assembly: GCA_965368175.1. Classification (GTDB taxonomy): domain Bacteria; phylum Pseudomonadota; class Gammaproteobacteria; order SZUA-229; family SZUA-229; genus CBDULX01. Next base: position 590 of record CBDULX010000157.1, on the reverse strand, counting down.
GAAAAATATCTTGAACTGGGTGTGCGAACCTTACACAGTGCATTCGGCCTGGAAAACAACGGCAATCTCAATCCGGCATAATCATTGACATAGAAAATACCTGCTACCACTCATAGGAGAATTTCTGCATTTCGTCTGGGATGTGTTAGAATCGGGTACTTGTTGTGGCATGTGAATACGCATCTGTGGCAATGGTGATTGAGATTAAGGAGCAGGAAGTATGTTAATTCTTACCCGCCGTGTAGGCGAAACGTTAATGATTGGTGACGATGTCACAGTAACGGTACTGGGTGTTAAAGGCAACCAGGTCCGTATTGGTATAAATGCACCAAAAGAAATATCAGTACATCGTGAAGAAATTTACGAGCGCATTAAACGTGAACAGGAAGGGCAGGCCGGCGATAACGCAGAACCTGTACAACCTGTAGAATAACCTTTTAAAAGGGCTTTACCAAAAGCTCAATCAAAGGTAAGCTACGCACCATAAAAACGCCGCTGAAATGCGGCGCTTTTTATTAAAAACTTACGGAGAGCTGGCCGAGTGGCTGACTAAATTGTCTGGAACAATTTAGAACATGATGATCGCCTTT
>CBDULX010000156.1:0-7317 GCA_965368175.1 uncultured Gammaproteobacteria bacterium | reverse complement strand
TTGAAGTTCAAATCCACAATGGCCTGGCCTTTCTTGCTGTAGGTGTCCTTCACCGCCTTTTTAATACCATTGATGGCCTGTTCGGCCGGCAGGATATCGGATATAGCAAAAAAACAGGTTTGCATAATAGTATTAATACGTCGGCCCATGCCGGATTCACTGGCCACCGCATAGGCATCGATATGATAAACCTGAATATGTTTATCGATAATCTGCTGCTGCATTTTACGAGGAAAACTTTGCCACAGATCATCACCGGTCAGACTGCTATTAACCAGGAATACGGAACCTTCCGCCGATTTGTCCAGCATGTTGTAACGTTCCAGGAACACATGCTGATGACAGGCCACGAAATTGGCTTCGCCATCTTCGATTAAATAGGTGGAATGAATGGGGTCGGGACCAAATCGCAGATGGGATATGGTCACCGCACCGGATTTTTTCGAGTCGTAAACAAAGTAGCCCTGTACATTCATATCCGTGTCAGTGCCAATGAGTTTGATGCTATTTTTGTTGGCACTAACGGTGCCATCACTGCCCAGGCCATAAAAAACCGCCTGGAAACATTTATCATTGGCATCGGTCCTGAAATCTTCATCCCATGGCAGGCTGCTATGACTTACATCGTCGATAATGCCGACGGTAAAAGCGTTCTTCGGTTTGTCTTTTAACAGTTCATCAAAAATGGACTTGATCATGTTGGGCCGGAATTCTTTTGATGACAACCCATAACGCCCACCTACGATGGAGGGCATCGCCTGTTCCGGATGGATCTCATGGTAATGCTGCATCACTGCGGTGATGACATCCTTATACAGAGGTTCGCCATCGGCCCCAGGCTCCTTGGTGCGATCGAGCACCGAAATTTTTCTACATGACGCCGGTAAAGCCTCCAGCAAATGCCGGGGGGAGAAGGGACGGTACAGTCGAACCTTGATCATTCCAACGGATTCGCCCTGAGCCACTAAATAGTCTACGGTTTCTTCGACCGCCTCGGCCCCGGAACCCATGACAATAACCACCCTTTCGGCATCCGGGCTGCCATGATAATCGAACAGGCGATATTGACGACCGGTAAGCTCGGCAAAGCGATCCATGGTTTGCTGGACCATCTCCGGCAGTTTTTCATAAAAGGGGTTGGCCGTTTCGCGAGACTGGAAAAACACATCCGGGTTCTGTGAACTGCCCCGGAGTACCGGGTGGTCGGGCGATAGCGCACGGGCGCGGAACTGTTCTATCCATTTTTCATCCAGTAATTCCTTGAGTACGGCCTGATCGAGGGTTTCAATTTTACTCACTTCATGGGAGGTACGAAATCCGTCGAAAAAATGCAACATCGGAATCCGGCTCTGCAAACTGGCGATCTGGGCAATGGCCGCCATATCCTGGACTTCCTGGGGTGAATTGGAGCACATGAAGCCAAAACCGGTCATTCGTGCTGACATAACATCGCTGTGATCACCAAAAATAGACAGCGCCTGTGTCGCAAGGGCACGCGCAGCCACATGGAATACCGTGGGGGTCAACTCACCGGCAATTTTGTACATATTGGGGAGCATCAACAACAGCCCCTGGGACGCGGTGAAGGTAGTGGACAGGGCTCCCAGCTGCAATGCCCCGTGAATGGCACCGGCGGCGCCGCCTTCGCTCTGCATTTCAACCACGTGTGGCACGGTTCCCCAGAGATTTTTCAGCCCATTGGCCGCCCATTCATCCGCCAGCTCGCCCATGGGCGATGCCGGGGTAATCGGATAGATGGTTATTACCTCGTTGAAGAGATAGGCCATTGAGGCCGCAGCCTGGTTACCATCTACGGTCTGCATTTTGGCTTGCTTCATACCTTCACCTGTGGCTATTGAGTCAGTTAATCAATACAAAGATACTTGACTGACTAAAACAAATATTGATACAGATAAACAAAAGACTTAAGTCCTGGGCAATATGACCGGCTATCATAAATAATTTATATGATAAATATGAAAATCATAAATATTAGTGATGATAATCCCTTCGCCATATTAGTAGGCCTCTGACGCATAGCGGGCTGAATCACGCGGGTAATGGGTATTTTCGAGATAAGGACCGTTTGCGTACTTAGCAAGCCGCTAGAACAGGCTTAGTGAGATAACAGTCAGGCATTGGTTTTGCCCGCTGGCGAAGCCAGAGCTCATAAATGGATAATAATGCAGGATATGCGGTGACAGGAAAAACGATTAACGCTTAGCCTGTATTCAACCAAAGCCCCCGAAGGTATCACCACAGGAGACACAGACCTTATTTTGCTGTTCCAGCTGATTGAGCTCCCAGGCCTTGAGCCCTTTGTCCCAGTCATCAAGAAATTTCTTAACTAACTCGATAAAATCTGCCTCACAATCTGGACAATTTACAGTGCAGTGGACTAGCACACTATCGGCCAGTGGTTCGGAGGCGGTAATAGACCATTGAAGGGCATAGGAATCATCGGTAAAACTGAACCTGACGCCCTGCTGAATATTTTCACGATGCACATGATGATTACCAAAAATACATTCGATCAGTGCGCGATTTCCTTCTCGAGCATAAACTTCTTTTACGGAAGCGCACAAGTCGTGCAGACTGTTCATTTTCACATAGCGTTGAATCTTGTCTGCCGACATCGAGACATCAACCGTTTTATAAAACTCCACTAAAATTCACCGATATTTGATTAATAAACAGTTCAAGACTAGTTGAATTTACCAGAAACTTGAAGATCTATTTATCTGGAGCCGATGATTTGCATCAAAAAAGTGCAATATACAGTTATCGAGAATTTTTTATCGAGGGAACCTCAGGTTAAGTTTTGATTATCTGGCTGGGCGACTTAAGAGAAAGTCATATACCGTCTGCAGGCCTCCATGATCCACCATCAACATCAGTGGTGTTGGACTCATATCAGGATGGCTCTTTCTCAGCCAGTGATTCATTGCCACACCATCACCCTGCTGCCAGTCATACAGACGCTGATAAGTACTGCGCAGTAACAGCGCCTGTCGCCAGGCAGGGGTATCTGTTTCCAGATAGTTCTGAGCAACTCCCAGTCGACCCACATCGGCACATTGAACACTAAGTATTCGCGCCAGTTCCGCATTGTATAAACCCAGCAAATCCCGAATTTGCAGGATTGATTGAGTGAGCCGGGCAGGATCAGTACCGGTATCAGTGATCTGGAACAATAGACTCAGTACTCTCTAAAATAAATCAGGAACCCGGTTCCCGATAAGTATTGAAACCGGCGGCATAATAGAAAGGACAAAAACCTGCCAGCGATGAGATGATGACTAACAATCCCACTAGCGCCAGCAGCACGCCGGATATAAAATCCGATGTTAACCAGTCTGAAAATGGCCCCAGATACATACATGCGACTCCCATCAGAGTTCTAAAGACCTGGTCAATCGGTCCCATATTTCTTGCTAAAGTCATTACTACTTCTCACTTGCAAATTTTTCAAACCTGGGTTTCTGTTATAGGTTGATTGCTATTATCCAGCGCACCAGTCACCCTGTTATCAATTCGGCTGTTACAGCCATTAATAAACTCATCCGGCTGATGTATATCATCCGGGTAGATTACACGCTCAATAGCCAACGTCGGTTGTATATAGTGCCCATAGATCTCATACTGCTGTACCAGTTCTTTATATACGCGCTTTTCCACCAGCGCAGAACTTTCCTTATTTTCATCGGGCAACAACACCATAAATACATTTTTACGATACCTCAGCACCTGATCATAAGCCCTGATTGTGTCATTCAGACGCTGGGAAATTGTCAGAATAATTGCATCGCAGAATGACTGCCCATAGTATTCACTAATTTCAAAATAATCTTCAACCAGCACAAGCAACACTGGCAAATGCTGATTTTGTCTATGCGCCTTACTCAGTTCTATCTCTATGATTTTTCTGGCCTGTTTCTGATTCTGCAGGCCAGTTAATGGGTCAAGGGTAACAAATGCTTCCAGTGATACTCTCTGCTCGTGCAGTCTGCCCAGCAGACGCGATAACATCAACGAACCCCAGACAGTTAGCCAGATAATAAATATACTGGGGATGATTAAACGATTAGAGAATACCAGCTGCATAATGTCATTTTGACTTTCCGTAAACTCAGTAACCGAAAGCACCGGATATAACTGATCTTCAATGACTATAAGGTTCCAGATATAGGTCCTGCCCAGCTGTTCGAAATAGCCCCCACTCAAATTCTGCTCACCTGATTGCAACTGGTCGAACGATAAACTCAGGTCATTATTGCCAACTCGTATTGTTTCAGGATAATGATCAACTACCGCATATAAAGTCGATTCGTCATCTGTCAATTCCTGAACAATGTCTATAAATTCGTTTTTATCGAGCACTCTGTGGATATCGGAAAACGCCATTTCAGCTTTAACCAAAGTTACTTCGAAAGACCTTTGAATTGCATTTTTTATGGCGTATTCACTGGCACCATTATAGATTGCCATAAGCATTAACAGAACAGCTCCCAAAGAGCCTGATAAAAATATAGAAATAATTTTAAAACGTGAAATTATCGAGTCATCCTTCTGCTTTATTTTTTTCACGGAAAACCCAATCATCCTGACCCTTTAATATTCGATTAATCTGAAATTATATAATTCAAGCATTAAAGACACTCTAATTAATACATTATATGTCATCCCGAGCAAAGCTGTTCCCGCCTGAACCTGGAAAATTATGACACTGCAACCGCCATGGGTGGCGATAGATAAAATAACGCAGGACGATGTTCACGGAAAACAAGTGTCTCATAAGGGCATGGATAGCCTGAAAAGACTCAGTTATCGAAATGACAATTTAATCAGAGTGTCCTTAATATTATTTGAACGACTTTTTCAATGTTTTCAGGAACTCGGCCCATGATTGTTTATCGGCCTTTTCATTGTATGCCAGTGGTAAGCTAAATTTTTTCCCCAGATCATCTGCTGCAGGGTTGGTGAAAGCATGTTTTGCACCGGGATAACTGAAAAACCTGTAATCGACATCGGCATTTTTCATTTCCTGTTTAAAGCCCGCTATATGCTCAGGCTTGACCATGGGGTCATCATCTCCATTAAACACCAGTAATTTGGCCTTAACCTGTCCTTTCTGTGCAGGTTTACGAGTAAGCAGGCTACCATGAAACACAGCAGCCACATTCACATCCAGTCCTGAACGAGTCAATTGCAATACCGTACCACCGCCAAAACAATAACCGGCTGCTGCCAGTTTATTATTATCCACATTGGCCTGCTGTTTAAGCAAGGTCAGTGCTGCATTAAATCGCGACTCTGCCACTGGAAAGTTTGACATCAGCTGCTGGGAAAACTTCATCGCGTCTTCAGGGTGATCGGCCTGCGTACCGTCTCCGTACATATCTACGGCCAGAGCTACATACCCCTGCTCGGCGAGCATTCTGGCACGTTTTCTAACATACTCGTTATGTCCCCACCATTCATGCACCACCAGAATACCCGGCATTTGCCCTTTCACCGAATCATCATAAGCTATATATCCTTTCATAGTGGTTTCACCATCACTATAGCTAATGGTCTTACCTATGATCTCCGCCTGTACACTAATCGATGTCAATATAAGCGCAATAGATATGAGTGCTGTTTTCATAATTTCCTCATTTAGTTCATGGGCCTCAACCAGCGCCAGTATTATTTATTAAGCATATAATTAAAAAATTAATAAGCCGCTGTTTTCATTAAATAAACCTGATATCGAGCCTGATTTTGATCAAGATCATACACTCGATGCAACATAACAGGATAATGTTTTTATAAAGATTTAGCTATCACTCCCTTCCATCAGAAATAACACTATTCGTTATAAACTGGTCATAAATAATATTCCAGGGAAACCTGATTAAGTCTGGTTGTTGTAGGACGCTTTAAAACAGTATAAAACAATCACAACCTGGTCAGAGGTTCCTAAGCACATTTTTATCATTCCTGACCAGAGACTGTTACTACCCTCGGAATCCACTTTACAGGGATTCTAATATGAAGGATAAAATGATGAAAGTTCAAGACCTCATGACCACCAATGTTGAATCTATTGGCCCCAGAACCAGTTTGCGCCAGGCCGCCCGGAAAATGGCCAGCCTGAATATAGGATCTTTACCCATTATTGAGAACGGTGAATTACTGGGCATTATCACTGATCGGGATATTAGTTGCCATGCCGTAGCCATGGGCCGTGATCCTAACAGCACGGAAGTACAGAAAGTGATGACCCGTGAAGTCGCTACCTGCTTTAACGATGAAGAACTTGAAACTGCGGCCACTATTATGGAAAGCCGTCACCTCAGGCGGCTGGCCGTGGTTGATCATAACCATCAGTTAACCGGTTTTCTCTCGGTGGATGATCTGGCAAGGGCCTCTACTGAACTCGCCGGAAAAGTACTGGATCATGCCGGTAATACACACTAGGGAGCCTCTGATTAAGTTATTTCTGCGCGCCTGAACCGAAGTGACAAAGTAGTCCTGGGGTGAAGGCAGGAATCCATTATCTTATTGATACTACTGGATACCGGCCTTTGCCGGTATGACAATAAATGAATTAATCAGAGATTCCCTTGATAAACTAACATCAGCCTTTAAAAAGGAGATACATTATGGACATTTCCAATGTTATGAATTCAAAAATCGAATCCATCGGCCCTATGGACAGTACCAAAGAAGCAGCACGTAAGATGCACGATTTGCATTTAGGTGCATTAATAGTACTGGAAAACGGCGAGCTACAGGGCATCATTACCGACCGTGATATCTGCTGCAAAGTCACGGCTACCGGTCGCCATGCAGTGATAACCAAAGTACATGAAGTGATGAATAAGGATGTCGCCACCTGCTACATCGACCAGGAACTCAGTGAAGCCGCTGAGATCATGAGTCGCAGGCATATTCGGCGACTGGCAGTAATGAATCGTAACAACACCCTTGCCGGATTCCTGTCAGTGGATGATATTGCCCATTATTCACATGACCTGGCCAGTAATGTACTGGTATCAGCCAATATCCTGCACTAACCCCCCCTTGGTTGGGAAAGTACGTCAGTACTTTCCCTTTTTTATTTTTTCAACTCCAATCACCACAATCATTTGTTATTTTTGTTTAAATCTTCCAGAAGCGATTGTTTACTTGGAATATTTTGTGATTTTTACTGATTATCATTTTTAGTAAGCCAATGTCAGTACCTGTTCCGTAATACTACTGAATTATACTTTTGAACATTGGTTTCGCCCTGCTGGGCGAGTTCATTTATGAATGTCGTCCATGACATTC
>CBDULX010000155.1:0-7325 GCA_965368175.1 uncultured Gammaproteobacteria bacterium | reverse complement strand
TGGCTCTGCAATTCGTTTACATTGGGCAGGTTTGGTCTGGCCATCTTTAAGCATGACACCTTTGCATAGTTGTTCAATGGCGTCATCACTGATGATGCCGTCCACCTGGGCCCAGTAGGTTTTTGGCATTTTGTTTGTAGGGTGAGAAATTTTATGCTGAAGTTTTCCATCATCGGTTAACAACAGCAGGCCTTCAGAATCGTGATCAAGGCGACCGGCTGGATAGACATTTTTAATGGGAATGTATTCAGAAAGGGAAGGGTGTTTGGGGTCAGGGCTAAACTGGCAGATAACTCCAAAGGGCTTGTTAAACAGAACCAGTTTTGACATCAGGCAATTTGTAAATCCAGCCAGCGATTTCTTCGGCCGTGGCCGGCATTTAACTGGTCGAGAAGGGCGTGGAAGAATTCTTCATCGATGCCATTCCATTTTATGCTGCTGTTATGATTGTCGAACTCAGCATCGGTAACAATGGTGGTGAGTTTTTTATTAGTGGGGAGCATGTGCTGATGTTCGTTGACCAGATTCTGAATACGGGGCGAACCCCTGAACTTCATATCAGAGATGCTTTCGATATTTTGTAAAATGCTTTCAATGTCCGGGAATTTTTTAAGCAGGTTAGAAGCCATTTTGTAACCGATACCGGGAATGCCGGGAATGTTGTCCACCTTATCGCCAGACAAAGCCAGCAGGTCAGCAATCTGTTCCGGTTTCACGCCCCAGTGCTTTTCTATGCCCTTTTTATCGAGGCTATTATTTCTAGCATAATCCCACCAGATGTCGTCGTCGCTTTCAATCAGCTGGGTGAGGTCTTTATCAGCACTGATAATGGTGATGGCGTAACCCTGTTTGCGCAGGCGGCTGGCTAATGTGCCAATGATGTCATCCGCTTCATATCGGTTGCTGCCGAAGGAGGAAATCCCAATGGCCTGAGAGAATTCTCGGCAATATTTGAATTGTACAATCAGTTCATCCGGGGCCGGTGGTCGGTTAGCCTTGTATTCTGGATAGAGTCCACAACGATAGGAATCGGTCTGGTGTTCATCAAAGGCGCAGGCTATGTACTCCGGCTGATACTGACTGAGGATCTGGTACAGGAATTCACTGAAACCGTAAACCGCATTGGTGGGGTTACCATCAATGTCGGTGATTGAGTCATCGTACACGTGCCAGGCACGGAATATGTAAATGCTGGCATCGATGAGAAAAGCGCGGGGTTTAGACATGTCGCTATTTTACACGAAAGACATGTCGATATAACCCTGCCAGGGTGAGGCAGGGTTAAATAGTAGTGATGGCTTCCAGGGAGCCTCTGATCGCAGCCTGCTGCAACCAGGCTTAATCAGAAGTTCCCCGGGTGCCCTATAATTTGGCCAGGATTTTCAGGTCTTTCTGTATCATGGTTATGGAATTTTCAAAATTCTCCAGTTCCTGTTCCGTCAGCGTTAGCTCGATAATTTCTTCCATGCCGTCTTTACCCAGTACACAGGGCACGCCAATAGCCAGGTCGTTGTGGCCATAGTCATTCTCCAGTATTGCTACCGAAGGTAGTATGCGTTTGCGATCATGGACAATAGCATCGACCATTATCGCCACTGCAGCAGCTGGAGCATCGTAGGCGCTGCTGTTCTGACGCAGTGCGAGAATTTCGGCGCCACCGTTGCGGGTGCGCTCGATAATATTATCCAGGCAGGGCTGGTCCAGGAAGTTACTGACAGGAATACCTGAAATCGTGGTGTAACGCATCATGGGCACCATTGAGTCACCGTGACCACCCATAACCATGGCATCTATATCCAGTGCTGAAAAGCCAGTTTCCAGGGCGATAAAGCTGGCCATGCGCGTAGAGTCAAGTACTCCGGCCTGACCGAATATCCGACGTCTGTCCCAACCGGTTCGTTTCCAGGCTCTATATGTGAGGACATCCACCGGGTTAGTTACCAGTAGAAGCATGGCTTCAGGGGCATATTTTAGGGTATTGTCTACAATTTCATCGATGACCCGTACATTGGTTTCCATGACGTCGGAGCGTGACATGCCAGGCTTACGGGGGATACCCGCAGTGATTATGACCAGGTCGGAATCGGCAATTAGTTCAGGGTTAGTGCCACCGGTGAGGCGGGTATCGAAAGAAAAAATGGGGGCATCCTGCTGGATATCCAGGGCTACACCCTCGGCAGCACCTTCACGTACATCGATCAGTGCAATTTCACGACATAGATCACGACTGGCAATGAACTGGGCGGTAGATTCTCCAACTCGACCAGCACCCACTACGGTAATTTTGTTCATGGCTCATCCCTTTATATATTTAGTATGACTGACTATCACTGAGTGTAGCAGTTCCGGGATGGCGGTCTTTTATTTAGACGATTTTATGCTTGGCGACGCCACTGGCCTCAGCGGCCCTGGCCACAGCCTGGGGCACTCGCTCTATTAATCGGGGATCGAGTGGTTTGGGGATGATGTAATTTTTGCCGAACTTCAGTTCATCAAGTTCATAAGCATCCAGCACCGATTGTGGTACAGGTTCATGAGTAAGGGCACAGATCTCGTTTACCGCAGCAATATGCATTTCACGGGTGATACGAGTCGCACCGGAATCCAGGGCACCACGGAAAATATAGGGAAATCCCAGCACATTGTTGACCTGGTTGGGGTAGTCACTACGACCGGTGGCCATAAGTACGTCATCACGGGTCTGGTGGGCCAGTTCCGGGTTGATTTCCGGGTTTGGATTAGACAGTGCAAACACAATGGGGTTTGTTGCCATGGCATTGAGCATGTCGGGTGTTAAGAGGTCAGGGCCGGATACGCCGATAAATACATCGGCGCCAGTGAGTGCTTCAAGTGGAGTGCGAAGATCAGTGTCCAGAGCAAATTCGGCTTTGTATTTGTTCAGGTCGTCCCGCTTTTTATGGATGACGCCGTTGCGATCCAGCAGGATAATGTTCTGTTTTTTCGCACCCAGGCTATTTAACAGTTTCATGGATGCGATTCCGGCTGCACCGGCTCCCATGCAAACAATGCGTGTGTCTGATATATCTTTACCCTGCAGTTCCAGGGCATTAAGCAGGCCGGCAGCGATTATGATCGCTGTGCCGTGCTGGTCATCATGGAATACCGGGATATCCAGCATTTCATCCAGGCGGCGCTCAATTTCGAAACACCGTGGTGCGGTGATGTCTTCCAGATTAATTCCGCCGAAGGTCGGGGCAATACGGGCCACGGTATTGATAAAGTCTTCCGGGTCTTCGGCATCCACCTCAATATCAAACACATCAATATCGGCGAACACCTTGAATAATACAGCCTTGCCTTCCATCACTGGTTTACCGGCCAGAGCGCCTACGTTTCCCAGTCCCAGCACGGCAGTTCCATCGGTGATTACCGCGATCAGGTTACCTTTAGCGGTGTACTTGTATGCGGCTTCCTTATCCCTGGCAATTTCTCTAACAGGTTCGGCCACGCCCGGGGTATATGCCAGTGATAAATCTTTCTGGGTATTGCAGGGCTTGGTAACTTCAATTGCGATTTTGCCTGGTTTTGGGAACTGATGATAGGCAAGTGCATCCTGTTTGAGTTTACTGGTCATGGTGTACAGCTATTCAGATGGATTAAAACCTGGCTATTTTAGCACTTTGAAATTCATTTAGACGGATTTTTAAAACTGCAGGGGCAATTAAAAATTTACTGTAATAGCATCGGGGTGGCGCAGGCTCATGAAGAATTGCGATTTTTGGGGATGTAACCAGCCGCGCACCACAATAGACTTCGATTTTAGTGACTGGATATAACCAGGCGGAAAATATATCAGGTCCGATTTGGCTATGCTGAGACGAACCCTGTTTTCCAGCAGAATACGGGTGCCCTTGTGGTCACTGCTAATTTGGCTGACTCGGCCCTGTATGAGGCGAAAACCTCTATCCCACCTGTTTAACGAGCTTACAGATTTTATCTGGTATTCGGGGAGTTTCCAGAGGCCTGATCCAGCTTTTTGAGCTTTAAGTTCAGCCTGTTTATAACAATTTGATTGTCTAGAGTTGGGTGGCGTGGTGTAGGCTGTGGCCAGGCCGGATTCCAGCATGGCCTGCTGTATGTTGGTGCCATCAGGTAGATAAATATGGGCCAGGGTGCGTCGGTATCTGTCTTTATGCTCAAGACCTGATTCCAGCATCACCCGATAATCGGAATTACGCAACAAGGCCATTAGTTTTAACCTGGCCTGTTGGGCAAAAGCCTGTTCAGCCTGATTATTATGCGCCAGTTCCGGAGTGTTGATGCCAACCAGTCGGACTTTGCGGCCATCACTTAAGCGAATCGTATCGCCATCGTGCACATATTGCACTGAAACCGACTCAGAAATATGTTGCGGTGCACAGTTACTGGCCTGTACTGGAAGCCAGGCATGAAAAAGGGCGCCAGTGATCAGCGCCCTTGAAATAAGCTGTAAACGCAGTGTCAGATTACTTCTTGCCACCGAATCGCTTATGGAATTTCTCAACCTGACCAGCAGTGTCCATAATCTTCTGTTTACCAGTGAAGAATGGGTGGCACTGTGAACATACCTCCACAGTCAGGCTGTCCTTACCATAGGTCGAGCGAGTAGCGAAGTTATTGCCACAGCTGCAATTTACTGTAATCTCATTGTATTCGGGGTGTATATCTGGCCTCATCTCGAGTCCTCTAAAATAAAGTTGGTGCCCGTAAAGAGCCGGGTATATTACCCTTTTAGCCGGCCTCCGGCAAGAGTGGGTTGAAAAAAAGCCGGGTTTTCAACGTATAATAATTAAATTGAGATGGATGGGGTTGGATTAGTATGAAAAAGCTGTTGTTCAAACTGATGGTTGTGGTCATTGTGTTGCTGGCTGTGCCATATTACTTCCTGGGCGGTAGCCTGCCGCTACCGGGCTTTTTGCAAGGCATCTTTTCCGGTTCAGCTGAAAGTAACAAGCAGATATCAGCCACCTCTGTGAGGACTGACCGTGATGTGACGGTATACAAGTGGGTTGATGAAAAAGGGCAAACCCATTTTAGTGAAAAGCCACCTATAGGAAAAGCGGCTCAAACCATAGAGCTAAAAACGAATACTAATTTGATGCAGGCAGTAAAAGTTCCTGAATCGGAACAGGCAGAACAGGCGTCAGGAGCTAAGGTTTTTTCTTTGGGTAAATCATTTGATTCAAGGTCTGATTCCGATTTAAATTCAGATCCAGATGATGAGGTATCTGATGGTGGTCTTGAGAACCCCTATACACCGGAAGGTGTGCAAAAGCTGATCGAGAATGCACAAAATGTCAGTAAAATGATGGATCAACGGCAGCAACGGCAGCAACAGGCGTCCGACGGTATGAGTGGAAAATAAATGGTTTTATTCTGTGGGGGCAAATATATTGATCAGGTCATTGAGAAAACGGTAACCCAACCCGCTGGGCCGAAAGCCCTGTTCTGTTTGTTCCATTAGTCCTCGTTCTATGGCTCGCTGGCAGTTTTGTTCGATCAAGGCGGGCTCTAAGCCAGTGTGTTGATGAAACGTATTTCTACTAACGCCCTGTTTCAGTCTCAGGGCATTGAGCATGAACTCGAACACAATATCATCGGTATTCAGTACCTGCTGACCGGAAATCCGCGACGAACCACGGGCAGTCATATAGGCCTGAGGCTGGCGCAAATTCCAGTAACGTTGAATCTGCTGGCTGTCACTACGGCTGATCTTGCCATGAGCTCCGGCACCAATGGCCAGATAATCACCAAATTCCCAGTAATTTAGATTGTGCCGGCAGTGTTTCCCATTCCGGGCATAGGCTGAAATTTCATACTGGGTAAAGCCCTGCTCATTTAACAATTGCTGTCCCAGGTCCTGTAATTCACTTATCCGGTCATCGTCGGGCAAGCTGGGGGGGGTACTGTAAAACAGCGTATTAGGTTCGATGGTGAGCTGGTACCAGGACAGGTGGCTGGTATTGAACGAGAGACCCTGCTCCAGATCTTCTAATCCCTGCTCAATGCTCTGACCGGGCAGACCGAACATCAGGTCTATATTGAGGTTATCAAACCCTGCGTTGAGCGCTGATTCAATGGCTTTACAGGCCTGGTGGCTATCGTGTATGCGGCCAAGCTGTTTTAAATGTTGCTCATTAAAACTCTGTACGCCGATCGATAAGCGATTGATACCAGCATCACGAAAGCCTTGAAAACGTCCCTGTTCCAGGGTGCCCGGGTTAGCCTCGAGGGTGATTTCCATATCTGAAATACAGGTCATGCGGGCATGAATGCCGGATAATAATCGGTCTATACTGCTGGCCGAAAACAGGCTTGGGGTACCTCCTCCAATAAAAATAGAACTCAGACGTCGGCCCCAGACTTCTGGTAGATGATGCTCAAGGTCATTTAACAGGATGTCGACATAGGCCTGCTCTGGCAAACTGTTCGGGCTTTCATGTGAATTAAAATCACAATAGGGGCATTTGCGAATACACCACGGAATGTGAATATAGAGCGCTAAAGGGGGCAGACTGGTAAAGTTAGGCATCGCTGTCAACATTGGTTAATAGGGGGCGGAGCTATCCCCATATATAATATTTAAGATCAAAAAGATAAAGAAAACGCAAATGTACGCAAATGTACGCAAATAAAGAAATGACTTTGTATGGCTAAATTCGGCAATATCTGCATTAATTAGTGCTGCAAAACAGATGTTATAGAAGTCCAAATTAGTTTGAAATGTCGTTTAATCTAATATTTTTAAGATTTTATTGGCGTACATTTGCGTTTTCTTATGCTTTTGACTTTACATTCATTTATAAATATTTGTGGGGATGGCTCAGGTTAATAGAGCATTTTAACAGTGGCTTTGAAAGATAAAAAATTAATTCTTCGAGTAATCACTAAACTGCTCGCAACTTTTGCATTGCTGGTTATGGCTTACGTGTTCATGCTGGGCTTACTGAGCAATGAGAATGGTGTGTCAGATGAAAAAATGCTCCTGTTAGATGTGTCGGAGCTAAAACTGAATGAAGTTAAATTTTTTGAACATGGACGGCGGAAGATACTGGTATTGCGTGGTAGCAGCGGAGAATATCTGGTGGCTTATGCCAACGACCCGGTATTTGGCTGTCCGATAGACTGGCAGAATGGTAAATTTGTATCGATATGTAATGGGGCTGAATTTGATTCTGACGGGAAAGTCTATCCAGGTCAGGCCACAGACGAGGACCTGGAATTACTGGATTTTGAATTCGATGCCAATGGCAGGCTAGAAATATTTTTAGAATAAACGTTAATCGTTGATGGTTAAAAGTTGCTGGTTGTAAACAACAAACCAT
>CBDULX010000154.1:0-7381 GCA_965368175.1 uncultured Gammaproteobacteria bacterium | reverse complement strand
CTTAGGTCATGTTAATGTTTTCTACCTTTGCCTGTAATGGTTCGACAATGTTAGTAGCATATAACGGACAGCGGTATTGCAGGATATAAAAATTAATTGCGCCGATAATGTAATATGCGGCCTTTGCAGTTTGAGTTATCAGTTCCTTCTACATTAAATCTATCAAAATGATGTGCATAGCCCAGGGCTATCATTTTTTTAGTAAAGTTCGAGCGATTGCCGCGATTTGGATCTACAATAATTACTTCAACATCAATGCTTGAATGTCTATCAATGAACTGCGATACGTTTTCTGCGTGTGCTGGTTCGTATAAAATATCACTACCGATAATCAGGTCGAATTGTCCAAGTAATGGGTTTTTCACTTCCCAGTTACCGGTTTGAAATTTTATCGGAAGCATATTATTGTCTAGTACATTTTTATCTAAAAATTCTCCGGCAAGTGGATGATAATCGCTGGCAGTGATATCGATCCCCATTTGATGCAGAACTATGCTGGATAAGGCAATGCCGCATCCAATTTCCAGTACTCGTTTGCCATCCAGTTCAAGCTGGCTGACCGTGGCGGCGAGTATCCGTGAAGCTGGCCAGACGACACCAAACAACGGCCAGGTGGCTGAGGAAATTCCCAGTTTTTCCGCATGTTGTTCATGATCGTAGAATTGTTGACGGTCTTTGAGCGAGCAGATTTGATAATCGATGCTGTTGACGGTTACCGTTTCGTATTTGGTCTGGTAGTTCTGCACATTGTGTCCAGATGACGTTTAATGGAGAGGGGCTTTCCGATTACACAAGGTGTTAAGAATTATGCAGGGGAAAAGGAGGTAAAATATCAAGCTACACTACGCTAGTTGTCCTAGAGAAGCAAGAATATTCGGCTCTTCACCCTATGATTAATGCTGCTCATAGCAATAAGTCTTCTTCAATACGATGATATATGCTGGCGGAATTAATTAGCGAGTTAGCGGTGAGTGCTGGCACGCCATAGACTTCAGCACTGACGGCGTAATCCTTTCTGATTTTTTCCAGTAACAGGTCGAAGTCTCCATCACCGGATAGTAAAACAACGGTATCAATGTCTTTTGCCGCTTCCATTATATCGATGGTTATGCCAACGTCCCAGTCACCTTTTGCTGAACCATCACTGCGTTGAATATAGGGTTTGAGTTTTATAGTAAAACCGATTTTCCTGAGGGCGTTCTGGAATTTAAGTTGTTTGTCGTCACTTCGATGAATAGCATAAGCGGTTGCAGAAATGATCTCGCCTTCAGAACTTATTCGTTGCCAAAGTTTCTGGTAATTGAACTGGCGACTATATGCCTCGCGAGTGGTGTAATAGATGTTTTGTACATCGACAAAAATTGCAATTCTTTTCACAATGAGGCCTGTTAGTTAATAATGTCTGGGGGTTGCTTAGACCTGGAGCAAGGATAACACGACGTAGCCTGGCCTGTTTGGTGAGGCCAACAGATTAATGGAAGCAGACTGATTCTACCCTGATTGATCCGATTTTTCTTTTTTACAGTGATTTAATGCTATGAATTAAATCATTAATCTATGGTAGAATCGGTAAAATATACTATCATCAATCTTCGGCATTTTTCATGCCGGATCGAAGGGTATTCCATGATCCTTAAAGGATGGACTACTACCCCTCGATATTCAGTATCATGTAAAAGTATCATCAGGACATTATCGGCAGGTTCAAGTGCATTGGCTGTTACGGTGACTTGAATATTCAACATCGTTTATTAAGTGAGAAAATCATGAGCAAAGAACAGAAAACCAATAAAGAGGCTAAGAAAAAATCGGCTATGACGCCAAAAGAAAAGAAAGCAGCAAAGAAATTGAAGAAGGAGTCAAAAGAGTCCAATGGTCTTTTTGATCATTGACATGACGCGTTAAATTTGACCATGTTTTAAAAAAACGCTGTTAAACGACTTTAGGCCTGTACGGCGAGGAGTCATTTAGGCAGACGGTAAAGCTTTGTCCTGAATTTCAGGAACAAAAACTTCTACAGCTACTGCCTGTTTTTTACCTTGATGTTCTCAATACCTGTCAAAATTGCGTAACAGGGTACGATCGCCTGGTTACTGGCTGATGGCGCTAAAAGGTATGAGTTTTCGGCAAACACAGGTTTTAAGGCCTGTGCTGCGCTGACTGTCCCGAGTTCGAACAAGGAGATTGTCATAATTATCAAAGGCTTTGGATTTTTGTCGCGCAAACGAAATGCGCTGCATAAAGACCAGGATACCGAGTTACTACGCTCAGAGCTATTCAGCATCGAGCAGCTTAAGCGTCACGCAGTAAGCCTGGCCGGACAGCATAAAATTGATCCACGCTCAGGTCCAGACAGGTTGTTACCACGGCTGGCGGATAATGAGCGCGTTTTGCTGGCAGCCTATGATGTGGTGACAGCCGCGGCTACTCCGGGTCAGCGGCTGGTACCGGCAGAGGCCTGGTTGCTCGACAATTTCTATCTCATCGAGCAGCAGATTGTCCTGGCACGTCGGCATCTGCCGCGTGGCTACAGCCGACAGTTGCCTCGACTGTCTAATGGTCTGTCAGCCGGTTTCCCCCGTATTTACGACCTGGCACTGGAATTGATCTCTCACATGGACGGTCGAGTCGATAGTGACAATGCCACCCAGTTTATTACCGCTTACCAGTCCGTCGAGCCATTAAAGCTGGGTGAATTGTGGGCATTCCCGATTATGTTGCAGCTGGCGCTGCTGGAAAACCTGCGTCGGGTAGCTATGCGTATCGCCCTTCGCCGCGAGGAGCGCGATGCGGCGATCAGCTGGGCAGAACGTATGCTGGCAACGGCCGAAAGGGAACCGAAACAGCTTATCCAGTTGCTGGCCGAGTTTGCCAATGCCGATGTACCTCTGACCGCGCCGTTCGTGGAGGAATTTTACGCCAGACTTCAGGCCCAGGGGTCGGCTATGGCCTTCGTTCAAACCTGGGTCGAGCAAAAACTGCTCGAACAGGGGGTAACCGCCACCCAGTTGTCGGAAGTGGCTGCGCGGACGGCTGCGACCAACCAGATATCCATCGCCAACAGTGTCAGCAGTCTGCGTTTCATCGGCGCAACGGACTGGAGAGGTTACGTCGAGTCGCTCAGTGTGGTCGAACATACTTTGTTTCAAGACCCCGCAGGGATGTACATCAGCCAGGATTTCGCTACTCGCGACCGTTACCGCCATGTCATAGAAGACATAGCCAGGAGCAGTTCGCGCACCGAGCTGGAAGTAGCGCGCGAAGCTATTGTTCTGGCGCAGATGGCTGCCGAGCAACTGGGTAGCAGCCATCGCAGTGCCCATGTCGGATTCTATCTGGTTGATCAGGGAAGGCACATGCTGGGACGTGTGGTCGGCTGCCGTTTGTCGTTGAAATTACAATGCAGCAAAGCGAGCCAGCATTTCCGCCTGTTTCTATACCTCACCCCCATTCTGTTGTTGATCGCGCTGGTCACCTCGGCCGTGCTTTTTTCTTTCGGTGGATTCAGGCCGGGCGACTGGCGATACTGGTATTTTGCAGTGACCGGTATCATCGGCATATCGGCACTGGCTGTGCCATTGGTGAACCTGCTGGTCACACTAATCATGCCGCCTCGCGCCTTGCCGCGACTGGATTTTTCCAGTGGCATTCCATTACTGCACCGCACCATGGTGGTAGTCCCCACTTTGCTGAGCAAACCGCAGGATATTGATCATCTTCTCGAAGCCCTGGAAATACGCTACCTCGGTAATCGTGATGCTAATCTGTTTTTTGCCCTGCTGACGGATTTTCCTGACGCGCCTGAGCAAACTATGCCAGAGGATGAGGCTTTGCTGGCCCAGGCGCGAGAAGCTGTACAGGCGCTCAATGCGAGCTACAGCGAAGACCGCCCGTGCATCTTCTATCTGTTTCACCGACCTCGGCTGTGGAATCCCATCGAACGCGTATGGATGGGCTATGAGCGCAAGCGTGGCAAGCTGGAGCAATTCAATGCCTTACTGAGGGGAGAAGCAAAAACGGCGTTTTCAGATATTGTGGGTGATGCATCCATCCTCACTTCGATCAAGTATGTCATCACCCTGGATACCGATACCCAGCTGCCCCGCGAAGCGGCACGCACACTCATAGCCACCATGGCGCACCCCCTTAATCGGCCGGTGTACGATGCACGCAGGGGGCGCATCGTCGAAGGCTACGCCATCCTGCAACCAAGGACTTCAATCAGCCTTAGCAGTGCCGGCCAGTCGCGATTCTCCAAACTGTTCGCGGGTGAGTCGGGTATAGATCCTTACACCCGTGAGGTATCCGATGTGTATCAGGATATTTTCGGCGAGGGGTCGTTTGTCGGTAAGGGCATCTACGATGTGGACGCTTTTCGTCAGGCTGTCGATGGGCGCTTTCCGGAAAACCTGATTCTCAGCCACGACTTACTGGAAAGCGGCTATGCACGTTCGGCACTGGTGACCGATGTCGACCTCATTGAAGAGCATCCGGACAGTTACAATATAGAAGCCAGTCGGCGACACAGGTGGATACGTGGCGACTGGCAGCTGCTGGGCTGGTTACTGCCCCGTGTACCCGGACCGCCCGGTTCAGAAGGCTCGAAGCCGAAGCGGCAAACAAACCCACTCAGCGCACTATCGGTGTGGAAAATCATCGACAACCTGCGACGAAGCCTGGTGTCGCCGTCACTGCTGGCACTGCTGATCGGTGGCTGGCTACTGGTGCCTGGCACGGCATGGTTATGGACCCTGCTGGTGCTGGCGGTGGTGTTTTTACCCAGTTTGCTGGGCGCTCTGGCCGGGTTCATCCGCAAGCCTGCGGAACGCGACTGGCTGGTGCACCTGATCCTGACCGCTAAATCCACGGGTCGCCCAGTCATGCTCGATTTGCTGACCCTGGTCCTGTTGCCCTACGATACCCTGGTTTACCTGGATGCCATCCTGGGTTCGGCTGTGCGGATGATGTTTACCCGACGTGGATTGTTGCTCTGGCAACTGCCCGCTTACACAAAGCGTAACGCACGTCGTAGCCTGGCCGGTTTCATTATAGAGATGTGGTTTGCGCCGACTCTGGCGCTAATACTGGCTTATGTGCTGTGGCAAACCCGCGCACAGGAGTGGATGTTCTGGGTACCCGTGCTGGTGCTCTGGCTGGTGTCCCCCATCGTCGGCTGGTGGATCAGCAAACCGCTGGTATCTGCCGTGCCGAACATCAGCGATGCGCAACGTTTATTTCTGAGAGGGGCGGCCCGGCGAACCTGGCGATTCTTTGCCGACTTTGTCAGCCCGCAGGATAACTGGCTGCCGCCTGATAATTTCCAGGAACATCCAGCGCCAACCATCGCCTCCCGTACTTCGCCCACCAACATGGGCATGTCGCTGCTGACTAACCTGACTGCCTGTGATTTTGGATATATTTCTGCCGGTGAATTGTTGCAGCTTACCGAGAACACACTGGCCAGCATGGAAAAGCTTGAACGCTACCGTGGTCATTTTTACAACTGGTACGACACACGCACACTGCTACCGCTTCGTCCGCAATATGTCTCTTCGGTGGACAGTGGCAATCTGGCCGGCAGCCTGCTCACCCTGCAGGCGGGTCTGGCTGAGTTGAAGCACCAGCCTGTACTATCTTCAAATGCGTTTCAGGGACTACAGGATACCTTGCAGGTGCTGGCCGAACAGGTACCCACCATACCTGCTCCGGATCTGGCGAAGAAGGTCAAAATCCTGCAGGACAAACTGCACTCACTCACTCGGCCTGAAAGTGCGACAAACACACAGTTACAGACGCTGGCTGCCGTCGATATTACGCTGGATGAGATTCAACAAAATAGCGAAGCACTGGTGGCATGGTTGCCGCCGGATAGTGATATCGATGGCGAGCTGTATTACTGGGCCCAGGCATTTGACCGACAATGCAGGGCTCTTCTGGAGGACATTCGATTCCTGGTGCCCGAACCCGAGCACTTCAGCAATATACCGACACTGGCTGAGCTGGCCAGAGGACCTGCTGTTGACAGTGAAGCACCATCCTCAGCGGCGCTAACCGCCTCGACAGCGTCCCGTTATAAAGGCGCAGTGGAAAGACTCAGAATCATCGATAATTTGATCGATCGTTGTCGCGAACTGGCGCTGATGGATTTTGAATTTCTTTACGATAAATCGAGCAACCTGCTAACCATCGGTTACGACGTCGGTGAACGACGCCGTGATCCCTCCTGTTATGACCTGCTGGCATCGGAAGCACGACTGGCCAGTTTCCTGCTTATCGCCCAGGGGCAGGTGCCCCAGAAGCACTGGTTTGCACTTGGTCGTCTGCTCACCAGTCACGGCGGCGATGTGAGCCTGATTTCCTGGAGCGGCTCGATGTTCGAGTACCTCATGCCGCAGCTCATTATGCCGAGCTACCCGAACACATTGTTACAGCAGACCTGCAAGGCTGCGGTAAAGCGGCAGATCGAATACGGTCGTCAGCGCGATGTGCCCTGGGGGATTTCAGAGTCCTGTTATAACGCCACCGATATGAACCAGGTTTATCAATATAGGGCATTTGGTGTTCCCGGGCTGGGCTTCAAGCGGGGCCTGGGGGACGATCTGGTCATTGCGCCTTACGCCAGTGCACTGGCACTGATGGTGATGCCGCGGGAAGCGTGTCGCAACTTGCAGGCACTGGCCGTTGAGGGTTTTCTCGGGGTTTATGGGTTTTACGAGTCGGTCGATTACACCCCCTCCCGGGTGCCTCGGGGTAAGAACCACGCTATCGTGCGTAATTTCATGGCGCATCACCAGGGCATGAGCCTGCTGGCTTTTGAGCATGTATTACTCAACCGGCCGATGCAGCGGCGATTCATGTCTGACCCTCTGGCACGGGCGACGGAATTGTTGCTGCAGGAACGGGTGCCGAAGAAGGGGGCTACCCTTCACCCGCATGCGGCTGAAGTCAGTGCCGCGGCACATCCTCCCACCACGGAAGCCGCTTCGAATATGCGCGTGTTTAGCGACCCGAACTCGCCGATACCTGAAGTACACCTGCTGTCCAACGGCCGATACCATGTTATGGCCACCCATGCCGGTGGCGGTTACAGCCGCTGGCGCGAGCTGGCCGTCACTCGTTGGCGAGAAGACACCACTTGCGATGGCTGGGGCACCTTTATTTACCTGCGCGATCAGGACACAGGGCGTTACTGGTCGACCGCGCATCAACCCACACTGCGCAAGGCCGATCATTACGAGGCGATCTTCGTGCAGGCTCGCGCAGAATACCGGCGACGTGATTATGCGATAGAAGCGCACACCGAGATCAGCGTATCACCGGAAGATGATGTCGAGATCCGTCGAGTCAAGCTTACTAACCAGTCGTCCCAGACCCGTCACAT
>CBDULX010000153.1:0-7414 GCA_965368175.1 uncultured Gammaproteobacteria bacterium | reverse complement strand
AAACTGCAAACTGCAAACTGCAAACTGCAAACTGCAAACTGCAAACTGCAAACTGCAAACTGGAAGTTGGCGATGTGGATGCGTAATAGGATAAATTTAGTTTCGCCGCTGAATAACAGGATCAATTACATAATTGACGACTTAATTTGTGATTTGTTTGTCTATTCTGTTGATTTACTTCAGCTAAACGATGGGCAGGTTTTCTTCAACTCCATAGGCTCTGGCTATTACCAGTAATTGCTCAGGGACATTATGAAACTTGATTTGTATATTTTTTTGCCGGGCTTTCTTCAGCCATTCCAGTAAAAGTGCCAGTCCGGCACTGTTACTGTGGCTGATATCGGCCAGATTAATGTTGATATCGACATCATTTAGCCAGGACTGATCGCTGGCCAGCAGTTCGGCCACGGATTGGAAATCCAGTTTGCCACTCAGCTTGAGCTGTCCATTCTGGTGTGTGACCGATACTTTGTTCATGATGAGAGCTTGTTATGTGATAGTCGCTTATCAATATGGATCATGAATATCCAGAGTGGCCATGTTGTGAACAGGGCAATAATATGAAAGATCATTCTTTTTCTTCTTTTGTTCTGGAACTGGAATACAGGAACTGGCCGATCATATTTTCAAGTACGAGAGCTGACTGTGTTAATTCGATTGTATCTCCGGGTTTTAGATATTCATCTTCCGCGCCTGGCGTAAGTCCAATGTACTGCTCACCCAGCAGGCCGGCAGTCAGTATGCTGGCGGAGGTATCGGTAGGGAAGTGGTACTGTTGCTCGATTTTTATGGTTACCACGGCTTCATAGCGATCATTATCATAGTGGATATCCGCTACCTTGCCGATGTGTACACCACCCGCATTCACCGGGGAGCGCAACTTGAGTCCGCCGATATTATCAAATTTGGCCTTTAGCTCGTAACCTTCATCGTTACTATAACTGACTAAGTTACTCACCTGCATAGATAACATAAACAGGGCCGCCATGGCGGCGACCACAAAAATACCCACCAGAATTTCAATTGTGCGTGTATTCATATTTTGTACCTAAATCCGGTTCACACGGTAAACATAAGTGCGGTCATTACGAAATCCAGTCCTAATACTGCCAGAGAGCCATGTACCACGGTGCGCGTAGTAGCCTGACCGAGTCCCTCAGAAGTTGGCACACAGTCATATCCTTCAAACACAGCAATCCAGACAATAACAAAGCCAAACACAATGCTTTTTATCATGCCGTTGACCAGGTCATCATAAAAATCTACCTTGTCCTGCATTTGCGACCAGTACACCCCTTCGTACATTCCCAGTAACTCGGTTGCCACCAGGTAACCACCGAGTATAGCGATAGCCATGAAAATGAGCGTTAACAATGGTACCGCTATGACGCCGGCCAGGAAGCGTGGTGCAATGATGTATTTCATCGGATCCACCGCCATCATTTCCATGCCCGATAACTGTTCGGTAGTTTTCATTAGCCCAATTTCTGCGGTTAGTGCCGAACCGGCACGACCGGCGAATAACAGGCCGGTAAACACCGGGCCGAGTTCACGCAGGATAGTCAATGACACCATCAGGCTGATGGAGTCCTCGGCGCCAAAATCCACCAGTACATTATGCGCCTGTAACGCCAGTACCATACCAACAAAAAGGCCTGCTACGGTGACAATTAACAAAGTCTGAACACCTACAAAATACAGTTCCCGGATTAACAGAGCCGGGCGAAAGAATATCAGCGGTAAACTGGGCAGCAGCTTGCCTAAAAAAAATGTGCCACGACCCGTGCGGGCAAAGGCATCCTGAGTGATGCGACCCAGTTTCTGCAGGGCATCCAGCATTATGTTTTATCTCTCTGCATCAGGTCCTGCATCAATGGCGGTGCCTGATAATGGAAGGGTACAGGGCCATCGGCCAGGCCATTCATGAACTGATGTAGCCATTCAGAATGCGACTTTTTGAGTTGCTCTGGGGTACCTTGTTCAATTACCTTACCGGCGGAAATGACATAAATGAGATCGGAAATGGAGGCGGTTTCACGTACATCGTGGGAAACAATAATACTGGTGAGTCCCAGTGCATGATTCATATCGTGTATCAATTTTACCAGCACACCCATGGATATAGGATCCTGGCCGGTGAAGGGTTCATCGTACATGATCATCTGAGGATCCAGAGCGATGGCCCTGGCCAGTGCCACCCGGCGTGCCATACCTCCCGATAGTTCGCCAGGCATTAAATCCCGAGCACCTCTCAGGCCTACAGCCTGTAATTTCAGTAATACCAGGTGACGAATGGCGGATTCTGGTAATTGTGTGTGCTCACGTAATGGGAAAGCGACATTGTCGAATACCGACAGGTGGGTGAGCAAAGCGCCACTCTGAAACATCATGCCCATCATGCGTCGCCGTAAAGTATATAAATCTGACTGACTCAGGCGATGCACGTCTTTGCCATCGACGTGGACAGTTCCTGCATCAGGTTTGAGCTGGCCACCGATGAGTTTTAACAGGGTTGTTTTGCCACTTCCGCTGGGCCCCATAATGGCGGTTACCTGGCCCCAGGGAATGTCTATGTCCACATTCTCGAAAATGACTTTGTCACGACGATTAAAACTTAAGCCGCGTATCTTTATCAGGATATCGGTATTGCCTGAAGCAGAGCCTGTTGGGTCGCTGATAATTGTATTTCCTGAGATGGTGAGTACATTTTTAGAATGATGTTATTGTATGTTTTTTAATATCTTTGTCACCTGATTAAATGTTGATAATTAATCGTTTGAAGTTGGTGGTCGATGGTTGACTGTTAAATACATCAACCATCAACCAAATTATCACTGTGTCAAACAGTTTTATTGTTTAACAGAGATCCGTCGTGGTTGTGCAGCTTCCTGCTTAGGTATGGTTACGGTTAACACACCATTGTTACTGTTCGCTTCTATTCCTTCCGGGTCTACACCTTCTGGCATGGTGAATCTGCGATAGAAAACACCGTGTTGGCGCTCGATGCGTTTATAGCCTTCGCGTTCAGTTTTCTTTTCGCTTTCACGTTCGCCTTTGATAGTAAGTATTCCGTTTTCCATATGTACTTCTATGTCTTTTGGATCGACACCAGGGATATCGGCAACCAGCAGGAACTGGTTTTCTTCTTCCTTGATATCAACTGCAGGTGCCCAGTCACTGGTGACAACATCGCCACTGTCTTCAGACTTTGCAGGAAATCCCTGAAGACGGTTCATCTCATTCTGTAACTGGTCAAACAGGTTCCACGGATTGTGACGTATCAGAGTCATTTTTATTACCTCCCATCGAGTGTAAATATCTTGCTTGCTAAATAGATAGGGGTAGGGTTGTGGTTTTCAAGTCAGCTAAAATAATTTTTTTATTAAGTTAAAAATAACCGGTAATTAATAAAATTAATTACCGGTTATTCATTCATTTTATAAAGATAGATAACCGTATTAATTGCTTTCCTGGGGGCGCTGGTCGAGCACCGTATAAGTGGTATAGCTTTGGCGTTGGCGTATGCCGCGAATTTCAATTCTGTCACCAGGGCGACCCTGGGCGACTACATCCAGTACATCGCGGGTGTCGCGAATTAGAGTCTGGTTGATCTGGGTAATGATGTCGCCGATCAGTAAGCCTGCTTTATCACCGGGACCCGGTTTGAATACATCGGTAATCAATACTCCCTGGACATCGGGCAAGCCGATTCGCTTTAAGATTTGTGCATTAAGATCTATCCCTTCTACACCTAACCAGCCACGAATGACACCCCCGTGTTCAATAATCTGATTGACAACATTGATGGCCATGTCGATTGGTATTGCAAATCCTATGCCCTGATAGTTGCCTGAATCGGAAAAAATGGCCGAATTGATGCCGATAATTTCGCCATAGGCATTGACCAGAGCGCCGCCGGAATTGCCAGGATTAATAGCGGCATCGGTCTGGATGAAATTTTCATAGGTGTTGAGGCCGACACGGTCACGGCCGGTGGCACTGATTATGCCCTGGGTTACGGTCTGGCCTATACCGAATGGATTGCCAATGGCGAGTACCACATCCCCAACCTGGGTTTTCCTGCTATCGGCAAAGCTGATTTTGGGAAGGTTTTCCATATCGGTAGTCAGTACTGCCAGATCGGTATCCGGGTCTGAGCCTAGTAGTCTGGCTTTGGCCTGACGTCCATCGTGCAGGTTAACCAGAACTGTATCGGCATTAGCGATTACATGGTAGTTGGTGAGAATGTGGCCGTTGTTACTGATGATGACGCCAGAACCCTGATTAGGCCTCAATGGGATCTCGGGGGCTCGATTACGGTTATTAAACGAGGGTAGTAATGAAGGACGCTGATCAACCTTATGCAGGGCCTGGATACTCACCACCGCTGATGCGGCTTTGTTGACGGCAGCGGCATAGGAAACCGGGCCTTCCATGCTGGCTATGCCTGTGTGATGATTGCCGTCGGGCGTTTGTTCCGGCCAGAGTGCAAGTATTAGTATGGCTAATGCCAGGCCTGCCAGCGCCCAGCCAATCATAAACTGTGTAGAATGAGATTTATTCAGCATAATTTTATTCGAGTTATAAAGGTCCGGAGGATATAATGCCCCAGCTCAAGCAACTGGTTGCGTATTGTAATGAATTGCTTTCAATCAGTGAATTCAATGATTATTGTCCAAATGGTCTTCAGGTTGAAGGTAAGGCTAACATTAATCGCCTGGTTATGGGTGTGACAGCGTCTCAGGATTTCATTGATCGAGCCATAGAGCAGGGTGCAGATGTTCTGCTGGTGCATCATGGGTATTTCTGGAAAGGTGAAGACGCCACTATTGTCGGCTTGAAAAAACAACGTATAGCCCGATTGCTGCAAAATGATATCAGCTTATTGGCCTATCATCTGCCACTGGATGCCCATGCCCGGTATGGCAACAACGTGGAGCTGGCAAAGCGACTGGGAATCCAGGTTAATGGGGTGATGGACCAGGGGCGGGCGAAGGGTCTGCTCTGGTATGGTGAGCTGGAGAAAACATTGACTGCAAATGAGTTATCTGAGCGAATAGCCACAGCCTTAAGTCGGCCGCCACTGCATCTGGCATCATCCAGTCAGCAGCCGATTCGTACACTGGCCTGGTGTACCGGGGGCGCTCAGGGTTATATCGAAGATGCTGCTGAGCTGGGTGTGGATGCCTACATTAGTGGTGAAGTGTCTGAGCAAACCTTTCACCTGGCCCGGGAACTCGATCTGCATTATTTTGCCGCGGGCCACCATGCTACTGAGTTGTATGGTGTGCAGGCCCTGGGGCATCATCTGGCCGAGCATTTTGAGCTGGATTGTGAATTTATTGATATTTTTAATCCTGTATAGCCGGTCTGCTTGTCCGGGTTTATTTATAAGTGGCTGATATATATCATAAAAAGAAAATAAGCCTTGGCTAAAATAGTTGGATTTGGTATGATTTGGCGCGGTTTTTCTGCCCAATTATTTGGGCTTTTTTTATATTATAAGAAGCCGTAGAAAAACTCGAATTTATATGGTTCCCGGATGACGCACCGTTTGTGCTGATGGGTCGGGAGTAAGATTTTTAATTACTTTTAAGTAAGAGAGGTACTCATGGCTACAGAAGGCGTAGATCTAAAAAAACGCCGCTTTCTGACGAATGCCGCGACTGTGGTAGGTGCCGTAGGTGCAGGTTTTGTTGCTGTACCCTTCGTTGCATCCTGGTTACCCAGTGAGCGGGCCAAGACTGCTGGTGCACCTGTAGAAGTGGACATCAGCAAGCTGGAAGAAGGTCGGATGATGACGGTTGAGTGGCAAGGCAAACCCGTGTGGATTGTTAAGCGTACACCCAAAAACCTTAAGGATTTGCCTACTCTGGATAAAGAACTTCGTGATCCAGGTTCAGAGCAACCGCAACAGCCTGTGTATGCGACAAATGAGGATCGTTCAATTAAACCAGAAGTTCTGGTTCTGGTGGGTATATGTACCCATCTGGGTTGTTCACCCACATTCCGTCCGGAGCTGGCGCCTGTAGATCTGGGTCCTGACTGGAAAGGTGGGTTCTTCTGCCCATGTCATGGTTCCCGTTTTGACCTGGCCGGTCGTGTTTATCAGGGTGTTCCTGCGCCACTGAACCTTGAAGTGCCTCCTCATATGTACAAGAGTGATGCCATGCTGGTGATTGGTGAAGATAGGGGTGCTGCATAATGGATAAATTACTAGGCTGGATCGATGATCGTTTCCCACTTACCAAGATGTGGGAAGAGCATATGGCGAAATATTATGCGCCAAAGAACTTTAACTTCTGGTATTTCTTCGGCTCCCTGGCATTACTGGTTCTGGTTATCCAGATAGTGTCGGGTATTTTCCTGACTATGCACTACAAGCCTGATGCTGAGCTGGCCTTCGCATCGGTTGAGTACATCATGCGTGATGTGCCTTATGGCTGGTTGATTCGTTATATTCATTCCACCGGTGCAACGGCCTTCTTTGTGGTGGTTTACCTGCACATGTTCCGTGGTTTAATGTACGGTTCATACAAGAAACCACGTGAACTGATATGGCTGTTTGGTATGCTGATTTATCTGGCATTGATGGCTGAAGCCTTTATGGGTTATCTGCTGCCCTGGGGGCAGATGTCATTCTGGGGTGCACAGGTTATTATTTCACTGTTTAGTGCTTTGCCGATTATAGGTGAGCCTTTAACACTGTGGATTCGTGGTGATTTCGTAATTTCTGATGCTACCCTGAATCGCTTTTTTGCCCTGCACGTGATTGCTCTGCCACTGGTTCTTATTGGACTGGTTGTCGCTCACATCATTGCCCTGCATGAAGTGGGTTCTAACAACCCTGATGGTATCGAGATCAAGAAGAATAAGGATGCCAATGGTATCCCGCTCGATGGTATTCCATTCCATCCATATTACTCGGTAAAAGATATACTGGGTGTAATCGTATTCCTGATTTTCTTCAGTGTGGTGCTGTTCTTTATGCCTGAAGGCGGTGGTTACCTGCTGGAGCACGCCAATTTTATTCCATCGGATCCGTTGAAAACGCCTGAGCATATTGCGCCTGTCTGGTACTTCACTCCGTTTTACGCGATTTTACGTGCGGTACCTGATAAGTTACTGGGTGTAATCGCCATGGGTGCAGCTATTGTTGTGCTGTTCCTGTTGCCCTGGCTTGACCGGTGCAAGGTTAAATCGATTCGTTACCGTTCAGTGATATACAAGCTGAATCTGGCTGCATTCGTTATAGCGTTCCTGTTCCTGGGCTGGTTGGGTATGATGCCTGCGACGCCTGTACTGACCTATATGTCTCAGTTCTTCAGTATTGTTTATTTTGGTTTCTTTGTGGTGCTTTATTTCACATCGAAGAATGAGCAAACCAAACCAGTTCCGGAGAGGCTTACAAAAT
>CBDULX010000152.1:0-7452 GCA_965368175.1 uncultured Gammaproteobacteria bacterium | reverse complement strand
AGCGACCACAAGCAGTGTCAGCAGAGTCTGCCAGTCGGGCGAGCGCAGGGTCGCTGCCACTCGGTCGGTGAGCAAGGCAATAGCCAGAATGCCCGGGATCATGCCAGACAGGGTGCCTAATCCGAAATCTCGTAGACGGATATGGGAAGCACCTGCCACCAGGTTGACGACGGTAAAGGGCGCCACTGGAACAATTCGCACCACCAGCATGGTTAAAAATCCGCGCTTCGCCAGTTGCCGGCTAACCTCATTGATGCGTTTCCCGGCCAGTTGACGCACAGCATTTCTACCGAGCAGACTACCCAGCCCATATCCAGACAGGGCACTGATGACAGATCCGACCAGTGCGTAGAAAAAACCCAGCATCGGACCGAATACAAGTACTGTCACAATAATCATCGCAGTCACCGGCATCACCAGCAAACCACCGACAATAAAAGCAGTGATCACAATCAGCGGAGTGATACTGGAATTACGCCACTGGCCGACGACTTCGGCGAGCAGCCTGATATCCAGCCACTCACTCATAGGTGTGAAACGCCACGCGGCGGCGATACCCAGCAAAATCAGTAATGTAATCGTCCAGCCGACGATTCGCCATCCGGTAGACCTGACCTGTTTCTCCGGTACGAAATGCTTGAGCAGGGTATCAGAATCGATCGGTCGTTCCGGGTCGGCGAGCTGAATATCCTCGAGTAATCGCTCATCGGGTCTGGCGAGATGCTCTTCCAGTGGCTGCAAGCTGCGCCCTTCACTGCGCAATGCTTCGATCCCTCGTATCACAGAGCCCTGTTGCTGCACCATTTCATTCACCGCCTCGGGTGTGCAGTCAAGGTGTTCAGCAAGCAGGCGATTTCTAAAATGACGAATGCCTTCTGTCACACGTGTTTCGTTCTGTCTAACTTCGATAGCCAGATCACATTCGGTATCCAGCCCCATGGATCGATTGTTCAGGTTCGAGGAACCCACGCGTACAAAACGATCATCCATGATCATAACTTTGGCGTGCAGATTAATGGGTAAATCGCCCAGCCCAGGCTTGTGCGGATAGTAGACCGCGAAACGCTTATGTTTGTCGGCATCACGCAATGTTTTAATTGTCATCACACGCATCATGTCCATGGATTGCTGTGATAACCAGCCATCCGTGTTTAACGGCAGATTCAGTACCACTTCAGGACCATCGTCTTCAGCCAGACGCCTGGCCAGTGCATCAGCGATAGAAGGCACGGTAAAATACTGGTTTTCTATATAAATATAATCCTGCGCTGCAGCGATCGAATCGAGATAAAGCTGTTCCACTTCACGTACTTCGAGATAACTATCGTAAGCCGGTGCGGTGCGTACGATCGCAACATCGACATCTTCCACATCCACTTTTAATCCTGTCGGCCAGAGTTGTGCGCCGGTTTCAGGCGCTGCAAGCTTTTTACCGGTACCGCGGCGCCAGCGTTCGCGTGCAAGATTTCCGAGGGCAGCCGCAGCTGATCCGGTTACCATCATCTGTACATCGTGGTGAGGCCTGATCGGCAAAGCTCCACCATCAACGACCTGGCGGCGCGCGTCATCGGCACGGTGCTCCTGTGTATCCCAGCGACCGCGTGTCAAATCCAGTCCACCCGCAAAAGCCAGGGCATCATCAATAACCACCACTTTCTGGTGATGCGAAGCGCCCAGCGGGTACTGGTCATCCAGGCAAAACTTCAACCGACGGTGTGTGTCCCACTCCAGCTTATAGATGGGTAACCATTCGCGGCTGACGGCAAACAACAGAGAAAAATCCCAGCTCAGGACATTCACATGCAGTCGATGCCTGTTACGCACAAGTTGATCGAGCATCCTGCCAAGGGTAGTGTCTGCAGCACGTGTGTTTGCTTTGTTTGATGGGTCAAGTTGCAGCCGGCTGTAAATATCCCAGGCAAGAATCATAATCTGCTGTTCAGCCAATGGCAGACTGTCGCGCAATGCGCTGAAATAATTTTCGCCATCGATCAAAAAGCTCACTCTGTCTGCCCGGCATATGCGCCAGCAGTTACGACCGACCTGTAGAATTTGTTTGTGTGCCATTGCTATAATCCTCGATTTACAGCTTTACCAGACATACCTCGGGCGTTAGCTTTTGTTTAAACCACTTTTTCAGTCACTATCAGATGATAGCGTAACTACCTGGGCAATAACCGCTCCTAAATACTAGCAGCTTGCTGCTTTGTAACCGAAACCGGGAGCTTCGCCTCAGGCGTGTTTATTTATTGTGCGCATTGCTCGAAGTATTGCATTGAAAAATTTCCATCGATGGTTAATTCAGGCGCAGTTACCTGCTGCAACCTGGCCTTTTCAACATAAACAAGGCAGCAAGAAACTGGATTTGCTTGAGCACTGGCTGGCTGTGCGGCGGATGCAGTTATTTTGTTTCAGGATGAGAATCATCGGTTGCCATATAAAATAAAAATCTCAGGCTTACTTATCGAAATGTTCAAGATAAATGCCATTGATATACATCAGATCAAAATTTTTCCTGTGGTGGTGCCGCGGCTTTCAGACTGCATTCGTAACGGCCCATGCATGAAAGCGTGCGAAGCCTTTCTGTCCGACCCCGACCGCCCCTTTGTCCAGATATAGCGCCCATGCCCAGTCAGGTTCATAGAGACTGGTGGTGGCGGACCAGTAGATTTCCTGCACAGCAGTAAACGGGTGATGAGCGGGGAGTGCCGGTTTATAGCTGGCACAGTCCACCAGGGATTCCAGTTCGTTGATATTGGGCAGGCGCCAGATATGCGATGCGTTTCCTGCATTAAGTTCGGTGACTGCTGCCAGCGCCTCTGCCCAGCTCACCGGGCCGTCAGCAAGGTCTGCCGTGTGCTGCCAGAACAAGTTTGTGAGTCGGTCGATGACAACAGCTCCAGCCTGGACTTCGAAACGCGGCTGTGGCCACGGCTGGCCATGGCGGTACTCACCATCCTGTCCCGTATTACGGCATTCTACCAGCTGGCCGGATTGCGAATAACAGCGTTCCTGACCGGTATGGGGAAGAACGCCAAAGCCTGAACCGCGTACCGGCCAGACCATATAGGCCTGATCTTTGCCACCATAGAACATGCGACCGCCATCCAGATTGACATACCAGGCGTGGTCAGGATAGGCCGCTGCGGTTGTAGAACTCCAGTACCAGTTAGCAAAAACATGACTAAAAGGGTAGCCCTCAGCTAAGGCGGGGCGGCGTGTTTGATGGCTGATCAGACTGCGCAGTTCGCGCCGATTGGGTAAACGCCAGTCGTTGTATCCGAACATTGCTGCAACGTTGATTGTTTTTATATAGTCAAGAGCTTCACGCCAGTTAAGCGGAAACTCTGCTAGATTTGCGTTTTGTGGCCAGGCCAGGCCGGTAAGCCTGTCCAGAATAAGTTCGCCCTGAACTTCGAAACGCACCTCCGGCCACGGCTGACCAGAACAGAATTCTGCATCCTGGCCTGATCCACTACAGTCAATAAGTTGCCCGTTACTATCGTGACAGGTACGCTGCCCCGTCTGTAAAACACGCTGAGTACTGCTTATCATGTTATTCATCCTCAGCTTTGCTGTCTGTAAGTCCCATGAAAAGGCATTATTACTCGCTGGAGCTGGGCCTGTTGTGGTTTTGGGTAAGCCATATTTTTATTTATGCTGTTATCGCTCATCGTTCCTGACCTGGCCTGGTAGCGCATTTCACAAACTGATATTTATCGACTCTGTTACTGAAGTCCGAACACTCCCGAGCACGTTCAAGATAACATTATAAAGCCCGAGCTCATGCTTGTTTAGCTGTCAGCTCAATAAACGGATAAAATTCACAGACCAACACTCTATATAAAATCCTGAAA
The DNA here is from genome assembly GCA_965368175.1 of uncultured Gammaproteobacteria bacterium. GTDB lineage: Bacteria > Pseudomonadota > Gammaproteobacteria > SZUA-229 > SZUA-229 > CBDULX01. The sequence goes on along the minus strand of CBDULX010000152.1, from coordinate 3,595 downwards.
GAATTCTAAAGGATTACTAAGACGAAATTTTTCTTAACCTACTGTGATAATTTGATTTTACGACAGCAGATTCATAAACAGCTGAGCAGTGTTAAATTAACCAGTAAATTTTCTAGTGGTGTTTTCATTGATAATGATCAGGCCGTACAGAAAGGCACTATGCAAGAACAGAAAACGCACACCTCCTGCCATGTGCTATTGCAAAACTCAGATGCCTTATGGAACTACCTGTACCTCTCAGACCTGATATCAAAAACCAAAGACAGAGATCAGCATAGAAGCCATGAGACAAGGCTCGGTGATTACCTGGCGGCATGTTAATTTAGGTGGAGACGGGTGGTTATTAAAAAATAGTTGTAAGTTTTAAGTTACAAGTTACAAGCCAAAAAAGCCAGGCATAGCCCGATTTTTTCGGGGTCACTTCAAACTTACAACTTAAGGCTATCATTTTAAACTTCTGCAGCAAAAGCGGCCACATTTCATTCAACAACGACTAAACTACATTAATGCCTGCAACAAAATCAAAACCTATGTCATTCGTACGCCGTCAAATATCCGCCCTGTCCTTCATAGCTCTGCTGTTCACGTCACAACTACTGGCTGCCGGTCCCAGGGAAGATGGGCTCAAAGCCTACAAACAGGGACATTATCTGGAAGCCATGAAACACTGGCTACCGCTGGCTAAACAGGGCGATCTTCAGGTGCAGTACAACCTGGGTATTATGTACAGTAAGGGACAGGGTGTAGAGCAGGACTATGCCCAGGCCTATCGGTGGTTTCTCAAACCCGCTGAACAAAATGACGGTGATGCCCAGTCCAGACTCGGTGATTTTTATGCCAGAGGACAGGGTGTAAAACAGAATTATCTAAAAGCCGTTGAATGGTACTCAAAGGCCGCCAGTAATGGCAATGCAAAAGCCCAGTACAATATCGCCGTAATGTATTCACAAGGGCTGGGCATAAGGCAGGATCACAATATTGCGTTACGCTGGTATTACCTGGCGGCAAAAAACAACTATGTATCGGCACAATACAACCTGGGCTACATGCATGAGCATGGTGATGGCATACCCGCCGATGAAAAGGAAGCATTTTACTGGTATGACAAGGCAGCTCGGTCTGGTGCCGCCGATGCCCAGGCCAATCTGGGAAGACTTTATTTCCAGGGCAAAGGCATCAAGCAGGACAAGGTCATCGCCTATGTCTGGTTTAGCGTTGCCGCACAAAACAAAATTGAAAATGCCATCAAGAACCAGTCCTTTACCTACAGTCAGTTAAATGAAAAACAGAAAGGCGAGGCCGAAGCATTAGCAAAGGAATATATAAAAAAGTTTGCTGACAAGACCTGAAACCAGTATGTACAAACTCATAATGGCTCAAACCTGACAATTCAATACCAGGCTGATATTTCAACACTTTCTAAACTTAGCATTTTTTAAAATAAAAGCTTTGCCATAAAGTCACAGAGAAAACAGAGTGTTTAATAATATATTTCTCAGTGAACTCTGTGACTCTGTGGCAGATTTTAAATAATAAGAATAGCTACCTTAGGCATAAAAAAGCCGGGTATAAAACCCGGCTTTTTTCAATCAGTATTTACTATCCAATTAAGCCTTATCGTGATATTCAACCACTTTCAGCACTTCATTACGTGAACCCAGAATAACCGGTACTCGCTGATGCAGATCGGTCGCTTCAACTTCCATTATGCGTTGATGACCGGTGTGGCTCATACCGCCTGCCTGCTCGATGATGAAACTCATAGGATTAGCTTCATACATCAGACGCAACTTACCGGCCTTGGATGGGTCGCGATCGTCGTAGGGGTACATAAAAATTCCACCTCGAACCAGGATACGATAAACCTCCGCAACCATTGAAGCCACCCAGCGCATGTTATAGCGTTTACCCAGGGGGCCATTTTCGCCCTGATTACAGTCTTCGATGTACTGTTTCATGGGTTCTTCCCAGAAACGTTTGTTGGCCATGTTAATGGCGTACTCGGTGGTGTCCTCAGGAATTTTACAGCCTTCGGTGGTCAGTACGAATTCACCGATGCTGTTATCCAGGGTAAACATATTCACACCCTTGCCTGTAGTCAGCACCAGTACCGTCGCCGGGCCATAGACCACAAAACCGGCGGCTTTCTGTTCCACACCTTTCTGGTAATAATCTTCCAGCCTGGGCTCCGCACGACAACCCATAGGTGCTTTCAGTACAGAGAAAATGGTACCAACAGAAATGTTTACGTCGATGTTTGAAGAGCCATCCAGGGGATCGAACATCAGCAGGTACTCGCCACGCTCAGCCGCCGGCACTATAATAGGATCATCGACTTCTTCTGACCCCATGCCTGCAACCAGACCACTCACACTCATATGATCAGCCATGATGTCGTTAGTGATGATGTCCAGCTCTTTCTGAGTTTCACCCTGAACGTTTTCGGAACCTGCGACACCCAGCACACCGGATAATTCACCACGACTTACGGTGGCGGCGATCTCTTTACAAGTGATACTGACTTCGTGGATCAACTCGATCAGATCGTAGGACAAATCAGCACCGGCTCGTTTTTCGTGGAGCATGAATTGCTTGAGTTTCATACCTGCAGTCATAATGACTCCTAATAAAATACTAAATTCTTGCCAGCAAAGCCGCCCGGGGGTGATTCTTAGACTGGATACTCAAAAATGGGGCCGGAATATTAACATATTATCATTTTCTATTTAACCCCATTTCATCGAATATCACCAATACTGTCTTTGTGTATCAATAGTAAGGCGATACACAGCAGGGAGCTGTGTGATGTTTATCCAGAACGGTCAGGCTTATCTATCAGATCAACAGAGTTGCCCTTTTGCTTGCGTCTGCTTAGTTCAAGTATCACTGACCACCCAGGCCCTGACTGTATCGAACATGTGACTCACACATATTGCCCAGCCGACCAGCCCGAAGCCCAGGCCCACTGGAAATTATAGCCACCCAGTTGGCCGGTTACATCCAGGACTTCGCCGATAAAATACAAACCCGTCACCTGCCTGGCTTCAAAGGTTTTGGAAGAAACCTCAGCTGTATCGACCCCACCCATTGTCACTTCAGCGGTTCTATAACCTTCCGTACCCGAAGGTTTCAGGCGCCAGTGCTGTAACTGATCCGAGATTTGCTTCATCCCCTGGCTGGAAAGCTCGGCCATAGGCCGGTCTTCAAACCACAGTTCACAACAGCGCTGGGCCAGTCGTTTAGGCAAAGCTTCCGACAGCATATTCTTCAACAGCATTCTGGGGTGAGCTTGTTTGTACTGGTCCAGTAATGAATATAAATCCGTTCCTGGATATAAATTGACCTCGATTTCATCTCCCGGCTTCCAGTAGGCGGATAGCTGTAAAATGGCCGGACCACTCAGGCCTCGATGGGTAAACAGCAGGTCCTCGTGAATATGATGATCGCCACAGCTAACCTCTACCGGCAAAGATACACCGGAAAGCCCTTCCAGCCTTGTCAGCCAGGCTTTATCCAGTGTAAAGGGCACCAGAGCCGCGCGTGTTTGCAACACATTGATCCCGAACTGGCGGGCAATATCATAGCCAAAACCACT
>CBDULX010000151.1:0-7612 GCA_965368175.1 uncultured Gammaproteobacteria bacterium | reverse complement strand
TGCGCCTCTGTGGCAAATCATTTACTATTACAATTTAATCTAAATTAACGTACATCAGTCTTTTATATTCAACGCTCTGGCAAACACGATCGCATCTTCGCGACCTTCATCGCCAGGATAATAGGCCTTACGCAATCCTATACGATTAAAGCCTTCCTGTTCATATAACTGAATAGCCACATGATTAGAATCGCGCACTTCCAGAAACACGGAATCCACATCGGACTTTTCAGCATCATCCAGTAATTTATAGAGTAATTTTTTTCCGAAGCCTCGCCCCTGAAACGCTTTAGATATACAGATATTCAGGATATGAGCTTCATTGGCCGCAATGGAAATTAGTGCATAGCCCTGGATCTGGCCATCAATTTCATACACCCAGCAGCCGTAACCGACCCGAATGCAGTCCTGGAAAATACCTTCAGTCCAGGGATGGGGATAAACCTCTGACTCTATTTCCATCACTCTGGGCACGTCTTCGTTCGACATTGCTCTGAAGTGATGTAAAAATTCAGTGTCTGGATTTATCGCCATAGGCTTAGATTAAAGCTAACTGTTGTTTTGCCCTGAGTAGATCCTGCCAGGATTTACGTTTATCAACCGGTTTGCGCAACAGATAGGCCGGATGATAACTGACCAGTAAGGGAATTCCGTTATACGTATGAGGTCGCTCACGCAACTCGGCCAGAGAATCCTGACTCACCAGTAAATGATGCGCAGCTATGCGGCCTAAAGCAAGAATCAACTTCGGCTGGATCAATGCGATTTGTCTTTGCAGATAGGGATCGCAACACAGGGTTTCACTCACATGGGGATTTCGATTATCAGGCGTCTGACATTTTAGGACATTGGTGATATACACCTGCTGCCGATCCAGGTTAATGGCTTTTAGCATGGCATCCAGCAAGTGACCGGCAGGACCGACAAATGGCTCGCCCTGCAAATCCTCTTCAACTCCCGGCGCCTCTGCAATAATCAGCAGATCGGCATTTTGATTACCCATACCAAATACCGTGTTGCTACGGTTAGTGTGCAACTCGCATAACTGACAACTGGCCACAGCCTGCTGTAACTGCCCCCAGTCCATGCTGGAAACATCCGCACGTCCATTAATGACAGAAGCCTGGGATTTATCCACCGGCTCAGACTCAACGGCCTGACGTTGTTCAATCAGACTGTCATCAACTTCCGGCCCATAACGGGACTGCCAGGGCTGTATACCCATGGTTTCCAGATAATAACGCCGATCCGATTCGGTCAGTGAACATCCCTGCCCTGTCTGTTCAGGCAATCCGCTCAATTACACGTCTCCCAGTTGTGGGTGCTCCCGTTGATCCGCCGATACAATAATTTTGTTCAGTGCATTGATATAGGCCTTGGCAGATGCAATCACGATATCAGTGTCAGCGCCCTGGCCATTGGAAATGCGGCCATTTTTCGACAGGCGAACCGTGACTTCTCCCTGAGAGTCGGTGCCACTGGTGATATTATTCACCGAATAAAGCTGCAACTCTGTGTCACTGTCAACGATGGTTTCAATGGCCTTGTAAGCAGCGTCCACCGGGCCACTGCCTTTCGCAGTGCCTGACTGTTCATTGCCTTCGACACTGATCACAATAGTGGCTTCCGGGATTTCACCGGTTTCTGAGCAAACTTTCAGGCTCACCAGCTTAAACAGCTCGTTTTCCGCTGACCAGTTGGTTTCCGCCACCAGCGCCTGTAAATCTTCGTCGTAGATTTCGTGTTTTTTATCCGCAAGATCCTTAAAGCGAGTGAACGCCTCGTTCAGCTCTTCTTCAGACTTGAGCTCGACGCCCAGGTCATGCAACCTCGAACGCAAAGCGTTACGGCCGGAATGTTTGCCCAGTACAATTCGATTTTCCGCCCAGCCCACATCCTGGGCCCGCATAATTTCATAGGTTTCACGACTTTTAAGCACACCATCCTGATGAATCCCGGATTCGTGGGCAAATGCATTGGCGCCCACAATGGCCTTATTCGGCTGCACGGCAAAGCCGGTGATACTGGACACCAGGCGGGAAGCCGGAATGATTTGTGTGGTATCCAGGGTGGTATCCACATCGAACAGATCCTGACGGGTACGTACGGCCATGACAATTTCTTCCAGAGCCGCATTGCCGGCCCGTTCTCCCAGGCCATTGATGGTGCATTCCACCTGACGAGCGCCATTCAGCACGGCCGACAGGGAATTGGCCACTGCCAGCCCCAGATCATTATGGCAATGCACTGAGAAAACAGCCTTATCGGAATTTGGAATACGCTCGATCAGGGTTTTGATCAGATGACCGAACTGGTCCGGTACATTGTAGCCGACGGTATCGGGAATATTAATGGTGGTGGCCCCGGCATCGATCACCGCCTCTATTATCCGGCACAGAAAATCGGTTTCTGAACGACCGGCATCTTCCGGTGAAAATTCCACATTATCGGTAAACTGGCGTGCCATTTTCACCGATTTCACTGCCTGCGCCAGCACGGCATCCGGCTCCATGCGCAATTTCATTTGCATGTGAATAGGGGAGGTCGCAATAAAGGTGTGAATACGTGATGAACTGGCCGGCTTCAGCGCTTCACCGGCACGTTTGATGTCTTTATCCAGCGCCCGCGCCAGACCGCACACAGTGCTGTCTTTTATCGCCCTGGCCACTGCCTGCACCGCTTCAAAGTCACCGGGACTGGCTATAGGAAATCCAGCTTCGATGATATCAACTTTCATCCGCTCCAGAGCCCTGGCGATACGGACTTTTTCATCTTTATTCATCGATGCGCCCGGGCTTTGCTCACCATCACGCAAGGTTGTATCAAAAATAATTAATTTATCTTTACTCATGACTTGATCCGCAAATCAATTTATTCTTAGGGGTGTATGTTTTCTGGATGCGTATCCCCCTCGCCAGGGATTTATTCTCTGCCCTAAGGCAGTAGCAGGAATAGCACTGCATAACCAGCCAGGCATGACTTTAACGAATGGCAAGACAGAACATCACGAAGATGCGAAGCACAAATAGCTGTTTGTGTTCTGTATTGAGTCATAGAGTTAAGCTTTTTGATGATTTTCTGACTATAACCACAATTGCCAGCTTTGCCAAGACTTAAGCCGTATTACGACGCACTAACTTCCTAAGCCGACGCACCACACTCAATACCGGGCCGGACAAAATATACAGAAGGAATACCCCGAACAATACCGTAGGTGGATGAATAGAAGCAAAAGCCAGGGCCAGTACAAATACCAGAATGGTCAAAACGGGCACTTTATGCTTGAAGTTAAATTCCTTAAAGCTGTAATAAAGCACATTGCTCACCATAAGAATACCAACCAGAGTGGTTAACACCAGTGCCGGTATGGCCACATCCGGACCCTGTATGCCCATATCAAAACCAACCCAGACCATCCCTACTACGGCCGCTGCCGCAGACGGGCTGGGCAATCCCTGGAAAAATCGTTTATCCGCCACACCAATCTGGGTGTTAAAGCGTGCCAGCCTTAAAGCTGCGCAGGCGGTGTAAATGAATGCCGCCAGCCAGCCCATTTTTCCCCACTGTCCACCCATATTGACCATGGATGCCAGTGACCACTGATACATGATCAACGCCGGCGCCACGCCAAAAGACACCATGTCTGACAAACTGTCGTACTGGGCTCCGAATTCACTCTGGGTGTTGGTGGCCCTGGCCACCCGACCATCGACACCGTCCAGTATCATGGCAATAAACACTGCAACCGAGGCCTGCTCAAAACGACCGTTCATAGATGCGACTATGGCGTAAAAACCCGCAAACAAGGCCGCTGTGGTAAATAAATTGGGTAACAGATAAACACCTCGACGTCGATATTCGGGCTGTGGTGGTTCCTGTTCGGGAGTGGAATTGTTACTGTGTTCCATATAACTGGCTATCACCGTTAAATCATTATAGTGAATTGAGGTCTTGTTCAGCCTTCTGGACTAAATCAAAAGTTCGTGCATACCATACCATTTAACTGCTTATAAATCTGCCAAAAAAAAGGGGCTTGTTAGCCCCTTTTTTAACAGCAGAAGCGGAATTAGTTTTTGCTTTTATCCACGATCTGATTGGCTTTAATCCAGGGCATCATCTCACGTAAACTTGCACCCACAGTTTCAATAGGATGGGCCGCATTATTACGACGACGTGCAGTCATCTCAGGATAGTTAGTCGCACCTTCCAGAATAAACCGCTTGGCGTAATCACCATTCTGGATATTGCGCAGCGCTTCACGCATGGCTTTACGGCTTTCTTCATTGATGACTTTATCGCCTGTTACGTATTCGCCGTATTCTGCATTGTTGGAAATTGAATAGTTCATGTTGGCAATACCGCCTTCGAACATCAAATCAACAATCAGCTTGAGTTCATGCATACACTCAAAATAAGCCATTTCCGGAGCATAACCGGCTTCTGTCAGGGTTTCAAAACCCATTTTAACCAGTTCAACAGCGCCACCACAGAGTACCGCCTGTTCACCGAACAGATCGGTTTCAGTTTCATCTTTAAATGTGGTTTCAATAATGGCAGTACGGCCACCGCCCACACCTGAAGCATAAGACAGTGCCAGCTCTTTAGCTTTTCCAGAAGCGTCCTGATAAATAGCAATCAGATCCGGTACACCACCGCCACGCACAAACTCACTGCGTACTGTATGGCCCGGAGCTTTTGGTGCAATCATAATTACATCCAGGTCTTTACGAGGAACAATCTGGTTGTAATGAATAGCAAAACCGTGGGCAAAGGCCAGGGTGGCACCCTTTTTCAGATTGGGTTCGATTTCATTTTTGAACAGATGGGACTGGATTTCATCTGGCGCCAGCACCATGACGACATCCGCTGATTTCACACCATCAACAATGGAAGCTACTTTTAAGCCTTCATTTTCAGCTTTATTGGCAGAACTTGAACCTGCACGTAAAGCTACAGTGACATCAACACCCGAATCTTTTAAGTTCAGGGCATGCGCATGGCCCTGAGAACCATAACCAACGATTGTAACCTTCTTATCTTTGATAATAGAGAGGTCACAATCTTTGTCGTAGTAAATATTCAAGTTCATCTTTATATTCCAGTCAGTAATTAATTCAGAGAGTTAAAGAGTTTTCGCCGCGACTGATACCAATCATGCCTGAGCGAACAACTTCATAAATCGTAATGCTGGACAACGCGGTTAAAAACGCATCCAGCTTGTCACCCTTACCTGTCATTTCGATAGTATAAGTAGTATCGGTTACATCGATAATGCTGCCGCGGAAAATATCCGCCAGGCGTTTCACTTCACTGCGGGCATTACCCGTTGCCTGTACTTTCGCCAGCATCAATTCTCGTTCGATGTGGCCGCTTTCAGTCAGATCAATCAGCTTCACCACATCAATCAATTTGTTCAGCTGTTTCATGATCTGCTCGATAATTTCTTCCGTACCGGAAGTAACTATCGTCATACGCGACAGGGTTTCATCATCCGTAGGAGCTACCGTCAATGACTCAATATTATAGGCTCGAGCCGAAAACAGGCCTGCAACCCGAGACAGGGCGCCGGATTCATTTTCCAGCAGTATAGAAATAATATGTTTCACATTCATATCAAAATCATTTCATTAAGGCCTGCACCAGCAGGAATCATTGGATAAACATTTTCTTCACGGTCGGTGAGAAAATCGATGAAAACCAGTCGGTCTTTATATTTAACCATGGCATCTTCCAGCGCCTGTTCCACATCTTCCGGTTTGGTCACCTGGATACCGACATGGCCATAAGCTTCCGCCAGTTTAACGAAATCCGGCAACGAATCCATATAGGACATAGCATATCGCTTGTCATAAAAGAATTCCTGCCACTGACGCACCATACCCAGATAACGGTTATTCAGGTTGATGATTTTAATGGGTAAATTGTATTGCAAACAGGTCGCCAGCTCCTGAATACACATCTGAATACTGCCTTCACCGGTAATACAGGCCACCGTAGCATCCGGGTGCGCCATCTGTACACCCATGGCGGCTGGCAAACCAAAACCCATAGTGCCCAGACCACCGGAATTGATCCAGCGGCGAGGTTTATCAAAGTGATAAAACTGAGCCGCAAACATCTGGTGCTGACCAACGTCTGATGTTACGAAGGCATCGCCTTTGGTGACCTTATGCAACATTTCAACAACGTACTGAGGCTTGATCTGGTCACTGGTCTGATCGTATTTCAGGCAATCCTGTGCTCGCCATTCATTGATCTGCTGCCACCAGCTATCCAGCGCGCCTTTTTCAGGGCGACGCTCATCGCTGGACATGAGCCTGGTAACTTCGAGTAGTACCTTTTTAACATCACCCACAATCGGCACATCGACTTTGACATTTTTCGAAATCGAGGCCGGGTCTACATCCACATGTACGATACGTGCATCGGGGCAGAATTTTTCCAGATTACCGGTTACCCGGTCATCGAAGCGCGCGCCAATAGCAATCAGTACATCACAATGATGCATAGACATATTGGCTTCATAGGTACCGTGCATACCCAGCATGCCCACAAACTGTTTATCACTGGCCGGATAGGCACCCAGCCCCATCAGAGTATTGGTTATTGGCGCACCCAGAGCTCTGGTAAAGGTTGTCAGCTCTTCTGAAGCATTACTTAAAATAACCCCACCGCCGGTGTAAACCATTGGCTTTTTGGCTTCCAGAATAATATCCAGCGCCTTTTTGATCTGCCCGGTATGCCCCTTCACCGTTGGATTATAAGAGCGCATTTTGATCTCGCGGGGATAGGAAAACTCCGTGAGATGGGCGGTAATATCCTTGGGTATATCCACCACGACTGGACCGGGGCGGCCGGTGGTGGCCACGTAAAAGGCTTTTTTCAGGGTAATTGCCAGGTCTTTTATGTCTTCCACCAGGAAATTATGCTTGACGATGGGGCGAGTAATGCCCACACAGTCAACTTCCTGAAACGCATCATTGCCAATCAATGGACGAGGTACCTGCCCGGAGAGCACCACCAGAGGAATCGAATCCATATACGCGGTAGCAATACCCGTCACCGCATTTGTGGCACCAGGGCCAGAGGTCACCAGCACAACACCCGGTTTACCGGTACTGCGAGCGTAACCATCCGCAGCATGGGTAGCTGCCTGCTCATGACGGACCAGAATGTGCTTTAATTTGTCCTGCTTATGCAATGCATCATATATATGCAGGACAGCTCCACCTGGGTAACCAAAAACGTGTTCAACGCCTTCTTCAATCAGACATTGAACAACTATTTCAGCGCCGGTTAATTCCACCTTGATGTCTCCAAGCAAATAAATTCTTTAAAAAACCTTATAAATCATAGACTTTAAGGAAAATCGCAGAAAAACGCGAGCCGTCAAGTTTACCCTGAAAATAAGCCAGAGTCACGAAATCGGTGGAAAAAGCAGTTTTTTGGGATAAACAGGATCAGGATTGAGCCATACAACTGTAAGTTATAAGTTACAAGTTACAAGTAAAAACTAAACTTTATAGATTTTGACCTGGAATTTGACTTACGACTTACGACTTACGACTTACGACTTACGACTTATAACTTGTAACTTGTAACTTGTAACTTG
>CBDULX010000150.1:0-7696 GCA_965368175.1 uncultured Gammaproteobacteria bacterium | reverse complement strand
GTTCCCGTGTCAGTAATCGATAGTAATACGTAGTCTCCAGTTTTGAGGTCGAAATATTCTCGGTCGGCATCACTGATGTGTATTTTTTGGGTATTCAATGTTAGCAGCCCACCATCAGGCATGGCATGCATGGCATTAATGCAAATATTGAGTATGCTGTCCTGCAACTGGTTCTGATCCAGGTACACAGGCCACAGGTTTTCCTCAAGCTCGAACTTAAGTTCGATTCGTGCAGTAAGCGTTTTTTCGAGCATATGTTGTACATCATTAATTTGATGATTTATATCGGTCACAGATGCGACGGGGATTTTTTTTCGTGAAAAGGTCAGCAATTTCGATGTAAGTATACGTGCGCGGTCCCCGGCATTATATATTTGTTTTACATAGCCCAGTTGTTTTGGCAGACCGGATAGCTGTGACATAAGCAGTTCGGAATAGCCCAGGATGATACTAAGTAAATTATTAAAATCGTGGGCAATTCCACCCGTGAGCTTACCCAGCGCATCCATTTTCATGCTGTGCTGTAATTGATCATCTTTTGCTTTCTGGCTGGTAATGTCATTAAAAACCAGAACCATGCCACGTATTACGCCATTGTCATCACGAATGGGTGCGGCCGAGTCTGAAATATGATATTCAGTATTGTCTTTTGAAATAAGAATAACGTCCTTACTTAAATGAACAATACTTCCCGTTTTAATTACTTCATCAAAGGGTTTTTCGACGATATTTCTACTTGATGCATTAATAATATTGAGGACCTGACTTAACAGTTTTCCTCTGGCATCCTCGAATGACCAGCCAGTTAGTTTTTCGGCAACTGGATTCATGCGAACGATGCAGTTTGATGAGTCGGTAGTAATGACAGCATCACCAATACTGTTAAGTGTAAGGGAAAGATGCTTTTCTTTCTGACTTAGTTCGCTATGATATTTATTTAGTGATTGGTAAACAGACTGTAATTCTTTAACTTGAAATAGATTGTTATAACTACTGCTAATCGATTCTGGAATGGTTCGTAAACTATTTATGTATTTGTTTATACCATTTAGTGGAATGCCGATAATATATACAAGTAAGGCATAAAGTAACAGAGTTGGGGTAACTACAATAAATACAAGTTCTATTAGTGATGCTCTCATCTGGGTTTCCAGCATAGATATGCCTTCATCCTTACGCAGTTTATATGAAAATAGCCCTGGATTTAATTCCCTGATGAATTGATTATAATTTTCAGAATTCAGGTTCAGTGTATCAGGTTCGATATGAATAAAATTACTGAAAGTGTTTAATAATGGCAGTAGCTGTAAGCGTACGCTTAAGTAACCAATAATGTTTCTACTTGCTTCATCGCCATATATTGGGGAAATATAAGTGACGTCGTGATCACTGCTAACGGTAAAAGTTAATTCTTTAATAGTGCTTATATTTATATTATGGGGAAGGATGTTGTTCCCAATGCTGGCTAGTGCGCTACCGTTTTCATCATAAATCATTAAATCTGAAGTATATTGCTTTAATTCATATGGAGTTTGTGCGAGTCTGTTTGTATACCAGTAGGTAAATATGTGTGGTTCATTAATTTGCTGTTTTATTTCCTCCCATTGCGTTAGTTTTGTTGAGGAAGTTTTTATCCTGTTATTGGCTAAATTAACAGCATTTTCCAGCTCACGTTCGGCTATTGCTTTCTGGGATATGTCTATGAGCTGACGTGTCTTTTCCAGGTTTTTGTTAAGCTTATAAGCAAATCCCGAGAAAAGAAAAATAGCAAATAACGCGAATATAACAGCATACTGCTTGATACTTAGTGGCATGGTATTTTACCGTTCGGTGATGTTGCCTAGTAGCGCTTCTACCGCGTCCAGCAGATCAAGCTCATATACACGGTCAAAAAAATGCCCCGCCCCCTCTATGGTTACAATATGGCTGTTTTTTGCATCGGGACGCTGAAGCCAGCTATTGTCAAATCGTTTATCTGCTGTGCCTATAATAAGTGTTACCTTGTTGCTGTATTTGTTGATCACGTCAATGGTTTTTTTAAGATTCCAGTTGTAGTAGGATAAAAACGCACTGGCATAGGTTGGGTAGGTTTTGCAATAACGTAATGCATAGTTACCCAACGGGTCGCTGTTTTTTTCTCTGGCTCTGGTTGCTATTTCGGCAAGCTCAGGGGTTTCACTCGCTACCGGGCCGGTACCATAATAGGCCATGCTAATAAGGATGCTGTGCCCGACGTACTTTGCATTGCTATCATCTATATATTTTAATATGACGGGTCCACCGGAGCTGTGACCAATTAAGGTTATCGGTTTTTGGGTTTTATTGTATAACCAGTTTACCCACTGCTTTAGTTCGTCTGCATCGGAATCCAGTGAATGAGTGTGAATGGCCTCACATGACAGGCTTTGTTTACGATTATTAATTCCCAGAGATAGTGTTGGACTAAGAACCGTGAAGCCTGAATCATGCAGGGAGTTGGCCAACCGGTTAACGGTAGAAAACTCCCTGGTTTGCATGAAACTGTGTAGTAGAAGAACCGGGCTGGCATTATTAGTACCCTGAAGGTACTCAGCGTTAGCGATTTTGTTGCTAGAGGTGGTTAATTTTACGGTTTCTGCAAAGCAAACAGATGTTAGAACAAATAAACATATTCCGGGAATCAGGGTGACTGGTATTTTCATTATTACTGACTCTTTATCAGGTTTAACACGGAATCTTGTTTATCAAACGGCATTTTAGATTAATTATAGTCATAAACAGGGTTCATAACAGTATACAGAAAATTGAAGAACAGGGAGTAAAGCACCTACAGTTTAACGGATACTTTAAATTAGAGTCAAAATCTCAGAGAGATAATCAATAATCGGAGACAAACGAGGATGGGTATAACAGTGTTTTATTAGTCATAGGCGTAGGTCTTAGGTCGTAAGTAGTAAGTAGCAGGTCGTAAGTCATAGGTCGCAGGTCATAGTCAGAACACAGATGTTTCTAATGTTTCATATATGTGTTCTGGCGCCACTTTTTCTACTTTATTCAATTAACCACCCATTGTGCGCCCTGAGTGTTGTTTAGCGATTTCGAATTGCTGAGGGTATGTAACAGCTTCACCCCTGCTTTTTGTAAACAGGCATTGTTTTATTTTGTCGAAAGAGCCTGGGGCCAGTTTGTTCTTTAAGGTAATGATTTTACGCCTGTTACCTTTGGGGCTATTGAAGTGCTCCAGCTTCAATTCACCGGAGGTGTCTGCAAAGACGATGCCTGTGAATGAATCGGGTACATTATCTATCGTGTATATGACCTTAAATGTGAGCTTGTGTATTGTGTTGGCTGGCAGGTTCGTCAGGTCATCCTGAAGGATTTCGATATTGAGTAAAACAAACATGTGGCTAACTATCTATTAATGGACATGGTGGTAAACTATTAAAATAATGAGATGTGGTCAAGTATAAAGGGTGAGAGGAGGGCCTCATTAATTTTGTTGTTATGAGTGCTTGATTAAATAAAACAGTCTGCTAACAGCAATATGGGGAGTCAGAGAACAAATTTTTCTAATGTTAGCTGAAAATGTTCCCTAACCCCAATTTTTATCAGTATTTACTTACACACACACCTGGCCGATGTTTTACAGGGTGCCGGGCCTTTGACGGGTTCGCATTGGCCGCTTTTTGAAGAACTTGTTCCGATACACCAGCTATTACAGTCAAAGATATCAGGATGGCCGATGTCATTGCTGTGGCCATGAAGCTTGCCGGCTTCAGGATTCGATTCAACTAGTAGCCCGTTATCCAGGCAGGCTTCACCGAACATGCGGCCATTGGGTTCGCCTTTTGAATTAGTTCCTACGTGACAACCGGCTATGCCGGGGTTTACGCCGTCAGAGTCTTTCCAGTATGTGGTGTTCCAGTCTGTGGGCTTGAATTCAAACGTCCCCTTCGCCCCCGGCATATTGAGAGCTCCTTTTGATGGCGGGTGACCGGCACACGCCGATATTAGAATAGTAAGAAATGATACAAGTGATAATTTGAATAAACGATTCATTTGGTAATCTCTATTTAGTGTTATATTTTGGTTAACTTCATCTGCCCGATATGTCTGGAGCTGAAACTTTGAAGTTTGACCAAACTTTATGAGAGCGCTATGTTAGGTGACGTGAGTGGGCCTGTCAAACATACATCCAGAGTGATAGTTAACAGTCCAGGTTTTAGAATTGGTACTATTATATAATAGTGGCGTTCACTATGATTCTTTTCTCCTGCTGTAGTATGATCACGTCTTTTCATTTACAAATCCGGCAGGTGAATAGACCTTATATGATCATTCATGAACCCATATTAAATCATCAGTCATTATTGAGACAATGTCGTAAATGTCAGGATATGATTCAACCGGTTGTTACGGGCCAGCCGATAACATCAAAAATATTGCTTATAGGCCAGGCGCCTGGAGACAAAGAAGGTCGGCTGGGCAGGCCATTTGCATGGACAGCAGGTAAAACATTATTTAAATGGTTTTCATCTATCGGCCTCGAGGAAGAGGCATTCCGGCAGAAGGTGTATATGGCCGCCGTTTGCCGATGTTTTCCCGGCAAGAATCCTAAAGGTGGCGACCGTGTGCCCAATAATGATGAAATTGCCAATTGCTCAGAGTGGCTTCAGTCGGAGTTCGATCTGCTGCAACCCGAACTGGTTATACCGGTGGGAAAACTCGCTATAGCTCAGTATCTGGATGTGAATAAACTGGCCGATGTGATAGGGCGAAGTTTTGAATTGTTGATTTATGAACGGCAGATTGATTTAATACCACTGCCTCATCCATCAGGTGCATCCACATGGCACCGAATGGAGCCTGGTGTAACTTTATTACAGCAAGCCCTGTTGCGTATAGCAAAACACCCGGCATGGAAAAGCCTGATATAAATATTATTTGTTTTTTTATTTACTTTATTCCTGTAGTTGAAGTTTACCCGGTAGCAACTATATAGCAAACTTACATAATAAAATTAATAACGGAGGAGGTTAAAAATGAAACATAAAGAAGTGCAAGATAAATTTAGTGAACGGGAGACAGCTCGTGCCGAAGCATTTGAGAATATCTGGTCAAATCAAATCAATGAAGTATTTGCAGATGTTGCTTTCTATTATGATCGAGTCAACCGTGCGGCCAGTCTTGGTATGATCGGCTGGTTCAGGAAGAGCTTTGTTTCAACTATTGAGCTAAAATCCAGTCAGAGAGTGCTCGATGTTTGTGCCGGTACCAATGCTGTTGGCATTGCACTACTAAAAAAACAACCAGGCGTGGAAGTTTATGCTGTGGATAGAAGCCCTGAGATGCAGCGCGTAGGTCAGGAGCAGGCTAAAGTTCTTGGTTTTCATATCGACAGTACTATTACCGATGTACATAAATTACCTTTCCCAGATAATCATTTTGATGTTGTGACACTACAGTTTGCATCTCGCCATCTAAGGCTGATAGAGGTCATAAAGGAAATTAAGCGCGTATTGAAACCCGGTGGGCATTTTTACCACAGTGATATGCTGCGACCCAGTAACAGGATAGTTGAGAAAGCATATTTCGCCTATCTGACAGCTTGTGTAACGGTTGTGGCCTGGCTGTTTAAGAGTAATAAATATTCTCTAGGCTGTAAAAAGTATTTTGTTGATGCCCTGAAGATGTTTTATTCGCCGGAAGAAATGACCCAACTGTTATCTGAACAGGGGTTCACCAGTATCACTAGTAAATCGCTTTTGGGTGGTGTAGTCGGCTCACATAAGGCGATAAGAGCAACATAAAAAATTATTAAAGACTTGTGGCGAAGCTGGAATCAATGAGTGATGGTGGATTGGATCCCTCATCTATATTTGAGCTTAAGTCAGTGTCATTACTCTCTGATCATTAATATTTCAGTCATGGAATATTAGCAATCAGAGCTGATCCCTTGGTGTTCCGTCTGAGAATTTATTTTTCAGAAAGTCAATAAACACACGCACCTTAAGAGGTAAATGTTTTCGTGAAGGGTAGGCCAACCACACAACACTCGTGAAGTTAACAGGGATTGAGCACAGGGTGAGACCTAACATTTTACATCTTAAGAGGATAATAATATGAGCAAGCCTGTCATTGCCGATAATAAACCAGTTAAGGTGGGCCTTGCTAAGGGCCAGGAATATCATTTTTGTACTTGCGGACAATCTAAAAGTCAGCCTTTTTGCGATGGCTCACATCTGGGCACATCTTTTAATCCCAGAGTGATTGTTTCAGATGAAGACGGTGATGCCTATTTGTGTGCATGTAAGCACACGGCTAATACGCCTTTTTGTGATGGTACCCATAATCAGTTTCGCGACGATCAGGTGGGTAAAGAAGGTCCAGGGCTAAAGTCACCGCCTTCAGGTTTACCGGTGGCGAGGGCTACAGCAGAAGAGCCCACGGTAGAATTTATTCATCAACTGGCAAGAGAAGGCCTGTCCAAATTAGGTCATCATGGGCCGATGACGTCTATGGGCGTACCTCGTCATGAATTGCCTCACTGGGATGACCTGCAAATCATGGTCGCTCAGATGGCAACGAAACCGTTGATGGAAGATGTGAGTGTGGGTACCAAACTGATTATTGGGCCTGAAGCGAACAAACCTTTGATATTGAGTATTCCATTGTTTGTTTCTGATATGAGTTTTGGTTCGCTGTCTGAAGAAGCCAAAATATCATTGGCCAGGGGCGCTCAACTGGCTGGCACGGGTATCTGTTCGGGTGAAGGTGGCATGTTGCCCGAGGAGCAAGCTGCGAATTCTCGTTATTTTTATGAGCTGGCCAGTGCTGAATTTGGTTTTAAAGAGGATCTTCTGAATAAAGTGCAGGCCTTTCACTTTAAAGGTGGCCAGGGCGCAAAAACAGGTACGGGGGGGCATCTACCGGGCAATAAAAATACCGCTAAAATATCTCAGGTGAGAGGCATACCCGAAGGTCAGCCAGCGATATCGCCACCCACATTTAAAGAGCTTGCAAGCACAGCGGATTTTAAACGTTTTGCGGATCGCGTAAGGGACATTACCGGCGGTATTCCCATTGGTTTCAAACTCAGTGCAAACCATATTGAAAAAGATATTCAATTTGCCCTTGATGCCAGTGCGGATTACATCATATTAGATGGCCGCGGTGGTGGAACGGGTGCAGCCCCTGAAATGTTTAGAGACCATATCAGTGTGCCGACTATTCCCGCACTGGCGCGAGCTCGTCGTTATCTTGATGAACAGGGTGCAACCGGTCGTGTCACACTTATTGTTACCGGTGGTTTACGTGTGCCGATTGATTTCGTGAAAGCCCTGGCACTGGGTGCGGACGGTATTGCTATTTCTAATAGTGCGATGCAGGCAATAGGCTGTGTGGCAGCAAGAATGTGCAATACCAATAACTGCCCTGCAGGCATTGCTACCCAAAAAGAAGATTTACGACAAAAACTGAATATAGAACAATCAGCATCCCAGTTACATAACTTTTTTTCAGCCTCGGTAGAATTAATGCAGGTAATGGCCCGGGCTTGTGGGCATGATGATTTACATAAATTCAATACAGATGATCTAGCAACCTGGCATCGCGAAATGGCATTATTATCAGGTGTAAAGTATTCTGGGTATGAAAATCTGAAGTGATGATCATCGTGATCCGTGCCTGATTTATTAATTAAATTATAATCGAGTCG
>CBDULX010000149.1:0-7698 GCA_965368175.1 uncultured Gammaproteobacteria bacterium | reverse complement strand
TCATTAGCTGTTGTGCATTCTGTGCCAGTTCAGTCGCCTGCTCCGGTTGTGCCAGCAGGCGTGTAATCTCATCACCCAGTTGTTCTACATCTTCCACCTGTACACAGGCCTTATGCTGTAATAATAAAGCCACTTCAGTTTCAAAATTATGGCTGTGTGGGCCGATGAGTATGGTTTTGCCCAGGCGTGCCGGTTCCAGTAAATTTTGTCCGCCGTGGGAAATCAGTGAGCCACCCATGAACACCAGATCTGCATGTTTCATTAATGAGGACAGTTCACCCAGGGTATCGGCAATATAAATCCTGGTACCCTCTGTGATGGGCTGATGCTTACTGCGCAGGGGGATATGGAAATTTAAATTTTTCATTTGCCTGACGATTCTGCGGCCACGTTCTGGATGGCGAGGGGCAATCACCAGCAGAGTTTTGAAATCACGTTCAACCCAGAGTTTGGCCAGCTGCCATTCTTCATCGTCATGGGTGGAGGCGGCCAGTATATAGGGGCGCGTGGTGAAATTGTTTAGTGGTGTGAGGGTGCCTGCTTCGAGCTTGCCTGCAAATTTCAGGTTGCCAATGGTTTCACAGCTTGTCGCATCAGCGCCTAAATCGATATAACGATCGCGATCGGTATCGCTACGAGCCAGTACATGCTGTACCGATTGCAGGGCTTCTTTATATAGTGACTTTACCCAGTTTCCAGCATTGGTAGTGCGATGGGACAGGCGGGCATTGATGATGCTTATGGGGATGTTGTGTTTTGCGCAGGTTTTGTATAGCAGGGGCCAGATTTCGGTTTCCATAACCAGCGCCAGTCGGGGCCGGGTTAAATGCAAAAACAGGTTGACCGTACCCAGGGTATCCACGGGTAAATAACTGTGAGTGACATTTTTGAGCTGGTGTTTTTCCAGCGTTAAAGCGCCAGTCGGTGTGGTGGTGGTGACCAGTAATGGGGTGGCCGGGTATTTATCAGCCAGCAATTTCAGTAGAGGCAGGGCCGTGTTCACTTCGCCCACTGAGGCGCAATGCATCCACAGGGGGGGCTGTCGAAATCGGGGGTAGGCAAAGCCCATGCGTTGGAATAAATAGCGAGGTGATTTGTGGCGCAGGGTCATTTTCAGGCTGTGAAATAACATTAAAGGCCACAGCAGATAACCAATCAGAATATATTTCATGAGTGTTTTTTCGGGTAAATCGGTTCGGCGCCCGGTGGGCGGTTTTTATAGCGTTTGTGGACCCAGAGATACTGATTCGGGTTTTTTAAAATTAACTGTTCCAGGGTTTGGGTAATACGACGGGCATCGGCTTCGGCGTCTTCGGTTGGGAACTTATCCAGGGCCGGCAGGATAGTGAGGCGATAACCTCGGTTATTAGGCTTGCGTTCAATGTAGTAGGGCACCACCGGTGCTTTGGAAATTTTGGCCATGCGCGCGGGTGCGGTAAGGGCGGTGGCGTCCACTCCGAAAAAGGGAATGAACAGATTGTCCTTGCCAGAAACATCCTGGTCCGGTGCATACCAGGCAGCATAACCCTGTTTAAGACCTTTGATTAAGGTGCGAGGCTGGTGGTGATCGACAATGGCTTTATACAATCGGCCACGGTGGTATTTCATAAAGGCATCAAACAGTGGGTTGTGGGCTCGTTTGTACATCACCTGAAACGGCACATGCTGATTGAGCGCCGGACCGCCGATTTCCAGGCAGGTGAAATGGGCGGTAAGGATGATGACGCCATGGCCCTGATGCAGGGCTGCCTGCAGATGTTCAAGACCTTCGATCTCGCACATGCGTAATATTCTGTCATGCTCCCACCAGGACAGGCCAACTTCAAACGCGGCGATGCCGATGTTGTCGATACTGGTGTTGATAATGCGATTGATGCCGGCCTGATCGAGTTCGGGGAAGGCGATCCGTAAATTAATTTCGGCAATTTTACGTCGTTGTGGCAGGACAATATTTAGCAGTCTACCCAGCCCCTTGCCCAACAGCACTACCATGGGCAGGGGCAGTCTGGCCACCAGGCGCATTAAACCCAGCGCGAACCAGGTGGGCCAGAATCTCGGAGACAGGTAATCGCTGACCTTAACGGCTTTGACTAAAGACACAGTTATGAATTGGTTTTAGTGTTTCAGCCACTTATTCACCCTGACCACATCATCTTTGGTCAGGGTGCCGGCGGCCTGTTTTAAACGCAGCAGGTTGAGTATGTACTGATAGCGGGCCCGGGCATAGTCCCGTTCCGACCGATATTGTTCGCGTAAAGCAGCCAGTACTTCGACCGCGGTGCGGGTACCCACTTCAAACCCTGCCTGGGTAGCTTCATAAGCCGTTTGTGTCGAAATCAGGGCCTGTTTGAAGGCTTTTACTTCGGCAATGGCGGTGGTGACACCGCGGTAGCTGTCTCGACATTGTTGTTCGGTCTGGCGAAGGGCTTTTTCGTGCAGGGCGCGGGCCTGTTCTTTGCTTGCAATGGACTGGTTAACTTTTGCGTTTGTGTAGCCGCCGGAATAGATCGGTACAGTTAATTGCAGGGAGATCGAAGTACCAGTCGTGTCTCGACTGTAGCTGGTAATGGCCTGGTCATCGCCATCTAGACTACTGTCGGTATGCTCAACACTGAGATCCAGGCTGGGGTAATGGCCAGCACGGTCGATGCTGACCTGCTTCTGAGCCGCCTCATAATTAAATTTCGCGGCTCTCAGCGCCAGGTTGTTTTTAAGAGCGGTGACCACCCATTGATCGATAAGTGCTGGTTTCGGTGGTAGCAGGGGAATATCTTTGATGAGGGGGTTAATAGTCTCGGGTTTTTCATTAATGATGCTGCGCAGGGCGGCAAAGTAATTGGCCAGCTGATTGCGGGCGCTGATTTCCTGGGCCACGGCGATATCATACTGGGCCTGGGATTCCTTGACGTCGGTGATGGCGATCAGGCCTACATCAAACCGGCGTTTGGTCTGTTCCAGTTGCTGACCGATGGCAGTTTTCTCCGCCTCGGTGAACTTCAGGTTGTCCTGCGCCCCCAGAATATTGTAATAGGCCTCGGCCACTCGCAAAATCAGCGACTGGCGGGCGGCGTTGACATTAGCAGTTTCACTGGCAATGGTGAGATCGGTTTTTTTCAGTGTCTGATACAGGCTGTGATTGTAAATCGACTGAGTCAGAGACAGGGTATAGCCGCTGGTATCGTAGTTTGACGAGGTATATAGCGGGTTCGAACTGTTGCTGATTTCCTGATCAGTATTGGTCTGGTAAACCGACAGGTTCAGGTTGGGCAACAGGGCCGACAGGCTCTGGCCATGGGTGGCCTCTACGGCCTGAAACTGAAATTCAGCGGCCAGGATATCCGGGTCGCTGGTTTCGGCTTTTTCCAGCGCCTGAAGAAAATCAAGAGCGGCTGCATTCAGGGGGAGTAGACAGGCTGTGAGCAACAGCAGTCGATAGTGCGGCTTCATTCGGTAAAAGATCCTTGTTTTTAAAAAACGAACTGTTTTCTTTTTTCGGCATGTATCAGGGGTTTTAAATCGTACTCAAACTGCATCTGGTCTGACCAGCTGTCGTCACCGGTACGAGTGATCAGACGCGCTTCCATAGTTGGCGATTCACCGCTAATGACAAACAGGCGGCCGCCGGGTTTTAACGCCTGTTTATAAGCCTGGGGCAGCTCATACATGGCGCCGGTAATGACGATCACATCATATTGCTGGTTAATGTTGTCGGTGTTAGTGGCATCGTCCACAAGCAGGGTCACATTGAGTATGCCCATTTCAACCAGTTTTTCTGCTGCTTTCTGGCTGAGTGTTTCATCGATTTCGATGCTGGTAACATGGTGACCCAGATGTGCCAGGCAGGCCGTAAAAAAACCACTGCCGGTACCAATTTCCAGGATGTCTTCCCGCGGTTGTATATCCAGAATCTGAAGAATGCGGCCTTCCACTACCGGGTGCATCATGCTAAAACCGTTGCCAAGAGGGATCTCGGTATCGGCATAGGACAGGTTTTTATACTGGCTGGGAACAAAGTTTTCTCGAGGGATTTGCTCAAGTGTTTCGAGAACGGTCGTATTAAGTACTTCCCATGGACGCACCTGTTGTTCGACCATATTGCGACGGGCCAGATTACTGTCGACATTACCCATTGGTATAACCCTCAGAATCATTATTATTAGGTCTGATTCTACATCTTGTCAGTAATCAAGGGTAGGCTTGTTAGTTGATAAAGGATAAACTTATGTCACTTATGAGGCTAGGGGTGCCAGAAAGGCTGAGACATACCCTTAGTGACCTGATCCAGTTAATGCTGGCGTAGGCAAGCTTCGGTGCTCCCCCCCTGTTGCCGTTGCCTGACCTCGCCATTACGAGGAATTACAATGAGCGCCATTCCAGACGACTTTATCAAGAAGACTGCCAGCCTGTCTGCTGAAATTACCCAGCCTTTTCCGAATTCAAAAAAAATATATGTTACTGGCTCACGGCCCGATATTCGAGTGGGTATGCGTGAAATCCAGCTCTCAGACACGTCCGATAGTATGGGTTTTGAGAAAAATTCACCGATAACCGTATACGATACTTCCGGTCCATTTACCGACCCGGATATCAGCATAGATCTGATGAAGGGTATTCCCGATGTACGCAGCGGCTGGATTGCCGAGCGTGATGATACGGAGTTGCTGGACGGCCCCAGCTCAGAATTTGGCCAGCAGCGTCAGCATGATCCAGAACTGGCCAATCTGCGTTTTGAACATATCCGCAGCCCCCGTCGTGCCAAAGCCGGGCAGAATGTGAGCCAGATGCACTATGCCCGTCGGGGTATTATTACCCCGGAAATGGAGTATGTGGCAATTCGTGAAAACCTGCGCCTGGATGAGCTACGCAAGGATCCGGCCTATTCAAAATTGCTGAAACAGCATGCGGGTGAAAGCTATGGCGCCAATGTTCCAGATCGGGTGACGCCTGAATTTGTGCGGGATGAAGTGGCCAGTGGCCGGGCTATCATCCCCTGTAATATCAATCATCCGGAGCTGGAACCGATGATCATCGGTCGCAATTTCCTGGTGAAAATCAATACCAACATCGGTAACTCGGCGGTTACTTCTTCCATTGAAGAAGAAGTGGAAAAAATGGCCTGGTCCGCGCGCTGGGGCGGTGACACTTTGATGGATCTGTCCACCGGCAAGAATATTCATGAAACCCGCGAATGGATTTTGCGTAATGCGCCCATGCCCATCGGCACTGTGCCTATTTATCAGGCGCTGGAAAAAGTTAATGGCAAGGCCGAAGACCTGACCTGGGAAATGTTCCGTGATACCTTAATCGAACAGGCTGAGCAGGGCGTGGATTATTTCACTATCCATGCCGGCGTAAGACTGGCTTATGTGCCAATGACCGCTGATCGCCTCACCGGTATCGTCTCCCGTGGTGGTTCCATCATGGCCAAATGGTGTCTGGCTCACCATGAGGAGAATTTCCTCTATACCCATTTCAATGAAATTTGCGAAATCATGAAAGCCTATGATGTGGCTTTCTCACTGGGTGATGGTTTGCGCCCGGGTTCGCTGGCCGACGCCAATGATGAGGCTCAGTTTGCCGAGCTGGAAACCCTGGGTGAGCTGACCAAAATTGCCTGGGAACACGATGTGCAGGTGATGATTGAAGGTCCCGGTCATGTGCCCATGCAGATGATCAAGGAAAATGTCGACAAGGAACTGGATGACTGTTTCGAAGCGCCATTTTATACCCTGGGGCCACTGGTCACCGACATCGCGCCTGGTTATGACCATATCACCTCCGGTATCGGCGCTGCCAACATTGGCTGGTATGGCACGGCGATGCTGTGTTATGTCACACCCAAAGAGCATCTGGGTTTACCGGATAAGGAAGACGTACGAGTCGGTATCATCACCTATAAAATCTCTGCCCATGCCGCTGACCTGGCCAAGGGGCACCCCGGTGCTCAAATACGTGATAACGCCATGTCTAAAGCTCGCTTCGAGTTTCGCTGGGAAGACCAGTTCAACCTGGGTCTTGATCCTGACCGTGCACGTGAATATCACGATCAGACTTTACCCAAGGAATCGGCCAAGGTGGCCCACTTCTGCTCCATGTGTGGCCCTCACTTCTGTTCTATGAAGATCACACAGGATGTACGAGAGTACGCCAAACAACAGGGTATAGCCGATACTGAAGCCCTGAAAAAAGGCATGCAGGAAAAGTCCATAGAATTTGTTAAGCAGGGGGCTGAAATTTACAAAAAAACCTGATTCGATTCCCAGGGACGCTCCGATTAAGTCTGGTTGAATTCAGGTTGTGATAAACGTGTTTAGATTTTTTACGAAGTGAGGCGGAATAGTCATTCTATTGCAACGAGCTTCGGGGAGAATCTGGACACTTTTAGCCAGCATAAAACAATCAAGACTTGATCAGGGGTTCCCAGGGAAGCTCCGATTAAGTCTGGTTGAATTCAGGTTGTGATAAACGTGTTTAGATTTTTTACGAAGTGAGGCGGAATAGTCATTCTATTGCAACGAGCTTCGGGGAGAATCTGGACACTTTTAGCCAGCATAAAACAATCACGACTTGATCGGAGCTTCCCAGGTCCCAGGATACTTTATTCAAAGTATTTACCCCCGATTTCGGCGAAGCAGTGATTTAACTGCTAGATTTATTAGTACAATTTTAATAAACCGCTAGTCGATATTTATTTCATATAAATGCCTGATTATTTCCATTCTTTAAAAAAGCAGATTGATCGATATTTAGAGAAGATTGATCTGACTAAAGCACCCTGGCCTGAATTTCTGGGAGCCGTTGACGAGTCCTGTAAAAAACTGGATGCGGAACGAAAAACCATAGAAGACTCTCTCACCGAAAGTTCCGAAGAACTGGTGCGGGCAAATGATGAGATGTACGCTATTTTTCAGGCTATCCCCGATCAGCTGTTTCATTTCAGTGAAGATGGACGGGTGATCAGCTACCAGACAGGTACCAATAGTCACCATTACCTGACCGTCGATAAACTCATTAATCAGCCTGTTAGTGACATTATTCGCAGTGATATTGCCGACATGTTCCTCAAGGCTATTCATGAGGTGATTAAGAATAAAGTGGTCAGCAACTTTGAATTCGTGTCGGTGTTCGAGCAGAAAATTTATTACTACGAAGCTCGGCTGATGCCAGTGAAAGGCCGACAGGTGGTGGCCCTGATCCGGGAAATTACCGAGCGTAAACTGGCAGAAGATCAGATTGCATTTCTGGCTTATCACGATGGTTTAACCGGCCTGCCTAATAACCTCCTGTTCAAGGAGCGACTGGAGCAGGGCATCGCCAATGCGCAGCGTAATAAAGCCCAGCTAGCAGTTATGTTCCTGGATCTGGATCGATTTAAACTGATCAATGATTCCATGGGGCATGATGTGGGTGATCAGTTATTGCAGGCTACCGCCAATCGTCTGATTGAGGGAGTGCGGCGTACGGATTCGGTGGCTCTGAATATTACAGCTTCACTTAACTCATCTGTAGCTCGCCTGGGTGGTGATGAATTTACTATCATGCTGGAACATGTTGAGGATATTCAGGCGGTGGCTCGAGTGGGTGAGCGGCTGATTGACCTGGTGAGTCAGCCTGTCATGCTAAACGGTGTGGAAGTGTATACCTCGACCAGTATCGGTATAGCGATCTATCCCGATGACGGTGAGGAAGTCGACAAGT
>CBDULX010000148.1:0-7700 GCA_965368175.1 uncultured Gammaproteobacteria bacterium | reverse complement strand
CCAAAAAATGCACCTGAATACAGGTGCATATAATGTAGATAACAAATCTGCGGGAGTCGTTTTTATTATGTTATGTCAGCTTAGAATTTGGCAATAACACCTGCAACCAGAACTGAGCTGTCACCGGCCAGTTTTGAATTGTCATTCATGCCATTATCAGCGCCCGCTGCCCATAGACCGTAAAGAGATACCGCTTTGCTCATGCCGTGTTCATAGGCAAGAGCTGTCATAGTGGCATCTTCAGCCAGTCCCTGGTCTTTAGTGCCGTAAGCGAATTTAACACTGTCAGTGTCATTCAGTTTGTGTTTAATGGCCAGAAAGGTGTTTTTGTCATCCAGAGTGCCATCATCTTCAACGGTTTCATAGGCCAGACCAATTTGAGTGCCGCCGATTTGGTAAGATAAAACCAGTTTAGTACCGGTTAAATCATTGCTGGCCGATTCTTCAATAGTCTGATTCGCCAGGGCTACGCCGAAATCGCCGAATTCTGCATCGTAGGCGATGCTTGTACTTTTTCCGGCATTTTCAGCGGCAGGATCATCGTCTCCCGCCGCATACATCAGGCCCAGTTTACCGGGACCGATTTTTTTGCTGTATGAAACCGAGTCATCATTACGAGTGTCCTGACCTTTATCGATGATATTGTTATAGTCGGCCCAGGTATCACCCAGGAATTCAATTTTTTTCTTTGCAGCAATTTTATAGGGGGAGTCATCACGGCCGATGCGAGCTTCACCCCAGTTACCTTTTAGGCCAACATACTGTGAGCGTGATTTGATGTGGTTGCTGTCTTTGGTAGTAATTGTATCTATATTGCCGTCAGCAGGTAGTGTGTCAGTACCTGTCACTGAGGTGGTGTCTCTGGAATTGTCTGACATATCAACCTCCCACTCCAGTTTATAGATCACTTTGCTAGCACCGTCAGTGTCGATTTCACCTTTAACGCCAACTCGTGATTTATGGCTGGTGATGGCTGTTGAACTGTTTTCAGTAGTCCCATCATCTTCTGAAACAGAGCCAAAAGACAGGTGGGCTTTGCCATATACAGTGGTATCAGCGATAGCCATGCCGGGTGCTGCAATAGCAGCAAGAATGGCAACAGTGGTTGCGTTTTTAGTCAGAGTATTCATACGGGATTCTACCTCTATTGATTGCAGTCTTTAGTTATCAAGTAACTGTGGCGCATAATAGTTTACTAATATGACGGCTGGATGACGGCGTGATGAAGGAACTGTGACGAACTGAGGTGAGGATTTATAGGCGTTTACTGGAACGAAAAAAAAGCCGGTTAAGAACCGGCTTTTTTATAATTGCTTACATAGGCTGGGTTATGGTGAAGGCTCCGCGTATATCGCCCAGCTTATAACCTCTGGCTTTGTCCGCTGGATAAAGCTCATCCAGTCTGGCTTTCACCTCGGGCGCTATGTCCTGGCCATGACATTTCAGGCAAAGCTCAGCAGTAGGAATGGCTTTCATAAAACGAAAGTTTTTTTGTTTTTTGTCGTCCACTACTGCGAAATAGGCCATAGGCTTGACATCTTCACCCGTTGCTTTTCGGTTTTCGAAATTACGTAAAACTTCTTCTTCCCAGGCATCGGCTGTATTTTCTGGATTGCGGACCCTGAGGCTGGTACGGGCAATATTCCAGCCATATTTGTCAGACAGTTCTCTGGCAATGACAGGTGCCTTTGTATTGCATACCGTAATGGCCTGAACTGGTCCACCGGCCTTCATGGCTTGAGACAGTTCAGCTTTGAGTTGCTTCATGAACTCCTGTACCACTTCTTTGCTCTCGGCGGCACGATCCTTGAGAGTGGTGTCAGCGAAAACTGAGGTGCTTAGAAATAAGTTACAGGTAAAGATCAAAATAAGGCTGCGGTTCATAGTGTGTTCCTGTTACTGAGATTTGTTAAACCAGAACAGGATACTAGCGAGATAGTAGAAGGATTTATGTAACAAAGTTACATAAATCCGTGGTTTGGTAAGTTATTTATTTTAATGAGAATGATTAAGATTTATCTGTAAAAATAATATGCCATTCATCCATAAAAAAAGCCCTCAAAAGATGGCTTTTCAGAAAATTAGCCGATGTTTTGCTGGTCCAGTTCGCGGTGAGCATCCCAGGCATCGTGAACCTGGTTAAGCGCATTAACAACCATATTTTCGGTAATTGAAATATAGCTGCCGCTGTCATCCATAATCATGCCACCTTTAAAGCCGGTTTGTGCTATGGCATATGCGTATTTACAACAAGCGTCTGCGTCGCCGTTATTTTTCATGGGGAGTTTCCTTAATAGTTTTTAATCAGTATTTATAACGACCCTAAAAACAGGTTTTTGGGTGGTTATAAATGCTGACTATCCCAATCGAGCGGCATTATATAATAAATTAATTATTTAATTAAATAGCTAAATGTAAATTTTTTATCAATTTATTAAATAGTCTGAATTATCTATGAAAAAATAAGGAATAGTTTTTTATGTTGCTGAATTATTGGATAATTATATTAATTACTGAGTGTAAGCCGGTATTAATGGTAGGGTGGATATTTTGGGGTTGTGCGGTATCAGCTCACCTGAATAATCCCATCCTCCTTCGGTCTGTATAGTACGTGAGGATCAATGCAGCTAATGGGCAGAGAGGAGTACTTAAGGTTAGGGTCTGACTGCTTAATTAATACTCTTGATGGGCTAGTATGGACTGGATTCAGTCTTTTTTGAATGGAAGAACATCGGACTTTTGTTTGGGTAATTGATGTTCCAGCGCCTCGCCCAGCATTAATTCCATGGCTTCCAGTGTTCGGTTTAGGATCATGCTTGCTGCAAAGTGAAAAAAACGGATTTCGCACTGAATAGGTTCGTGCAATGAATCACGGCCTTCGATTTCAAAATTGGTCCAGGCCACAACGGGTATGTCATTCAAAACAGTATCTACAATGATCCAGGCATCTTTTTGCAAAATGAGATCAAGATGTTTCAGTTTGGGTATTTTTAATCGAATTTGACTACCAAGACTTTTTAATGCTGTTTGAACATGGTTGTAATATAGCGAATCGACCTTACCTGCTCGTGACCCTAGTTGTGGAACCTCATCGTGGCGTGTGTACATTGATGCTATTCCTCAAAGGCGTTAAAAATATTTAACGCCTTTTTTCTATATTATAACTCAATCAAATGATGCCCGGACTTGGTGCTTGCTAGGACGTTAGTGATGCAAACAGGGTTGGTAGTTTCTCGGGAAGCCGGTCGACGTTATCAATAATGGTGTAATTGTTCGAACCAAAGATACGTTTAACATAATCATCAGCGTTCGGATCGAGTGTTAAGCAGTAGGTTAATACACCGGTGCTATACAGTTCTTCCACCGCTTTTTTAGTATCGTGCCGTAGGTGTTGTGGATCACGTTCGTCGATATCTGCCGGCTCACCATCGGTTACCAGTAAAATCAGTTTACGTCTTTCCGGTTGTTTTAATAAATGGTGGCCAGCGTGGCGTAATGCGGCACCCATACGGGTTGATAAGCCACCTTTCATGCCGGCCAGGCGTGATTTTGATTCATCATCAAAGTGCTGATTAAAGTCCTTGAAACGATAATACTGTATATCGTGACGACCATCTGATGCAAAACCATGCAGTGCAAATGGATCGCCGATGCCATTGATGGCGGTAGACACCAGTGTTGCGGCTTCTCGAGTCAGTTGCAAAACGGTTTTGTCAGAACCGGCCATGGGTTCATTGGTGGATTCAGATAAGTCCATGAGTACCACTACCGAGAGGTCGCGACTCTTCACTACATTGCGCATGGTAATGCGAGGGTTGGGTTGCTCCCCCATCCGAATGGAGATCATCGCATCAACCGCTGCATTTAAATCAATTTCGTCGCCGTCCTCTAATCCACGCATACGCTGCACACCTTCTGGTGTTAACAGATCGATAATCTGTTTGATGCGATGCGCTACCGGTTTATATTCATCAAGAATTAATTTGATGTCTTCCGGGTCACCTTTTGGCTGGCGCCGTTCATACACGGTTGCCCAGTCGGGGCGATGTAATTGAATCTGATAGTCCCATTCCTGATAATGGAATGGGTCACTGACCGGTTCTTTACCCCACATATCGTTAAAGCTGATTTGCTCATCGGTTAAATCATCTTCATAGGGGCGCATATTGGTAGAACAGGTCCATATTTCCTGCGCATCATCGCCCGCCAGTTCGCAATCTACTTCATTGGCCATTTCGATAACACTAACCTGTCGACGCACCTGACGTTGACTGGCGGATACATATTCGAACTCTGTATTCATATCGAACTCTTCAAATTCCCAAACGTAACGATTGTCGTCGCGATATGGAATACGAATGCGCTCTAGTATACGCAGGCTGGGTACTTCTTTGCGCGCAGACAATATATTGAATAGCTCAAGGCCTTTATGCCATGAAAACTGATTGTCATCCTGACGCACTTCTATCTCTGCATGGAAACTGGCAACTAAATCATTTATCTGCTCATCATTCGATGTTTGAGTACTATCGATTAGCATGAGCGCAACGTGCTCAAGTAGTTTCATGGTGGGATGCTCTGGCTCTTCATCGGCATCTGCGATGGTTAGCAAAGATGTCCAGAGTTTTTTCAGACCAGGGAATTCCCTGGTCGCTTTATATTCAATACGGGCGTCTTC
The DNA here is from genome assembly GCA_965368175.1 of uncultured Gammaproteobacteria bacterium. Lineage (GTDB taxonomy): Bacteria > Pseudomonadota > Gammaproteobacteria > SZUA-229 > SZUA-229 > CBDULX01. Next base: position 3,022 of record CBDULX010000148.1, on the reverse strand, counting down.
TAACAGGCCAATAAAAAACATTTGCGCCGGGCTAAGTTGCTCCGCTGAAATGGGCTCACTAGAATAACACATATGTGCTGCCATATGCGCGGCGGTTGCACGGTATAGTTCCAGGCCGGGAATTTTATTGTCGTCTGGCCCAATATCATCTACCGCATCCGGCATGTGCAGAATACGATGTTCGATATAGGGGCGGAAGTCAGTGTAATCTGCACCGGTAGGGCGCAGGAAGAAATCTCTACCCCAGAGTGCACGCAGGTAAAAGTTTAATTTACGCTGTACTTTTATAAATAGCACACCACGACGTTCTTTTTGCAGCATCGCTTTAGAATCTGCAGATTCTAAATTAAAGTAGGCGGTTAAGCTGTTAAAGTCTCGACGATAGGCCTGTGCACCAAATTGAGCCCAGCGTCGTAAACCACTCAGGGTTAATTTGCCGAGTAGGTCATCAATGTGATTTAACATGGGGCGTAAAGCACGGGCGGCAGTTGACGCTAATTGATGAATAAAGGTTAAGTAACCACGCAGTAGTTCGGCATCGCCCAGATCACGTGCTGCTGCGGGTAAACTGCCCAATAATAATGTAATAACTTCGCCTGAAGTCATCGATGATAATTTCATCGCTGCAGTGATGCAGTCTGGAATGACGTCTTCGCCGCACTCTTTTACAACCAGCGGCATTTCCTGCAGGTAGGTGATAACCAGGTCGCTACCACGACCCAGGTTATACAGCGACTTTGCACCGTCCATATAGGTTTGTAAACCGGTAGGCGACATTAAATGTGCGGCTTCCTTGAATGTACTTTCGAGTACATCGCGGATCGCCGGTACTTCTTGTAAGAATTCTTCGTAATCTTCGAGTTTGATGCTCATTATAAAAGCCTCGCATTAAAGGCGCGGAGTTTCAAGTTGCAAGCTTTAAGTTACAAGTTAAAAACAAAAGTTGCTTTTAAAAACTTATAACTTACAACTACAACTTACAACTCTCTGCCTCCATGGCAGATGAATTAACCAAAGAATGTCTGTACAGCAGCGTCTAATGTGTCGCGCATATCAGGATCATCAGTTAATGGTGTTACCATTGTCATCATACATGCGGCTTGCGGTTCTACGCCCTTACTGATTAACTGTCCGGCGTATACCAGCAAGCGTGTTGATATACCTTCATCCAGACCATGTCCTTTCAGGTTACGTGCACGGTGTGCTATGTGAACCAGTTTTTCAGCAGTGGCTGCATCAACGCCGGATTCTTTCGAAACAATTTCAATTTCTATTTTTTCAGTTGGATAATCAAAGTCCAGTGCACCAAAACGTTGTTTAGTTGATTGCTTAAGGTCTTTCATTAGACTCTGGTAACCGGGGTTATATGAGATAACCAGCTGGAAATCGGGGTGTGCATGAATCAGCTCACCTTTTTTATCTAATGGTAATGTGCGACGGTGGTCAGTTAACGGATGAATTACAACTGTTGTATCCTGACGTGCTTCAACTACTTCGTCCAGGTAGCAGATGGCTCCTATGCGTGCTGCTGTCGCCAGGGGGCCATCTTGCCATTTTGTGCCGTCTTTATCTAACAGAAAGCGGCCTACAAGGTCAGATGCGGTCATATCTTCATTACAGGCAACGGTAATTAATGGACGACCAAGTTTGTAGGCCATGTATTCAACAAAACGTGATTTACCACAACCAGTTGGGCCTTTAAGCATCATAGGCATACGCGCATCGTATGCCGCTTCGTATAGCTGAACTTCGTTAGCTACTGGCTCGTAGTAGGGCTCGTTTTTGATGATGTATTGTTTTGGATCAACAGTATTTTCTGACATGACACACCCTTTCTATGATGTTTCTATTATCGTTTAAACTACAAAAAAAATAATTTTAAGTTTGTTGCGTTTAAATAGATTTGTGGCATCTTAAATCACAGCAAATCTATTCAGGTTAAATTCTATTTCTCATCTTCGGTTTCAGTCTCACCGCACCAGCCAGCTTCCTTCGCCCGCTTAATGGCTGCTCCGTGAATACGCTCATGACGCTCACGTAAGTCTTCTGGCAAATGACTAACCAGACAACCGTACTTGTCCCATTCTTCGTTGACCTTATCTAACAAAGCATCAACACCAGCGAAGTTCCAGCCTTTGCAGGTTTCGGTCTCTTCTATCAGACCAAAGACCCAGGCATCACGAATGATTTTTCCGATGGTGGTCATGCCGCCATTAACTTCGTTATCTATGCCTACATAGGTGTCTTGTCTTGCCATAGTTAATCACTTTAAAATTTATGTACTTTGAAAATACTCAATATATTTTCAAAGCACCCTGCATGCTGCAGGACGTATTAATCTTCAAAATCGAGTAAAAAAAGCCCCTGTCTGCTTGTGCAGTTCAGGGGCTTTTTCAGGTCATGACCCCCGGTGTTTCTTTATACAGAAACGCCGCGGTGAACAACCATTGCTGTACCAGCAGACTGTGCAAAGTTATCAAAGCCCAAAAGACGTACATGGTTTTTTGGGTGTGCCTTGTGACAGTTTTCGATTTCAGCCAGGATTGCATCTACGTCCGTTTCACCGAACATAGGCAGTTTCCACATGTACCAGTAGTTGCTGATCGCATTTTCTGGTTCTGTGTGTTCAATGCCCGGGTTCCAGCCTTTATCAACGATGTACTGGATCTGAGCGCGAGTAGACTCTTTGCTCAGTGGCGGCAGGTATGAAAAAGTTTCATATTTACGGCTCTGAGCTGCATCGCTCAAACTTGAATTGTAATCTTGCATTTCACTCATTGGTTTTACTCCAAATTTAATTTATTCAAATTCGTGTAAAAAGTTGCGAGGGCCGAGGGTCGAGTATCGAGGTGATGTTCCTCGTTACCCGTCCCTCTTAACTCAGCCCTTTTTTACTTGTGAGAAACGTCCAGCTTATCAACGGTGTCGAATTCGAACTTGATTTCTTTCCAGGTTTCCATTGCAGCATTAAGCTCTGGGCTGTGCTTGGCAGCAGTAGTAAGGATGTCCTTACCTTCTTTCT
>CBDULX010000147.1:0-7727 GCA_965368175.1 uncultured Gammaproteobacteria bacterium | reverse complement strand
AGTTCTCTACCTATATAAGTCTGTGTGCGAAATTCGGAGCATGATCCTCGGGCATAGTTGATGAAGTTACGCTTTTCCTTGTTGCTTCCACGGCCAAAGCCCTCGGCTATATTGCTGGGTATGGAAAGGCTTGAGCGTGTGATTTGGTCTTTAAAGCCGTAGTCTTTCAATTCTGCCAATTGCTGATAGACAGTGACTGCAAGACGAGATGACTGTTTCCAGACGTCCATGTCTTCGAATTTCATTGTTTTTTCCTTCGGAACAGGTTGATTAAAATAATGTTAATGGTTAATCGTTGATTGTTTGTGGTTTAAAGCATTTTAACCATGAACCACTAACGATCAACCATTAACATTCATTATGTAATGAATGGCTTTATTGATCCTCTCCAGGGTCTTCTCCTTTCCCAGCAACTCCAGCGTAATATCGATAGATGGAGAATTACCGGTACCGGTTACCGCCAGTCTCAGGGGTTGGCCGACTTTGCCGAAGCCAACTTCGAGTTTTTCTACGGTATTTTCTATTACCTGATGGATGGCACTGGCACGCCAGTCGTCAAGGGCCTCGTATGCCTGCTTTAGTTCTTGTAAAACCACGACAGTATCGGGTTTGAACTGTTTTTTGGCGGCTTTGGCATCGTATTCCTCGAAGTCTTCGTAGAAAAATCGGCTGCTTTCTACCATGTCTACCAGGGTTTTGCTGCGCTCTCTAAGCTGTTCCACGACATCGGTGAGTTTGGGCCCGTTTTCGATGTTGATACCGTGTTCCAGCATGTAAAAAGCCAGTTGCTCCGCAACGTAAACCGGGTCGAGCTTGATCATGTATTGCTGGTTCAGCCATTGCAGTTTTTCGGTGTTGAGGCTGGAGGCGGATTTGTTGATGTCCTTGATGTCGAATTTTTCGATCATTTCGTCCAGATCAAATATTTCCTGGTCACCATGGGACCAGCCCAGGCGCACCAGATAATTGATCATGGCTTCGGTGAGATAACCTTCCTCGTGATATTGCATCACGCTCACTGCGCCTGTGCGCTTGGAGAGCTTCTTGCCATCTGGGCCATTTATCATCGGGATATGGGCATACTCGGGGATATGCGCGCCCAGCGCCTTCAGGATATTGATTTGCCTTGGGGTATTATTCAGGTGATCGTCACCCCGTATGACATGAGTGATTTCCATGTCCCAGTCGTCCACTACCACCGTGAGATTGTAAGTGGGGTTGCCATCGGAGCGTTCGATGATCAGGTCATCCAGCTCCTGATTGCTGATCACCACCTGGCCCCGGACATGATCGGTGATAACCACTTCCCCATCCTGAGGGTTTTTGAAGCGCACTACCGTATCGTCTGCTGCAACTAATCCCTTGTCGCGGCAGCAGCCGTCATACTTGGGCTTTTGCCTGTTGGCCATTTGCTGTTCGCGCATCTGATCCAGCCGCTCCCGGGAGCAATTGCAGTAATAAGCATGGCGGGAATCAAGCAGTTGCTGGACAACTTCTTTGTAGCGATCGTAGCGCTCAGTCTGGTAATAAGGGCCCAAATCATGCTCCAGCCCCAGCCATTCCATGCCATCGAGAATGGCATCCACCGCTTCCTGAGTGGAACGTTCGCGGTCCGTATCTTCGATGCGCAGGATGAAATCACCGCCATGTTTTTTGGCCCAGAGCCAGGAGAACAGAGCAGTACGAGCCCCACCAATGTGGAGATACCCAGTGGGGCTGGGGGCAAATCGAGTACGAACTTTCATGATTTTTTCTTAATTTAACAGGTAGAGCACGGATTATAATGAATCGAGAATTTATTAAAACGGGTTTCTGCTATTGAATACAACAGACTCTGATGGTTGGTGGTTGGTGGTTGGTGGTTGGTGGTTTTCAATATGTTATGCTTTAACCATCAACGATCAACCATAAACCACGAACTTTATTTCTCTTGCCGAAAACTCAGCTCAAAATAAACGACATTCAAGCCCATGCCCGCGCCCTCGGCTTCCAGCAGCTTGAGGTTGGTGATATCCGGATACCCGATCAGGAAGCACATTTTCTGGACTGGCTGGATAAAAATTTTCATGGCGAAATGGACTATATGGCACGTCATGGCCTCAAGCGCTCTCGGCCAGATGAGCTGGAGCCGGGAACAGTTCGTGTTATATCTGTACGCATGGACTACTTTCCTCCTGAGGCGACCAGTATTCAGCACGCCCTGAACCAGCCGGACATGGGGTTTATCTCCCGCTATGCCCTGGGCCGTGATTACCACAAGATTATTCGCAAACGCCTGCAGCAGCTGGTGGACTGGATGAAAACGGAGATCGGGGATTTTGGTTACCGGGTTTTTACCGACAGTGCTCCGGTACTGGAAAAAGCCCTGGCTGAAAATGCTGGGCTGGGCTGGATTGGCAAACACACTAACCTGATTAACCAGAAAGCCGGTTCCTGGTTTTTCCTGGGTGAGATCTATACGGATCTGCCACTGGATATTTCCAGCAACCAGCCTGCTAATCACTGCGGCTCCTGCCAGGCCTGCATCGACATTTGCCCCACACAGGCCATAGTCGCCCCCTACCAGCTGGATGCCCGTCGCTGTATTTCCTATTTGACCATTGAACTCAAAGGCTCAATACCGGTTGAATTCCGCAAAGACATAGGCAATAGAATTTACGGTTGCGACGACTGCCAGCTGGTATGCCCCTGGAACCGGTTTTCCCGACCCACCGATGAGCCGGATTTTAGAGTTAGACATAAGCTGGATGCACCAAAACTACTGGAGCTGTTCAACTGGACTGAAGCTGAGTTTCTGTCAAGAATGGAAGGCTCACCGATACGCCGTATCGGTTATATGCAATGGCTAAGAAACATCGCAGTAGCACTGGGCAATGCCCCCTATTCGAAAGAAGCTGTCCAGTCATTAAAAGCGAAAAGGGCTGAGGTGAACGATATGGTTAAGGAACATATAGATTGGGCTTTGAAAGAAGTTACAAGTTACAAGTTGTAAGTCGAAAATTGAAAACCTAAACCTTAACCTCAATCAAAAGAAAAAGGTTTAGGTTTATGCCTGTAACTTACAACTTGAAACTTGAAACTTATAACTTTTTTTCAATCGATTTTCTTATCTTTTATATCGGCAAAATAAAACTTCTTACGGTAATTGATCAGGCCGTTGGTGGAGGCATCATACTGGTTTACATCGCCGGGTTTTGCTAAGGACTCCTGGATCTGCCCGGCCAGTACTTTGCCGTACTCTACGCCCCACTGATCAAAGGAATTCACATTCCAGATGATGCCCTGTACGAAGACCTTGTGTTCGTACAGGGCCAGGATGGCACCCAGGGTTTTAGGCGTGAGCCGCTCGAAGATGATGGTGTTGGTGGGTTTATTGCCTTCGAATACCTTGTGGGCGATTACCTCCTCGATCTGTTCCTGTCCCATGCCCAGGGCTTTCATTTCTTCCACCGCTTCGGCGTATTTTTTACCTTTCATCAAAGCCCGGGTCTGGGCCAGGCAGTTAGAGAACAGTACCCGGTGATGTAATCCCATAGGGTTCTGACTCAGTGCCGGGATAAGGAAATCTGCCGGCACTGGTTTGGTGCCCTGGTGCAGCAACTGAAAGAAGGCATGCTGACCATTGGTGCCGGATTCGCCCCAGATGATTGGACCGGTGAGGTAATTCACTCGGTGATTCCCTCGATCGATGGTTTTACCGTTGCTCTCCATATCCAGCTGTTGCAGATAGGCTGGCAACCGCTCCAGGTACTGGCTGTAGGGCATAATGCCGTGGCTCTGGGCATCGAAGAAATTATTGTACCAGATGCCCAGCATGGCCATAATTACGGGCATGTTTTGCTCAAATGGGGTTTCGGCGAAATGCCGATCCATTTCATGGGCACCTTCCAGCAGAGCATCAAAATGATCCATACCCAGATAAATGGCAATGGGTAAACCAATAGCCGACCACAGTGAATAACGACCGCCGATCCAGTCCCAGAATTTGAATACATTTTTAGGATCGATACCGAATTCTTTTGCCGCGGCCACATTGGTGGACACAGCCACAAAGTGCCTGGCAATGGCTTTTTCGTTGCCCACCAGATCCATGAACCAGCGCCGCGCACTGTGAGCATTGAGCATGGTTTCCTGGGTGGTAAAGGATTTCGATGAAATAATGAACAGGGTGTTTTCCGGTTCCACCAGTTTCAGGGTTTCCACCAGATGAGTGGCATCGGCATTGGAGACAAAATAAGCCTTTAGACCGCGCTGCGCATATGGCTTCATCGACTCACAGACCACTTTCGGCCCGAGATCCGAGCCGCCAATACCAATATTGATCACGCTCTTGATGCGCTCACCGTTATAGCCCCGCCATTCGCCGCTGCGTACCCGCTCTGAGAAGCCACGCACCTGTGCCAGGACCTCATTTACCTCGGGCATCACATTTTTACCGTCCACCAGCACTGGCGTGTTGCTGCGATTGCGCAATGCGGTGTGCAGCACCGACCTGCCTTCGGTAATATTTATTTTTTCGCCTGCCAGCATGCGGTCTCGCCAGCCTTCCACATCGGCCTGACGAGCCAGCGCCATGAGCAGCTCCATGGTTTTGTCGGTGATGCGATTTTTGGAGTAATCCAGGAATATGTCTTCAAGGTGAGATGAGAATCGCTCAAAACGCTGTGGATCTTTCTCGAAAAGATCCCGCATGTGCACATCTTTGACTTCTTCGTAATGTTCTTCGAGGGCTTTCCAGGCTGGGGATTGTATGAGTTCAGTCATTTAATTCTATCTATTTATTAACAATTTTCTCTAGCATAGAGTTTCTTCCACATTATCTCAATGGCTTTCTCGTGAGAAAACATCAACTTGGCGTAAATATTCGGCTATAATGGCGCGCCTTTGATAATGAATTGAAAAAAAATGAGCCCGATGGTGAAAGCGACAACCCAACCCAACGATAAACAGCTGCGTTCCCGAGTAAAGCTTTTTGGTAACCTGCTGGGTAATGTGCTACTCAATCTGGCGGGGGTACATGTTTATGATGCGGTAGAAAAATTACGCACCGGCTACATCAGCCTGCGTAAGAAAGACAACCCACGCAAACGCGCACAGCTGATGAAAGTAATCGAGTCACTGGACCCGGACACGCTGACCCAGGTGGTACGTGCGTTTAGTCTTTATTTCAGCCTGGTGAATATCGTTGAAGAGGATTTTCAGCACCTGCAACGTCGCCAGTGGGTTCGCAGCGATAAACCCCTGTGGACAGGCTCCTTTGACGCCACATTGATCGAATTCGAGAAAGCCGGCCTGAGCGCCGGCCAGGTACAGGATCTGCTGGATCAACTGGCCTATATTCCCGTGTTCACCGCCCACCCCACAGAATCCAAGCGACGCAGTGTGATGAATGCCCAGCGCCGTATTTTCCTGGTAAATGACAAGTTAAACGAAACACCCTTAGGCAAAATCCAGCGCGAAGAACTGATTCAGGAACTGGAAACCCAGATCCAGATTTTATGGCGCACCAATGAGGTTCGCGAATACAAACCTCAGGTAAAAGACGAAATCAAAAACGGCCTGTTCTACTTCCGTGAAAGTCTGTTCAATGCAGTACCTGATATCTACCGCAACCTTGAGCGCAAAATGGCCAAGCATTATCCCGATGCCCAGATTCGGGTGCCCAGCTTCCTGCGTTTTGGTTCATGGATCGGCGGAGACCGTGACGGCAATCCTTTTGTAAAACCGGAAACCACGGCCATGGCTCTGCGCCTGCAGTCGGAAACCATCCTCAATGAATACATTGGCCGGGTGGTTCGCCTGAACCGTCAGCTCACTCACTCTACTCACCTGTGCACTCCCACTAAATCCTTCATGGACAGTCTGAATACCGACGAAAACATGCGTTTCGAGGTGTATGCACAGTCGCCCAATGCCTTTGCCCAGGCCCCTTATCGCCGCAAACTGTCGTTCATGCACCATCGGCTTCAGCAATATTTACAAATTGTGCGGGCTCGCCTCAATGGCACTGAAACGGGGGATGTGAGTAATGCTTATCCCTCGGAAAAAGAATTTCTGCAGGACCTGACCCTGATCCGTAACTCGCTGATCAGCCACGGCGACCAGAACATTGCCGATGGCGAACTGAAAGACCTGATCCGTATGGTGGAAACCTTTGGTTTCTTCCTGCTGAAACTGGATGTTCGTCAGGAATCCACTCGTCACTCAGATGCGGTGGCCAATATCATCAAGCAGATTCGCAAGGCTCCGGACTATCACCAGTTGAATGAAGAAGAGCGGGTTCAGCTGCTCACCGAGTATCTGGAAAATCCACCGGCGTTTGATCTGGACAAACAGGCACTGGACGAATTACACCGGGAGACCCTGGACGTGTTCGAGCTGATGGCCAATATGCAGCAGGAAATCTCCGAACGTGCCTTTGGTAGCTACGTCATTTCCATGACCCATGCGGCCAGCCATATTATGGAAGTCATGTGGCTGGCCAGCCTGGCAGGCCTCAATGGTAAGGACACCAATGGTGACTGGTTCTGTAAAATCCGTATTTCACCCCTGTTCGAAACCATAGAAGATCTTGAGCACATAGAAATTGTGCTGAAAAGACTACTGGATAACCCGGTATACCAGGTATTACTCAATGCATCCGGCAAGCTGCAGGAAGTCATGCTGGGTTATTCCGACTCCTGTAAGGATGGCGGCATACTGGCCTCCTCCTGGAACCTGTACGAAGCACAGCAAAAAGTGATTGCGCTGACCAATGCCCATGGCGTGGAGTGTCGTTTGTTCCATGGTCGTGGCGGCACCATCGGGCGTGGCGGCGGCCCTACCCTTGAAGCCATATTGTCACAGCCAGAAGGTACTGTGCATGGCCAGATTAAATTCACCGAACAGGGTGAGGTGCTGTCCTATAAATACAGCAATCTTGAAACGGCCATTTATGAGCTGACCATGGGGGTTTCCGGGCTGATGCTGGCCAGCCGCTCCCTGGTGACGGATCAGCCTTTGACGGCTACTCCACAATTTCTGGAAACCATGCAGGAACTCACCAGGGTGGGTGAAGACACTTATCGTAAACTCACCGACCACACTGAGGGCTTCCTGGATTACTTCTACGAAGCCACACCGGTAGTGGAAATTGGCATGCTGAACATCGGCTCACGACCCTCACACCGTAAAGCCAATCGATCCAAGGGCTCCATACGTGCTATTCCCTGGGTATTCGGCTGGGCCCAGTCAAGAATCACCCTGCCTGCCTGGTACGGTATTGGCTCGGCACTGGACAGCTTCATCAAGGCCGATGAAAACAATATGAAAGTGTTGCAGAAAATGGTGAAAGAATGGCCATATTTCAGCGCCCTCATTAATAATACTCAAATGGCCCTGACCAAAGCCGATATGGGAATTGCCAGAGAATACTCCAGGCTCTGTGAGCATGAAGAAACCGCGGCCCGCATCTTCCCCATGATTTACGATGAATATGAGCGTACGGTCAAACACATCCTCGACATTATTGGTGAAGAACACCTTCTGGCCGATACACCTTCCCTGCAGTTATCCCTGCACCGACGCGACCCTTACCTGGACCCATTGAGCCACATCCAGATACTGTTACTGACTCGCTACCGTGATAAATCACTGAGTGAAGAAGAGCAGAATAAATGGTTAAGTCCTTTGCTGCGCACGATAAATGCGGTGGCGACCGGGATGAGGAATACGGGTTAAAACCAGTG
>CBDULX010000146.1:0-7810 GCA_965368175.1 uncultured Gammaproteobacteria bacterium | reverse complement strand
ATCTTAATTTAAAGAATACTGAAAGTGCGCAACATTTCTTGTAACTTGTAACTTGCAACTCGAATTTCAAAACTTAAACCCAAAATTCATACCATATAGATAATAATACTCATCCCTGTCATTCAACAAAGCATGGCTTTCATGTACATCGATATTCATCGCTCCCCAGCTAAATCCCAGATGCATAGATTCTCCCAAACCGAATTGAACACCGAGACTGGCCTGTGCTATGACACCCATTTCATCATGCTCAGTAGAGCCTGCGAGGAAATTCATACTGAAATAATGAGGATTTTTGTTTGAAGACATTCGCCATCTGAGTACGGGTCCAAGCATCCAGTAAAAGCCCTGTAAACGTTGACTAAGCAACTGCGGCAATAAAATATCTGCCTGGCCTAATTCAACAGCGAAGCCTACATCTGTGGCACCATCACGAAACCCTGTCATATATTTTATACCGTTAAAATCCGCATATTCATCGCTAGTACCAGAAATACTGCTCGATGCCACAGTGAATTCATTCCAGTAGCCACAGGGTTCAAAACCAGTAGACACATCGTATAAATACTTGAATACATACAACACCCATGCCACAACTAAAACTGTACCAATAACCACAAACACTATGGCTGCAGCTTTATCATTACCACCTGAGGTGCTATTTAGTACATCACTACTAATATCAACCATTAACTGGATCGACTCTTCTCCCGCGGTACTTGTACTTGTGCTTTTATCACAGTCATTAGACTTTGCATTCTCCTGAGTGTCGGCTGAGTAACTTGCATATTCATCATTTGATACCAGTCGAATTGAAGTCTGCTCATAGCCCTGTGCATTTAACTTCTCTGCAAGCTGAGGATACTGCTCGGTAGACACACGCAGAATTTTCGCATCAGGATATTGCTTATAAATTATCTGTTCATCTAGTAATTCAATATTATTTTGATCTTCAAAGCTGGCATACCCCAAACTCGGCCAGGCCAGTACAAAACAAATACAATATGAAATAAATTTTTTTAGCTCAATGCTCATTCATTTTCACCATCATTATGGTTATAGTGCTAATTACATATACAGTACAAATATACTCAGGTAGCGTGTGATTAATTTGAAAAATGGCATCCAGAAAGAAAATGCTCTCTTCTGAATAACTATGGCTATTGAAACATAGGTAGTCCCTGCCCCCATCCAATAGACATAGCCGCTGCCATAGCATCATAATCCGTGTTTATACTTTTCTGATTTCTACGCCTGCAATACTCAGCATCAGGATTAAACAGGGAAGCAGCCAGCCCTCTGGCTGCGAGTATTATATTCGTGGTTTTTTCATACCGAATTTGAGTAAAGTATGAATAGGCCTGAGTCAGATCATCAGGGAATTCAAGCAGGCAATTAACCAGATGCCATGCATCTTCCAGTGCCTGACAGGCTCCTTGCCCAGAGGTCGGCAACGGTGCATGCGCGGCATCACCAATCATAATTAGATTGTTTTTGTGCCAGCTCTGAACCGGGTTATGATCATGGACATAGATTTTATTGATACGACTTTCAAATGATTCATTTATCATTTTCTTAACCAGTTCCGGCCAGTCATTGAAAATTGACAATAACTCTCGTCGATAACTTGCTGGATCTCTCAGGCCAATTTCCGGACTGTGAATTCCTCCAGCCCAATAGGCTTTGCGGGAAGTTATGGGCACTATGCCAAAACGTTCCCCCTCTCCCCAATAATCAGATACTGATATTTCATCAAAGGTATCATCTTCGCTTTCAAAAACACCAATCCAGTTTATAAATCCCTGATAGTTTGCTGTATTATCCCCATACACAAACTCTCTGGCCTGTGAAGCCATTCGGCCATCCGCACCAATAACAATATCGGGTTTTATGGTCAACCCATTCTGAAAACAGACTTCAGTGATCGTTTCGGAGTGATAATTAATTTTTGTAATGGTGTGGTTGTATTGAACTTTAATACCAAGTAAGTCTAATCTGGCCAGCAGAATATCCTGAAAGTCACTGCGTAATATGGATAAACTGGAGTAACCCATGTGGTTATTAATGAGGCCAATATCGATACGACCGAGATCCTCATTTTGTTTAGATAAACGCTGCATTTTATCAGGCTGACCAGAAACCGCCTTAATAGCATCCAGCACACCTAATTGTTCGAGCACAAAAACAGCATTGGGCCATAGCACTATTCCCGCACCAATATGAGCAGGACCCTTATGACGCTCAAAGACTGAAACCTTAAAACCTTTTTGGGCCAGGGCAATAGCTGTACTGACACCTGCAACACCCGCACCGAGAATGGCAACTTCCATATCCAGTTTCCTTTATGATTTAATCAAATAACCACGACCAGAATAATCTGTTTAATGATAGTAAGTTAATTAATCACATCTTGGCAATAATATTAATAAAGTAACCCTGGCTATCGTAATCCAGATCGGTCAGGTCATCGGAAAAATCGGTGAAATTATAACCTACTCCAAACTTGAAGTTTTTACCCAGATGGCGATAGATTCCAATCAGGGCACCGCTGCGTTCATCCTGAGCGTCGGGTAATGTCAGTTTACGAGCTTCTACCATAAAGTCCCAGCGATGAGTGAAGTGCCAGTCAGCTCTCAGTACGTAGAGTGATGCACGACTGGAGAAGAAGTCCGGATCAATACGATCCAGGCTCAATTCACCCTGCCTGTATGCGTATTTACCACCCAAAGTCCATCGATTATTCAGGTCGTATAAAACATCAATTGAGTAAATATTACTTTTCTGGATATATTCTGTTGCAGTATTTTCCACAACAGCCTGCTCTGTTGTGGGTACATTATAAAAATAGGTATATTTAAACAGGGCATTCAGCCTGTCGTTTTTAACTGGCCGATAAGCATAGCCAAATACCGCTTCAGTGAATTTACCATCATAGAACTCTCCCTGAGAACTTTGACTGTCGGAATGATTAAGCTTACCAAGTATGCGCCAGTCTTCGTTCATCTGGTATTTGAAACTGTTTTTCGTTAGCCAGGTTTTACGCTCTGATTCACTGCTGTCGCTGCTGTTCTGGGTGATATCATCCCGATATTCCACAGCACCCGCATATTTAATTTTTTGTATACCATAACCCAGAGTTAAACCAACAGCCTGACGCTCGGTGCTGGCCGCGGTCGCCTGGTCTTCGAGTGTACCCATTTCGATGGTGGCGCCGATATTCCAGCGATCATTCGGCGCCAGATCAACACCCATGGCATGGGTTAAGCCAGTAGGTACGTCACCATGGGCATAGCGTTCTTCAGCATAAACACTGGCGCTATCTGAGTAACGTGAGCGCACACCTGAAGCCATATTACCCTTGCGACTGCGCACACCATTATCGGCTCGTTCATTTTCAAGCGCATAATTTACATACAGATTGGTACGATCCGACATTAAATAATCAGTACCCAGTTTCACACCCTCACCCAGATCACCGGTGGAAAGTTCACCATCCAGCTTCAATCTTTCAGTAGCACGATAAGTACCACCAACACCGAAACGATTATTCTCTTCCCGATTACCAGTCGCGTTTGCGGTCATCTGGGTGAAGCCGTAACCGGTCCAGTTTTCTTTCGAATCATAATGTGCCTGCAAAGCCACATCACTGCGCACCCCCTGCTCCTGTGTGTCCGCTACGACGAGTGAATTATCCTCACGTCTGTCCACTCGATTACCGGCAGACAGTTTCCATTGTTCAGTTAACTGGTAATCGGCATTCACTTCCAGTGACTCGGTACTCAGGGACTGGTCCTGATCTTTTATATCCGCTTTCACATTCAGGTTAATGCTGTTAGTGATGGGCATAGTCAGAGTACCACCCATCTGGTCGGTATCATGAGTAGTTAACTGGCCCGGCGCAGAGAAGCCTGCTTCCCGCTTCTGCATATAGAGTGTTGCCGAGCCTCGGGCATTTTCGATAACATCCTTTAACTGCATACTGGCTTCTATACGCTGAGCACTGGCTTCTATGTTGTCACCCGTCAGCTGGCTAGTATCAAAACTAAAACCACCATCGCTGGAATTGAGTATGTCTGTACCCGCACCTTCGGTGGTGGAAGATTCCAGTTTCACCCAGGTGCCTGCGGATTTGCGCCAGGTAATGTCCGTGCCACTAAGTGTAGATTCGTTATCGTCTTCATCCTGCTTACTACTGGTAATTCCCAGTTTTATCGAATCAGCAAGCCAGTAATGGACTCGACCACCTACCGCAAGGTTATCCAGTTCATCGAAGCCTGGGGTAAATTCATAGCGCACCACCAGATACGTGGGATGGCCGCTGATAGAGCCACTATCAACCAGTAAATTATCATTGGCCGTTGACAGCAAAGGTTCACTCAGAAGGATACGACCCTGGATGTAATCAATATCGTAATCAAGGGCAGTTGTGAGGTCTTTGGTTCCAATAACAATACCAGAATCCTTGTCACGCACCTCGATGCGTACCCGGTCGGAACCCACCATAATGTCCTGGTGACGCAGGAAGTACAGTGAACCACCGGTGCCCCTGAACTCATCCCTGCCAGCCAGGGTACCCGGCTCGGCGGCAAAGCTGTCGACAACAAATGTTTTCTCACCAAAACTGGTGGTGGTTTCAGTTTCAAAATGCAGATTGGCACCGTACAGGCCACGATCGATTTGTGCCAGGTCAGTATCGGTGTAATTAATTTTAAAATTACCCCAGACACCGTAATTGTTGTCTTTTTTCAGTTTCAAATAAAACTTGCCACTGGTAGGCGCATGTTCTTCCACAGAACCGTCATCACCAAAAGTAGGGTAGTAATAATCCGGATCAATGCGTCGGAACAGGGCATCCGGTGTTTTATCCGTGAAGTCCTTGAACAGATCACCCAAAGGACCTTCACGTGTATCAGCACTGCTGGTGAGATTCCAGTTATCGCCAAACTGTCCTTTTACAAAATACGCCAGCCGACCATCCACATTTAGATCATTATCATAATGGGTAGTATCCCCTGTAACCAGCTCAGCCGGGCCATTGGTACTGTCTTTAGCCGCGGTAATATCAGCCACACCCACATAGAACCAGTCGCTCCTGTTCAGGCCCAGTTCACGCAGATACAGGTCACCATTGCCTTCCTTATCCAGCACCGCCACTTCCATAGTGTGCAGACCTTTGGGGAAGATCAATTCACTAACGAACTTGCCGTTATCATTCACCGGCACTGGATAACCCGCCAGCCATACCGTGTGGTCTTTCGGAATACTTTCACCCACTACCGATACTGTACCGCCCTTAAGTGGAATGTTCTGCAGGGCCAGCTGATTTTCACCATAGGCCACGAGCAGTTCTTTTTGTATTTTTCCTTCATCGACTTTGCTGTCTTTCAGTTCGTCTACTATCCATAGCGGCATGGTACGAGTTTCATCGAACTGTTCCTGTGGGCTGTAAATGCGCAGCAGATACTTCAGCTCTTTCACAGGCGCCTGATAATCCTCAAACTCGGCCAGCCATTCACCCTCGCCATCACGGTTTAAATCCACCACCAAAAACGGTTTATCTCTGGTCGACTGATCTTTTTCAAAGATTCTAACTTCTGCCCGTTCGATAAAATCAGGATAATTGTTATAGGCTCGGAACTGCACCCGATTATCCAGCACCTCGGTATCCTTATCGTCCTGATAACGGATGGTATTCGGCCAGGCTGCAACACTTAATCTCGGCTTGAGTTTCAGGTTTTCAAACTTGAACTGTATTTTTGCCTGGTCTAATGCAACATCGGTACAACGCTGTAAATCCGGAACATTTTTATAGGGGTCGTGTAAGGGCTCGCCGTCGATGGTAATACGCATCAGGTTCAGCGAATAAGGATTACGAGCTTCCGCTTCACGTTTAATGCGGGTAATTTGCAGGCCTTCGTCTTCTTCCAGGATAGCCAGTTCGTCATAACGTACTTCCACTTCCACTCGTGAACCATCAAACTGTACGAAGCCGGTGCTGATAACATCTTTGGAATGTACAAAACCGAGACCTTCAAATTCCACCTGTTTGTCATCCAGCCCCAGTTCTTCTTTTACCTTTTCCATGGCGCGGCGAGCACGGGCGGTGGATAAACCAATGTCATCGCCATAAACCATGGCGGTACGACGATCCATTCGAGCATTGTCGGTATAACCGATAAAGGCCAGACGCACATTGGATTTTTCCTCAATGTCATCCATCAGGCGTTTCAGACGCGCCGCATATCCGACTGGAATAACCGGCTGGCCTTTTTCAAAACGAATGGCGCGAATCGGACCGGTGGGTGCATCATAAGCTCGGGCCAGGGTTTCGGCTGCCTCGGCTTCGGGACAGGCCTGGGCTTCGGCGGTGTACTGCTCGAACGGATCGTCATGCCAGAACTCGACCTCGATACGACGATTAAGGGCACGGCCTTTCATAGTGTCGTTGGTTGCCACTGGATACGACGATCCCCTGCCATCGCTGCTGATGGCCGAGTTAGGCAAGCCCAGTGCGTCTTTCACCGCCAGCGCCACGCGCCTTGCACGAGCTTTGGAATAACTCTCATGGGACCCATAAATACGGGAATCACGACCTTCCAGTGGCAGGTTATCGGTGTGGCCCACAAACCGTATGACGACGTTCTTCTTGCTGCGAAGATTTTTTAATACTTCGGTGATCTGGCGCATAAATTCAGGTGGAATATCTGTCTGGTTTTCTTCCATGCGCAAGGGCGATACCAGGTTCTTTAACTTGGCGCGACGAGCATTGCCTTCCTTGTAACGTAATTTACACACGGTTTCCTTGCGACAGACTTTAATCCGGTTCAACCTGTCGGCCTGAACCACGACCTGTTTTTCCACCACTTTTTCCGTGATCTGGTCGTACCATACCTGTACTTCCACCCGACGGTTACGGGTCTTACCGGCGCGAGTGTTATTACTGGCAATGGGCTTGGTATCACCCACTCCGTCATAGGACACAGCTTCCGGCGGCAAATCCAGTGCCCGCTGGAAGAACTCGGCGGCAATACCGGCCCGGGCTTTGGACAGTCCAAAGTTATCGCCATATCTGGCTTTGGTGGCACCGCCCAGAGGATCACTGTCGGTGTGGCCCACAAAATGCAAACGCACATTAGCGCGATGTTTCATACTATCCAGAATAGCGCGCAGTTTAGTGACAAAACTTTCCGGTATATCTGCCTGACCCGCCTTGAATCGAATCGGTGGCACCACATTTTCCAGCTTGAAGGTTTCAGCGGCTTTTTCCAGCACCTTCTGCATTTCCACTCGGTCATCTTCGTGGGGTTTAAAGGAAGTTTCATCCTGAATCCACAGGTTAAACACAGCATCCGGCGTGGTCTGGAATTCGGTATTGGCACCAATGTCATTTGTACCCAAGGTCCACGCCGGCTGTGTCACTGTGCCTTTGGGGTCTTCCATAATTTCCAGCAGGTTATCGGCCAGAAGCTGGGGCGAATAACAGGCCAGCAGGCACAGTGCCAGAGCAACCCGGGCCAGGGATTGAATTGGATTGAACCGATGAAGGAAGATTTTCATCAATCAAATCCTCCCCGTTTTCTTGGCCCGCCCCGACGCCAGAAGGTTTCGGTTTCAATCATCAACTTGTAACAGCAATACAAATCCTGCCAACGATCTTCGATGTCGTCTTTCACCGCATCCAGTCGGTCTTCAACCAGATCTTCATCCTCGATATCCGCCATGTAGGACAGACGCAGGATGGATGGCGCTTTTTTCAGAGCTCCCAGCAACAGATCCAGGCGCGGTTTCCACTGCGGCCGCATGTCCATAG
>CBDULX010000145.1:0-7915 GCA_965368175.1 uncultured Gammaproteobacteria bacterium | reverse complement strand
GATCGGCCACGGGTTTCATACGCCTGGATCGCATAGGGATATTTCTCTGTTAGTCTATGGAAAAATAATAACTAAACGGCCTCATCGACCTCTGACTGGGCTCGGGCAGCCGCCAGTTTAATTAACTGCTGCTGACTGGATTGCATATTTACCGATTCATTCATGCCCTGCTTCATAAAGCTGCCAATCTGTGCTCGTATGGCAATGGCCTCATCGATAGCTACGCTACTACCAGCCTGATAAGCACCCACATTGATCAAATCACGGTTTTGCTCATAAGTTGAGTATAGCTGCTTAATACGATGAGTGGCTTTGAGATGATCGGGACTGACCACCATAGGCATAACACGGCTCACCGAGGCCTCCAGATCGATGGCGGGGTAATGCCCCATGTCCGCCAGCTGACGAGATAGTACAATATGACCATCCAGTATGCCCCTGGCGGCATCGGCAATGGGATCATTATGATCATCCCCCTCTGTCAGTACGGTATAAAATGCGGTAATCGAGCCCTGCCCCACATTACCGTTACCGGCACGCTCTACCAGCTGGGGAATACGGGCAA
The DNA here is from genome assembly GCA_965368175.1 of uncultured Gammaproteobacteria bacterium. Lineage (GTDB taxonomy): Bacteria > Pseudomonadota > Gammaproteobacteria > SZUA-229 > SZUA-229 > CBDULX01. The sequence continues at coordinate 7,350 of CBDULX010000145.1, read as the reverse complement.
AAACCGAGGGTGGATAGCCTTTGGTGGCCGGAGGTTCTGAAATCGACAAACCAATTTCACGTTGCGCCTGGGCAAACCGGCTCAGTGAATCCATCAACAATAAAACCTGTTTACCCTGGTCACGAAAATATTCGGCAATACTGGTGGCCAGCATTGCGCCATGAATACGGATCAGCGGTGGCGCATCGGCTGGTGCAGCGACTACCACTGCCCGTTTTAACCCTTCTTGGCCAAGAATATCCTGGACGAATTCTTTCACCTCACGACCACGTTCACCAATCAGACCCACCACGGTAACATCGGCATTGGTGAATCGGGTCATCATACCCAACAGAATACTCTTACCCACACCTGTGCCGGCAAACAGGCCCATACGTTGGCCACGACCAACAGTCAGCATGGCGTTAATCGCGCGCACCCCTACATCCAGAGGTTCGGTGATAGGTTGACGACCCAGTGGATTGATCATTCTTCCGGCCAATGGCATCGGGGTTTCAGCCACCAGAGGACCTTTGTCATCCAGTGGTCGGCCGCGACCGTCGATAACCCTGCCCAGAAAGGCTTCTGAGACCTTAATTTCACTGGAATGCCCCACCGGAATAACCCGGGCATTGGGCACCAGCCCCCGGCTGTCGCCCATAGCCATCAGATATGTGGTGTCACCGGAAAAACCGACCACTTCCGCCTCAATATGGTGATTGCCGGGCGCGACAATATCACAGCTGGTACCCACCGCAGTCTGACAACCGACTGCTTCCAGGGTTAAACCAACCATTCTTTTTAGCCGGCCTTCGACTACGGGTTCAGGAACTTCAAGCTTGTGCTGTTTGTCAGCCAGCGCCTGTATCCAGAGCTTATGTCGATCAGTCCGCATCAGCGTCACCAGACACCGCATGTTGTTCGTACAACTGCTTTTCAAGCTGCTGCATCCGGGTTTCCAGGCTGGCATCGATATGAGACTGATCCGACTCCACCAGACAACCCCCCTGACTTACATCCGAATCTTCAATACAGGCCCAGTCCTGGGCTTCTACATCAATACCGGCTTCGCTCAGCAAACGAATATCTGCCGGATTAAGCCGAACTTTAATATGGCGCGAATGGATGGGTAAGAAATCCAGCGATTCGTGAATCAAACTCTGGATATGACTGGCATCGGTGGAACATTCTTTTTTTAACAGCATTCGAGTCAGGCAAAGGGTCAGCTCGGTGAGCTGTTTTTCAACGTCCTTATCCAGTTGTTGCAATGGATTATCAAGAATATGCATGATATCCACCAGTTGCTGAGCCCTGGCCTGCAATTCTGCCATGCCTGCTTTTTTACCATCTTCGATGCCCAGCTGCTTGCCTTCTTCATAGGCCTGTTTTTGCAGGATTTCGATATCTTCAACTGTCTGTGGACGTAAGACTCCGTCTTTAAGACCGACAATATTGCCCCTGACCTCTGGCATCACCCAGTGTTTAATGTCCTCATCACTGGCAGAAATCGGCTTAGACAAACTCTTCACCTCCGCCACCCAGTACCAGGTCACCCTCATCCGCCAAACGGCGAGCTGTGGTGAGAATTTCCTTCTGTGCTGCCTCCACTTCACTGAGACGAATCGGCCCACGAGCTTCCATATCTTCACGCAACATTTCTGCTGCACGTTTCGACATGTTCTTCAGTATTTTATCTTTAATGTTTTCATCTGCCCCTTTGAGGGCCACGGTGAGTGTATCGGAGGAAATTTCTCTCAACAGCGACTGTATACCTCGGTCATCAACATCGATCAGGTTTTCGAATACAAACATCAGCTCCTGAATGCCATCCGCCATTTCCTGATCAATACCAGTAATACTTTCGATAATGGCTGACTCCACAGAAGAATCCATAAAATTAAGCATATTAGCTGCTGCTTTAACCCCCCCCATGGAAGAATGAGTGACATTGGAGGACCCGGAAAACTGTCGTTCCATAATATTATCCAGCTCTTTTAATGCCGATGGTGGAATACCTCCCAGTGAGGCTACACGCATGACAATATCAGCCCGGGAACGCTCGGGCAGCATCTTCAACACCTCGGCAGACTGATCAGGTTCCAGATAGGATAAAACGATGGCAATAATCTGCGGATGCTCCAGTCGAATCACTTCAGACACGGAGCGGGCATCCATCCATTTCAATGCTTCCAGTCCTTTATTACCACTGCCCAGCAGGATACGGTCAATCATATTATTGGCCTTATCCTCCCCCAGGGCATTAACCATCATTTCACGAATATAATCTTCGCTACCTATACCCATGGCGGTCTGATTGCTGACCTCATTGATAAAATCATCCATCACCGTATCCATGGTGCCCTTGTTGATATTCTCCAGAGAGGCCATAGCGGTACCCAGAGTTTGCACTTCTTTGGGATTCAGGTGTTTTAACACTTCTGCGGCATTATTTGAGCCCATTGCCATCAGCAATACTGCCGCTCTCTGCACACCGCTTAATGAACTGATTGTTTTTTCTTCAGCCATAATCCTGCTTCTTAGCGCTCGTTTCCGATCCAGCCTTTAACCACATTGGCCACCCGCCGCGGATCCTGGTTTACCATATTCTTGGCAAAATCAATTTTGTTGTTCTGGTCTGAGGGTAAGCCAATGGGACCGCCTCCCTGCTGCGACAGTTGCCGCATCTGTTCTTCACCACCCATTCCGGCTCCAGCCCCCATTTCTCTTCCTTCGGCACCAGCGGGTAGCAGGGCAGGAGGTTTGTATGCAGCCAGATTCTTCACCGTAGGTTTGAGCACAGTAAATATCAATACTAAAATTATAATACCTGCCAGCAACTGTTTCCCAATGTTGCGCATCCAGGGCTGGTCGAGCATGGAGAGTTCAGGCAAAGCCTCTATTTCTTCTAATGGCGTAAATGAAGCATTGATGACATTCACCCGGTCTCCACGTTTCTGGTCATAGCCAATCGATTGCTGAACCAGAGTGGTAATCCGCTGGATTTCTTCATCGGTTAAAGGTGTTCGTTCAGTTTTTCCTGACTTCACGCTAATTTTGTCATCCACCAGTACCGCTACGGTCAGCCGTTGTACCAGCCCCGCACCCTGGCGTTTATGCAGTATGGTTCTATCCAGCTCATAATTACGCACTGCATTCTTACTGCTTTTGAGTGGTTTGGCCTCAACTTCTGAGGTTTCATCCAGTGTACCGGCACCCTGAACCAGCCTGCCCCCTTCGGGTGGCTGATTGCTCTGAGCACCCGGGATACCACCTTCCATTGCAGATGCATAATTGGCGGTTTCACTGGATTGCTCACTGCGTACTGATTTACGCCCAGGATTAAACAGCTCTTCGGTTCGCTCTTCCTCAGTGAAATCTATTTGTGCACTCACTGTAGCCCGTACCTTTCCCTGTCCAACTATGGATTCCAGTAAATGTTCAATACGGTTGGCATAATCCTGTTCCAGCATACGATTGTATTCATATTGCTTGGCCGTCAATGCCGCATTTGAGTTGTTATCACCAGAAGATAATAAACGACCATTTTGATCGACCACCGTCACCTGCTCAGCTGACAAATGGGGCACACTGGACGCCACCAGATGAACAATGGAATTTACCTGTCCCTGCTCGATGTTTCGACCACCGTATAAACTCAGGGCAATGGATGCACTGGGTTCTGTGCGTTCCCTGACAAATACTGAACGTTTGGGTATCGCCAGGTGCACCCGCGCCGATTTAACATTACGCATGGTACTGATAGTGCGTGCCAGTTCAGTTTCCATAGCATGATGATAACGAGCACTTTCCACAAACTGACTGGTACCAAAACTCTGCTCTTCCTGCAGCATTTCTATACCCATACCTGTGCCTTTGGGTAACCCCTGTTCGGCCAGTTTCAGGCGAGCTTCATGCACGCGTCCGGGCTCCACCATCACGGCACCGCTGGCCTGATCCAGCTTGTAAGGTATGGCCGCTGCCTGCAGGGCACTGACCACTTCACCGGCATCCCGAGCATCCAGTCCGGAGTACAGGGCCGTATAATTGGGTTCAGTTGCCCAGAGCGCCACCCAGACGCCCAGCGCGATACTCGCGGCAAGACCCACCAGCAGTCCAACCTGACGGGTAACGGGTAATCCGGAAAATCCTGTTGCTACATTGTCAGCCATTGTCACAAACCTTTATTCATACAGATTTTATAGACCACTATTTATCCAGCCGTACTTTAAACCGGCATATTCATAATATCCTGATAGGCCGACAACAGTCGGTTTCTCACCTGGGTCATGGCCTGGAACGATACACTGGCTTTTTCCATCGAGATCATCACCTGGGCCAGGCTGACACTGGAATCACCCTTTTGAAAAGCCTCTGCCAGTTTTTTCGACTCAATAGAAGTTTCATTCACCGCATCGACAGAATTTTTTAACATCTGAGAAAAATCAACCGATGCTCCCTGCATCTCTGTCGCTGATGAAGGAGTGGCCCTGGCCTGTGCTTCCAGAACCCGCATCTGACTCAACAGTTGTTGTACGTTTATATCGCTCATGTTGTATCCCCTTATACAGTCACACCGGCATCACGCATGCGCGCCAGTTTATAGCGTAAGGTGCGCGGACTAATACCCAGCTTTTCCGCGGCAAATTTACGACTGCCTTTACCTACTCTCAGAGCTTCCAGAATAAGTTGTTGTTCACGATCTTTTAAATCACTCACCAGCACTGATTCATGTTCAAAAGCCTGTGAAGATGTGGCTTTATTACTCTGCAACATGTCAACATTTTCAAAATGAATATTGTCTGCTGTAATGACATTGCCCAGTTTAAGTATCATGGCTCGCTGAATCACGTTATCGAGTTCGCGCACATTTCCAGGCCAGCCATAACTCACCAGATTTTGCTGAGCCTCTGGCGTAAGCATCAGCTCATCACCAGAGCTGGAATTGTATTTATCCAGAAACTGATGAGCGATGGGCACAATATCAGCGACCCTTTCGCGTAATGCCGGAATTTGCATGGGGAACACACTCAATCGATAATACAAATCTTCACGGAAGCGACCAGAGGCTACTTCTTCACGTAAAATACGATTAGTAGTCGCCAGTACACGTACATTCAACGATATAGTTTTATTTCCACCCAGGCGTTCAACTTCTTTCTCCTGCAATACACGTAACAGTTTTGCCTGCAGGGCTGCATCCATTTCAGAAATTTCATCCAGTAACAAAGTGCCATTCTGTGCCTGTTCAAATTTACCTGGATGGGCCTGATAGGCTCCGGTAAAAGCACCTTTTTCATAACCGAACAGCACCGACTCCAGCATACTTTCTGGAATCGCTGCACAATTGATGGCCACAAATGGGCCTGACGAACGCTGGGACTGGTTATGAATGTAACGTGCAAACACCTCCTTACCTACTCCACTTTCGCCACAAAGCAGTACGGTGGCATCGCTCCTGGCCACTTTAGCCGCCAGGGTTTTCAAAGCACACATATTCGCTTCGATGGCGACCAGATCGTCTGTCAGTGATTCCGGTTCAATGATCTCGGGTAACAGACGGTTAACCACTTCCAGCAGATCATCGGCTTCAAATGGTTTTACCAGATAATCAGCAGCACCAAGACGCATGGCGTCCACCGCTTTCTCGATGGTGCCATAAGCGGTCATCATCACCACTGGCAAATTCTGTTGTTGACGAATGCTGGATAACAGTTCGATACCATTCATAGGTTTCATTTGAACATCGGAAATAACCAGTCGAAATGACTGGTCATTAATACGAGCCATAGCCGCCTGCCCATGCTCGGCCAGTGCAACACTGTAACCGGCGAACTGCAATGTATCTGCCAGGGCCTCCCTTAAATTGATATCGTCTTCAACAATCAGAATATCGGTTTGCATAATTTATTATCTCCGTAAATCCGCCCAGTCAGTAATTGTATGAGTCATTTTGCCACTGGGTAAAAACTGTTCGCCCTGATGTAAAGGCAGGCATAAATAAAATGTACAACCTTTACCAGGAATGGATTTAACAAGCAGGTCACCGTGATGTGCATGAGCTATGGCCTGAGCTACCGCCAGTCCAAGACCGGTACCGCCATCATGATCGCTATAAAAAGGTTCAAAAACATGGAGTTGTTGTTCATCAGAAAGGCCGGGGCCGTTATCGCTCACAGCCAGAATTAAATGCTCGTTTTGCAGGTACGCTTCAAGCACAATTTCACACTGGCTGCCACAGGCCTGAATGGCGTTATCCGCCAGATTAATTAAAATACTGACCAGAGCATCCAGGCTGCCATTGAGTACCACAGCCTGGGTTTTATTGATTATTTTGAGTTCAGTGTTAGTTTGTTGCAGGCGTGTTTCCAGTCGTGCATTGAATGACACCAGCAACTGATTTAGGTTGAATGATTTATCAATAAACTCTCCACCCTTGGCATACATCAGCATGTCATTGATGAGTTTTTCCAGATAACGCAGACTGGTGCGAATTTTTCCAATGGCCCTGTTTGAATGCTGATCCTGTTGTTGCATTTTTTCCATTTGCGATGCATACAGTACTGCGGATGACAATGGTGTGCGTAATTGATGCGCCAGCCCGGCGGCCATTTGTCCCATAGCAGCCAGTCGATTCTGTCGATCGGCCAAATCCTGCAACATTCGCATGTGAGTGAAATCATTAATTAAAATAATTTCACCATTATCAGCTTCCAGTTTATTTTTACTAAAACCCAGTGTGCGACCATTTTTAAGAATGACATCCTGGGCATCGGTACGCTGGATACTGGTCTTTAATACATACTGCCAGTTTTTATTTTGTAATGTCTGCTCAAAAAATGATTCTGCTGCCTGGTTGGCGGTTTGTATCATACCCTGCTCATTCACTACAACAACGCCAGCAGGCAATGCTCCCAGTAAAGTTTCCAGACGGTCCGCCAGTTTTTCTTTTTCTGCCAGTTGTGTGAGTCGTTCGTCTCTGGCAGTTGCCAGTTCTTCTGTCAGCTCGGCGGTGCGACGATCCAGATCCTGATAAGACTGTTGCAGTTGTTCTGATAAACGACCGAATTGCTCGAACGCTGTCATCAGACTTTGTGGATCATGCATATCAATAATATTGGCTTGTTGTCGACTGGCAATCATAGTCATGACGTCTTTGTGTCACCTGATTAATTTACTAATGACTAAGGCATTAACTGTGCCAGATTTAATTTTTCATATAAAACAGCAAGTTACGAACAACGGAATTTAAGAGTCAATTTTCCGGCAAGATTTGTCACTATGGGAAAGGAGTTGCCGACAGGGGGACACATGGTTGGTGGTTGGTGGTTGGTGGTTGGTGGTTGGTGGTTGGTGGTTGGTGGTTGGTGGTTG
>CBDULX010000144.1:0-7963 GCA_965368175.1 uncultured Gammaproteobacteria bacterium | reverse complement strand
GCTTTAGGACGAAATGCCTTAATCACACCCTCGTCAGTTTCCAGGTAAGGCCCTTCAATAAGATCTACACAATAGGGTATTGCTGGGAATACTGCATCCAGACATTCTCGGATGGATTTGGGTTTACCCGGTAAATTCACGATTAACGTTTTGTTACGGATACCCGCCGTCTGTCTTGACAGAATAGCGGTTGGCACATATTGAAGGCTGACCTGCCGCATCAGTTCACCGAAGCCGGGCATCATTTTATTACAGACGGCTTCAGTCGCTTCCGGTACCAGGTCACGAGGGGCCGGACCCGTGCCGCCGGTAGTAACAACCAAACAACAGCCTTCCTTATCTGCGAGTTCAATCAATGAGCCTTCCACGACATCCTGATCGTCAGGAATAATTTTATATACCGGCTCCCAGTCACAGCTCAGGTATGCTTTTAGAGTATCTATTATTGCCTGCCCGGACAGGTCCTCATAGACGCCGGCACTGGCTCTGTCCGATGCGGTTAACACACCTATTCTAATAGCTGACATTACAAATACTCCGGTTTATGAATGCAAGCGAGGATTATAACTGAATGGGTTATGTAGGGAGCCTCTGATCAAGTAGATGATTTACGGAATCACAATTGATTGCCCAATGCCTCTATGATCCGAAGCTGCACTCATGAGTTTGCTCTGCTTGTCCCAGATCACCAGTTGCATGTTGCCCCAGGTACTAGATGCTTCTTTCATCTTGTGCCCCATCCCTGTTAGTCGCTGCAGACTGTCGCCAGAAAATGCGCCCGGCTCATAAAATACCAGATCCGGTAAATATTGGTGATGATAACGTGGCAGCTTCGCTATATCCTCAGCCGATAAACCCTGGTGAAATCCCAGGGCGCCCAACAGCACCATGGTGATGATACGACTGCCACCGGGGGTACCAATGACTGCCAGTCGATTGTCGGTTTCCAGAAATGTCGGGCTCATACTGGACAGCATACGCTTGCCCGGCTCAATGGCATTGGCTTCCGCACCCACCAGCCCATAGGCATTGGGCACTCCAGGTTTTGCTGAAAAATCATCCATCTCATCATTCAGCAGCACCCCGGTACCCGGTGGCACAAAGCAGGCACCAAAGGGATAGTTGATAGACAGGGTCGCAGCCACCCGGTTGCCCTGGTGATCGATGATGGAAAAATGGGTGGTGTCCTGACTGGAATTAATTTTTAGTACACCGGGTAACAGTTCACTGGGTGTGGCTTTTTCTGGGTGGATGGTGGCCTGCAAACCTGCGGCATACATCGGGTTAATCAGTCGCGCCACAGGCACGTCGATAAAATCCGTATCGCCCAGAAATTCTGCACGATCTCGATAAGCTCGTCTCATAGCCTCCACTACTCGATGCACTTGCTGGCTTTCATTCAAATGATCCATCGGATAATGACTGAGCTGATTCAGTATTTCGATCAGCGCCACACCGCCGGATGAAGGTGGCGCGACCGAAGTCACCTTCATGCCTCGGTACTGCCCCACCAGTGGCTCACGTTCCACCACCCGATAACGAGACAGATCATCCAGTGTCCAGATACCACCTGCCGCCTGTACCCCCTTAACCAGTTTTTGTGCCAGGGCCCCCTGGTAAAAACCATCGGCACCCTGCTGAGCAATTAAACTCAGGGTTCTGGCCAGATCGACCTGCACAATCCGGAAGCCCAGCTTCGGTATCTGGCCCTTATCTAAAAACACTTCGGCCGCTGTCACTGACTGGTTGAGCGCACTGAGCCGGAAACTCGCCATGCGACGATAGTGTTCATCCACCTCAAAACCGTTTCGGGCATATTCAATAGCCGGCTTCAGGCTGGTAGCCAGAGGTAATTTTCCATAACGCTCTGCCAGATGCTGTAACGCTGCCGGTACACCGGGAATGCCCGCTGCCAGTGGGCCATCCATGCTCGCCCCTTCAATCACATTACCCTGCTGATCCAGATACATATCCCGGCTGGCTTGATAGGGTGCTTTTTCTCGGCCATCCAGCATAATGTCTTTCTGATCTTTTGCTAAATGCAGCAGCCAGAAACCGCCACCGCCAATACCTGAACTGTAAGGTTCCACCACGGCCAATGCCGCTGTCACCGCAATAGCAGCATCAAACGCGTTGCCTCCGGCATTAAGAATCTGCTCTCCGGCCTGAGTTGCCAAAGGATGTGCAGTGGCAATGGCCGCGGGTTGCCGTTCTGTTTGCGAGCAACCAAATAACAGTAGAAACGAAAAGACAGTAATTATTTTTTTCATAGGAATTGTTTGCTTGTATAAACCTGAATTTAATATAAAAGACCGAACAGACCGTCACAATATGAGCTGAAAGTTTCTTATATAGGCTATTTGCCATGGTCATTCAAAAAAACTTACAAGCATTAATCCGCAAATGAACGCAAATACACGCTAATAAAAGCAACAGTATCTGTGTGTTATGCGCCGCAGACGCACAAAGAAATATTAGCGTACATTTGCGTTCATTTGCGGACTCATGCTTTTAATCAACAGCTTCAGGGAGATTGATATCATTCAGACCAGAATTTTAGATTAATTCCAGTGTTAATCATTTAGTGTTATGAATATATAAGACTCATAAAAAAAGCCCCGCCAGCGGGGCTTTATTTTCTCAGGCTTTACCGGTCAGATGATTGTATTTTTCCATCAACTCTTCTTCGGTTTCCTCATGATCGGGATCTTTCGGAATACAATCTACAGGACAAACCTCAACACATTGTGGCGTATCATAATGTCCGACACATTCTGTGCATTTATTGGGATCGATTTCATAAATCTCATCACCCGCTGAAATGGCCTCATTAGGGCATTCCGGCTCACATACATCACAATTGATGCACTCTTCAGTTATGATCAACGCCATTTTTTACTCCTGGCCCAAAAAGTTATTTTTCTATTATACCTGAAAGTTCGATCACCACACTGGGGTGAACAAATTCAGATACATCGCCGCCCAGTACCGCTATTTCTTTCACCAGCGATGATGAAATAAAGCTGCATTTCTCGGATGGCGTTAAAAACAGGGTTTCAATATCTTCCGCCAGATGGCGGTTCATACTGGCCAGCTGCATTTCATATTCAAAATCCGAGACCACACGCAAACCACGAAGTATAACGTTACCCTGTTTGCGCTTGACAAAATTAACCAGCAATTCGGAAAAACCACTGACTTCTATATTCTCCAGACCCTGCAATACGTTTTCGACCATCGCGACCCGGTGTCGCAGATCGAACATGGGCGTTTTACCAGGATTGGTGGCAACCGCCACTATAACCCGATCAAACAGACGAGAAGCTCGCTCGACCAGATCGCTGTGACCATTGGTAATGGGATCAAAAGTTCCCGGATATACGGCGATGACAGACATCGGCTCTCCTGTTCAGGGCTCCCGTTGTAGCAGATAATACCCTACCTGTCCGGCTTTTTTCCCACGTATTATTTGCCAGTTTACCGGCAACGCCGGTAATTCCTGTTTACTGGGCAGCTCAATGTAAATAAGAGCCCTGCCCGATAACCAGTGATTCATCTCAAGCTTCTGGCATATCTCAAACAAAACATCACTGGCGTAGGGCGGATCAACAAACACTACATCGTAGACACGGTCCGGCTTATTCAACCATAACAGGGCGTCCTGTTGCACTAATTCAATGTTATCAGCAGCCAGGGTTTTGATATTGCTCAACAAGATGCGGCAGATCGCCGGCTCGACTTCGACCAGAGTCACCTCTCTGGCGCCTCGAGATGCAGCCTCAAAACCCAGGGCGCCACTGCCAGTGAACAGATCCAGGCAACGACTACCAGGCAATTCGGCCTGCAGCCAGTTGAACAGCGTTTCACGAACCCGATCCGGAGTTGGCCGCAACCCTGGCTGCTCGATCACGGGCAACACACGACTCCGCCAGCGTCCACCAATGATACGTAACTGCCCCTGATGAGTACGACTCAACCCTGAGCACCACCCACGATCACGGTGACCATGCGATCCGGATTGAGGCGTCTTTTCAAAGCACTCTGTATGGCTGCCTGATCGACCTGTCTGATGTTACCAATGAAAGTATTCAGGTAATCCCCAGGCAAATCATAAAAACCGATCATCGACAGGTATTCCACCAGCTTGCTATTGCTGTCGATGCGTAGAGGAAAACCACCGGTAATATTTTTCTGGCTGTCATCCAGTTCTTTTGCGGTGGGCCCTTCTGCCACATAGCGCTTAAGCTCACTATTCAAAATACCCAGTGCCTGTTCCACCTGGTCATTTTTTGTCTGCAGTCCTATCTGGTATGGCCCTTGACGACGCATGGGCATAAAGTAACTGTAAACACTGTATGCCAGGCCTCGCTTCTCGCGTACCTCATCCATCAACCGAGAGGCAAACCCGCTACCGCCAAATGGGTGGTTAGCCACATACAGGGTAAAGTAATCTTTGTCGCCTCGTTCTATGCCCGGCTGACCAATCAGTACATGACTCTGACGGGATGGAAAATCAATCTTAACGGTCCTGGCTTTTTCCAGCGGCTTCACCTCGGGTATGGCCCCGGCTCTTTTCCCGGATGGTAAATCGACCATCAGATCATCCACTATACGTTCAGCCTGTTGTCGTGTGAGCTGACCGACAATAGCGACTACCAGATTCCGGGCCACGTAATAGCGCTGATAATGCTGCTTGAGATGTTGCAGTCGAATTTTTTTCAAACTGTTCTCAGTACCCTCTGTGGGTTGAGCATAAGGGTGATCACCATAGAGAGCCTCATAAAACGCCAGCTGGGCGACGTTACCAGGGGACTGTTTGCCCGCCAGAACAGATGTTTTCAGACGTTCCATTTCACGTTGAAAAGCTTTTTCAGGAAAATCAGGTTTACTGACAATCCGTTTCAGATTGGCCAGTGCCTGCCTGAAATATTTGTCTTCTCTCAAACTGCGCAGACTCAACCAGGCCATGTCTTTCATGGCACCATTAGAAAACTGCGCACCCACTGCCTCGAAATTCTCTGCCAGTGTCTGCGTCGACAGGCCACCTGCACCTTCCGACAACATACCATTAGTGAGTAATGCCACTCCAGCCCTGTCTTTATCTCGTGCACTGCCGGCGTCGAACACAAGTCGAATATCCACCATAGGCAGATCCATGACCGGCATGAAATACACCCGCGCCCCCTTATCCGTTACCCAGTGCTCTATATCCGTCTGAGCCCAGAGTGGCTGAGACAACATTCCGAGAATCAGAGCCAGCGATGCCTTGAATATAATTTTAATGACCATGGCGACCACCTCCCTGAACAGTTCTGGATTTGTTAGCTTCAATAGGCAATGGATCAAGTATGGCAACGGTAAGTTGATCTCTGGTTAAATATTTTCGTGCCACAGCCTGTACCTGCTCTGGCGTGACCGACTGGATTTTATCCAGATACAGCTGCCTGGTTTGCCAGCCCAGACCGACCGTTTCCAGTATGCCCAGCTGCATGGCCTGATAAAAGGCTGAGTCCTGCTCATACACTGAATGAGCCATGACCTGCGCCTTCACCCGTTCCAGTTCTGCCACCGAAGGCGGCTGGCGTTTAATTTTTTCAATCTCATTGAGCAATGCCCGTTCCAGCTGTCGCACGGTACTTTTCCCTCTGGGTGCAGCATCCAGCAGGAACAATGTGGTCTGACGATCATACAGCCCATATCCGGCGCCAGCCTGGCTTGCTATCCCCTGCTTACGAACCAGCTGTCGAGTCAGGCGACTACTGTCTCCTCCATCCAGCACCCCGGCCAGTACTTCCAGTGCATAGACTTCCCAGTCGTCTTTCACCGTTTTTAATACAGGCGCTTTATAACCCATCAACAAATACGGTACTTTAGCTGGTGCCCGAACAGTAATACGTCGCTCACCCAGCTGATCGACTTCAATACGCGGTTTAAGTGGCTGGATTTCGGAAGTGTCAATGGATCCAAAATAGCGCTGAGCCAGACGGAACACCTGTTGCGGCTGTACATCCCCATGAACAACCAGGGTGGCATTGTTGGGGGCGTACCAGGTCCGATACCAGTCACGTAAATTGTCGATGGTCATGGCATCCAGATCATCCATCCAGCCAATGATCGGCTGATTATAAGACGAATTCAGGAACGCTACCGCATTGAACTGTTCGTAGGTAATTGCCGTGGGATTATCATCGGTACGGGTGCGACGCTCTTCTTTAATTACCTCTATTTCTTTCTTGAATTCATCTTCGTCCAGAAGCAAATTGCGCATACGATCGGCTTCCAGTTTCAGACACAATTCCAGTCGATCACTGGCTATGCGCTGAAAATAGGCCGTGTAATCCTTGCCGGTAAAGGCATTTTCACTACCACCATTGGCGGCAATTATTTCGGAAAACTCCCCTGCTTTGTGCATTTTCGTGCCCTTGAACATCATATGTTCCAGGGCATGGGAAACTCCGGTAACCCCGTCGTACTCATAGCTTCCGCCAACCTTGTACCAGACCTGAGACACCACCACCGGTGAGCGATGATCCGGCTGCACCAGAATTTTCATGCCATTTTCCAGCTCATAACTAAATACTTTTTGATCTGCCTCCGCTGATGAATCTGACGGCGTAGTCTTAACGGCCTGACAGCCGCTGATCGCAAGCAGGACGCCTGCCATAACAATGCTAAATCGCATAAATTCTCCAGTTTGCCAGTTAAATTATTGTCTGATAGGACTTGAATACTTAACCTGGGTTCAGCGCGATGATAGGATAAGCGGCTTCTGATATACAACCCCAATTAATGATCTGACTATGTTTGGTTTCCTGCGCCGTAAAAAAGACACCTCAGAATCTGCCCCTGAGCAGATACCCGACAATGGCATATTGGCCAGTCTCAGTGAGCGCCTGAGCAAGACTCGCCACAGGCTTACGGACGGCATGGCTGACCTGATACTGGGCAAGAAAGCCATCGACGATCAACTGCTAGAAACTCTTGAAGAACGACTGTTAATGGCCGATGTCGGTGTCGAAGCCACGACACAGATTATCAGTGACCTTAGCAGACGTGTGACGCGCAAGGAACTGAATGATGCTGAAGCGCTGTTCGAAGCCCTCTGTGAGGATATGAGCAAGATCCTCTCCAGATGCGAACAGCCACTGGTCATCGACAGGAGTAAAACACCCTATGTGATTCTCATCGTCGGCATTAACGGCGCGGGAAAAACCACCACCATTGGCAAACTGGCAAAACGCTTCCAGGAAAAAGGTCACTCGGTAATGCTGGCTGCCGGCGACACCTTCCGTGCCGCAGCAGTGGAACAATTACAGACCTGGGGTGAGCGCAACAACATTCCTGTGGTCGCTCAGGGCACAGGTGCCGACGCTGCTTCGGTTATTTACGACGCAGTTGAATCTGCCAGAGCCAAAAACATCGACATACTCATTGCCGATACGGCCGGTCGTCTGCATACCCAGACCAATCTGATGGATGAGCTGAAAAAAATCAAACGCGTCATAGCCAAACTGGATGACAGCGCACCCCATGAAACTTTACTGGTGCTGGATGCAGGTTTTGGTCAGAATGGCCTGGTTCAGGCACAACAGTTTCATGATGCCATGGGTCTTACCGGCCTTGCCCTGACCAAGCTGGATGGCACCGCCAAAGGCGGCATAGTGTTTGCCATAGCTGAAAAACTGGGTACCCCGATTCGTTTCATTGGTGTCGGAGAAGGCATAGAAGATCTACGGGAATTCAAAGCCACTGAGTTCGTCGATGCCCTGCTGGATCGTGAAGTAGAATAAAAACAAAAGACTTTACCAAAGATATTTATACTCTTTGGGCACACCGAGAGCTAGAGCTATTGAAAA
This sequence comes from uncultured Gammaproteobacteria bacterium, assembly GCA_965368175.1. GTDB lineage: Bacteria > Pseudomonadota > Gammaproteobacteria > SZUA-229 > SZUA-229 > CBDULX01. Next base: position 107 of record CBDULX010000144.1, on the reverse strand, counting down.
CAACTAACTTCCAACTTATAACTTATAACTTATAACTTATAACTATATCTTATATTTGCCTTCTTAACCGATTTAGGCACAATAGCAATCCATGATTCGATTCGATA
>CBDULX010000143.1:0-8034 GCA_965368175.1 uncultured Gammaproteobacteria bacterium | reverse complement strand
CTGGTTGTGATTTTGAACAATGGCCTGGTCCCTGAGAAAAGCCAGCAGGTGATCCGTACCTGGTCGAATGAGTTGTCGCTGACGGTGAAACTTGCACTGCCAACCTATTCAAAGCCGCCCAGGTATTTAAGTCAGGTGCGAGTTTCCGTGGATGGGCAGCGAACTATGATGGAAACGGTTTCCAACATCGATGGTATGGCTAGAGCGTTCCTGCAGGAGCACATGCCCGCTATAACCGCCCGTGCCCTGGCTCGAGCCGTAGTGAAGAAAAGATCTGAAAAGGAAGCCAATGAGCGCAGTGGCGCGTTGGCACAATTAGCTATGTTAGTGGTTAACCAGGCCACTGAGATTGCCGATACCCGGTCCTGGAATACCCTGCCACAGGCGATACAGATTGCTCGTGTATCCTTACCCCAGGGTGATCACCAGGTAAAACTGGATATCCTGGGTCAAGGTGGAATTTTGCGGGACTCCTATACGGTGCCTGTCACCATACGAGCTGGTCGTACCATAGTTTTATCTGAGCACTGGACGGCACCCAGAATGGCTATAAAAGGTGAGAAAAACGCTAAAACCGCACAGAAACGCTAAGCCACTACATAATTAATATATACAAGGATACCAAGGTGACTTTAATTCGAAACTCCAAACTGATCTGGCTGTCGGCCATTTCGATAGTGTTATTGCAAACCGCCTGTGTAGGGTCTGCGGGCAAAAATGTTAAAGCCAGTAGCGGCTCAAAACCTGGCTGGGTTAATAATAGTGATGCCGGATATTATCCTAACAGCCAGTATTTAACGGCCACCGGTTCTGCATCAAAAATTGAACTGGCCAAAGATCGTGCTCTGGGAAATCTGGTAAAAACCTTCGAAGTTGAGGTTCGGGAAAGCACAACCACTCGTTCGGATATCAATGTGTCAGTGCGTGATGGCAGTGAGAGTTACACCAAAAATCAGCGTTTGAATCAGCAAATCAATTTACGAACCGATAAAGTGGTGCAGGGCGCAAGAGTTGCCGAAACCTGGTTTGATAAACCGGTTCAAACCTACCATGCTCTGGCGGTGCTGGATCGAACACAGGCGGGTGCTAATATCCGAGGTGAAATGGCTCGACTGGATCAGGAAACAGATGCTGAGCTAACGCGAAGCGGTACTCAATCCGATCCATTGTTGACCATGGCATCCCTGAATAAAGCAATGGAACTGCAGAATGAGCGTCTGGCCTTACAAAAATCGTTGAAAGTGATTGATACCAGTGGCCAGGGTAAACCGGCTCAGTGGAATCTGGCGGAATTACGGGGTCAGCTGGAAAGTCAGTTACAATCGCTACGCATTTCAAGTGAGGTGGATAATGACCCTCTAGGTCGTCTTGCGCAGGCTTTACGTTCTGCTATGGGTAACGCAGGTTTTCCGGCCGTTAATGGGTCATCGGATTTTACTCTGGTGGCTGGGCTAGATGTGCAGGACCTGGGGCTGCGTGATGGCTGGTACTGGTTGCGGGCTAAGCTCTCTGTCAAGCTGGTGGAATCCAGTGGTAAAATACGAGGTCGTAAACAATGGCCACTGAAAGTATCCGCTCAGCAGCGTAACGAAGCAGAAAGTCGATTGATGACTGAGGTCAGCAAAAAGCTGAATCTGGAGCTGAAGGACTCCATTATTGCATTCGCTACAGGGGTAAATTAAACCGATATGACAAAACCTTTAGATTCAATACGGGCTATCCGCTGGCATGGGGATAGCCTGTTTTTATTAGACCAGCGTATTTTACCCGCCAGTTATCAGGAGCTGGAGTTGACCAGTGCTCGGCAGGTGGCAGACGCGATTCGGGATATGGTGGTGCGCGGAGCTCCAGCCATCGGAATTGCCGCAGCCTACGGCGTTGTGCTGGCAGCCCGTGGTTGTTATCAACAGGATCCTGAAAACTGGAAATCACTGGTGCAACAGGATATCAGGCTGTTGTCCGAATCCAGACCCACAGCCGTGAACCTGTTCTGGGCGCTGGATGCCATGTCAAAACGCATTGAGACCATCGATGGTGATCCATATCAGCCGCTCAGGCAACTGGCCGATCAGATCCATCAGCAGGATCTTGAAGCTAATTACCGGATGGGTGAATTCGGGGCGAGCCTGATCCAGCAGGGAGCGGGTTCCGTGTTAACTCACTGTAATGCCGGAGCTCTGGCCACAGGTGGTTACGGTACCGCGCTGGGGGTGATTCGCCAGGCCTACAGTGATGGTCGTATCAATCATGTCTACGCAGATGAGACCCGTCCCTGGTTACAGGGAGCGCGCCTTACAGCCTGGGAGATGGTGCATGATCATATCCCTGTCACTTTATTAGCGGAGGGCGCTGCGGCGTCTCTGATGAAGCAGGGTAAAATCAGCTGGATTATCGTGGGTTCAGATCGCATTGCCGCTAACGGTGATGTCGCCAACAAGATCGGCACCTATGCACTGGCCGTGCTGGCACGGCATCACGGCGTGCGTTTTATGGTAGCTGCACCTACCTCAACGGTGGATATGAATATGCCCAACGGTGAGGGTATTCCTATTGAACAGAGATCCTCCGATGAGCTGCTGTTTTGTGGAAATACCCGAGTGGCTGCTGAAGGGGCAGAGGCCTGGAATCCTGCCTTCGATGTGACTCCGGCGGAACTGGTGGATGCCATAGTGACCGAAAAAGGTGTGGTTGAGCAGCCCACACTGGAAAAAATGCAGCAGATGATGGGGCTCTAATTTATCGCCATGTCGGCTGAATTGTTTGATTTGTCGGTCTTACAAATCCTGCTGGCAATTCTGGTGATTTTTGTCGCCTATATCATCAAAGGCCTGTCCGGTTTTGGGTCCGGCCTGGTCGCGGTGCCATTGCTGGCATTTATCCTGCCCCTGGTTGTGATCGTTCCTATATTGGGTTTACTGAGTTATGGGGGCACGGTGATGCAGAGCATCATTCTGCGAAAGCAGGTAATCTGGCCCGATCTTTTACCCTTGCTTCCTTTTTCATTGCTCGGGATAGTGCTGGCTCTGTGGTTACTGGTAAATCTGGACGCCCGCATATTGACTTTATGCCTGGGTGGCTTTGTGATGGTCTATGCACTCTATTCACTGATACCCACAAGACTAAGCACTGCGAGTCGGGCATGGGCAATACCGGCCGGAGCTCTGGGTGGAATGATTGGTGCCCTGTTTGGCACTGGGGGTCCGTTTTATATTATTTATTTAAAACTTCGACAACTGGATAAAAGCCAGTTTCGTGCAACCATCGCCATGATCTTTTTATTTGATGGCGGTATCAGGATAGCCGGTTATGCATTAACCGGTATGTATACCTCACAGGTTCTGATTCTTGTATTGCTGTTAATGCCTGTGCTTTTTCTGGGTATGTATGCCGGCAATCATATTCACCTGAGTATCAGGCCGCAGCAGTTTAATCGCATCATAAGTGTGTTACTTTTGTTCAGCGGCATGGTGTTAATTTTCAAATCCTTATGAACACATATCTGATCATTAAAAATATTCATATAACCTGTGCCGTACTCTCCATCACCGGGTTTGTGATACGGGGAATCTGGCTGATTCGTTCATCGGCATGGTTGCAGCATCGCTGGGTAAAACGTCTGCCCCATGTGGTGGATACATTATTGCTGATTTCTGCATTAATCCTGGTGTACCAGAGTGCGCAATATCCGTTTGTCCAGCACTGGTTAACCACCAAGGTGCTGTTACTGTTGCTGTATATCCTGCTGGGGATGGTGGCTCTGCGATGGGGTAGAACCCGCAGGATAAGGATCAGCGCCTGGGTTCTGGCGGTCATGGTCTACCTGAATATTGTGGTCGTTGCTATAACCAGATCCAGTAGTGGAATAATGCAGTATTTTTGATCCAGGTTAATGTTCTGAATTACGGTATCTGTATCGTTCATGCTATGAATAATGTGCTCAGTAAAAATAATCCTTCATTGCCCGGTATCCTCAGCTTACCCATTCGGCTGACGCCATCATGGATGTACAATCGAGTGTTTGTTACCAGTCTGAACCGTCTGTTCAGTCAGGAATTACAGGATAATGAACTCGATTTTCTCGAAGCCAGACAGATTACAATTCATATAAAAGATGCCGGAATTAGAATTAGTTTCAGTCTTGTGGATCAAAAAATTGTCAGTACCAGTTCTAAGGAAACGGATTTAACCATCGAAGGTAGCGTTTACGATTTTTTATTACTCGCCAGCCGAAGAGAAGATCCGGATACTCTGTTTTTTAATCGTCGACTCAAGCTCAATGGCGATACGGAGCTGGGTCTCTATGTGAAAAATTTCCTGGATGGGCTGGATGTTACGGATCGATGGAAATATTTACACCAGCTTAGTGATAAAGCCAGTCGATTTGCCGAACGCATCGGTTAACTAATCTGTAGTTGTTCAAACCCGATCTGACAGATTATAAATTGCTTTTGACTTAAACTAATAATTCAGGTCTGGGCAAAGTGCCTCCAAACACCCTGTGCGCTATCTTGAAATCAAAAACTTTGCCACAGAGGCACAGAGAACACAGAGTTTTATAAGTACGCCCTTATACAATCATGACTGTTTTCTCTGTGCGCTTTGTGACTCTGTGGCAAATGTTTAAATTTTTTGATCAGTCTGCTTATGGCTAATAGAAGCTATAAAATCTGTCATCTTCTCCAGACTACTTTTTTAAAAACAAAACTCATGGCATACTCTTTAAAAAAGGAGCCCCCCATGAAACTGGATATATACCAGGTTGATGCATTTACCCATCAGGTATTCAAAGGCAATCCCGCCGCTGTCATTCCTCTTGAAAGCTGGTTAAGTAATGAACAGTTGCAGGCCATAGCCCAGGAAAATAATCTGTCTGAAACTGCCTATATTGTAAAAGATAAAAATGTTCATTCAATTCGCTGGTTTACGCCGCTGGCTGAAGTTGACTTATGCGGTCATGCCACCCTGGCATCCGCGTTCGTAATGTTTAACTATATGGATTATTCCGCCGATACAATCACATTTAACTCAAAAAGTGGGCCATTAACCGTTAGCCGTAATGGCGATGCCTATACGATGGATTTCCCATCCCAGCCGGCTGAACCTTGCGCAATCCCTGAACCACTAAAGTCCGCCTTTAATCAACCTATACTGGGCTGTTTGAAATCAGAAGACTATATTCTGTTATTCGAGGATGAACGGGCGATACAGGAACTGACAGTGGATTTGTCAAAACTTAAACAGCTGGATTTACGGGGGGTTATTGTCACAGCGAAATCGAACAACTATGATTTTGTATGTCGTTGCTTTGCACCAAAGTACGGCATCGATGAAGACCCGGTCACCGGTTCTGCCTATACGCAACTGATGCCTTACTGGGCAGAGGTGTTGTCTAATAATGAACTTAAGGCAGCGCAATTATCGGCCAGGGGCGGAGAACTGGGTTGTGTGCTGAAAGGTGAACGGGTGATGATTACCGGCAACGCGGCCTTATATATGAAAGGAAATATTTTTATTTAGGCTCTACTGTTAAAAGCGTTGACGTAGAAATACAATATCAGGGCATGAGATATATTCCTTAAAATAAAAAGGAAAGTAAATGAATGTAAATAATGAAACGACTTTATAGCGCAAAATTCGGCAATATCTGAATCCACCACTCATGGAACCTGATCCAGTACTGCTCTGGAAAGGCGTTTCCTTTATCCTGGCAGTTATTATTGCAATATTGTTCAGAGGTTCCCTGGCGTAATAGAACAGTGACGTCTCATGCCCTGGCCCTGCGAATATTAAAGTGAGAGTACCGGAGTAGCACAAGTTATTGAATTACTAATCTAATACTTGTATTTTGTATGAATACAATGTTAAAAACAATTTTCAGTGATAAAATGACTGTTTTAAGCAGCTTCTTGCTACCCTTTGATGTGCCTTCCAGAGAGCCGATGATGATTAAACTAACACCTATATGTAATGCTTTATTGTTGTTTTCAGGTCTTTTCATCAATAATGTCTGGGCGCATGATATTGAAACCCATTATGACCGTATCCATCTAAGCGCAACGGCTACTGAGCAGCTCGAAAACGATACTATGGTAGCAACTGTATATACTCTTGAAGAGGGTAGTGATGTTACTGAACTTTCAGATACCGTTAACAAACGAATTCGCCGCGGACTGGAGCTGGTAAAAAAACACCCCGAAATAAAACACCAGACAAACATGTATACCAGTAACCCGGTTTACAGCAATAATAAAATAAAAGCCTGGCGAGTGAGCCAGAGTTTGCGTCTGGAAAGCCAGGACATGACCATAATGAGTGAGGTACTGGGCAAACTGCAGAATGAACTGGCGTTGCAATCTATGCAGTTTACGGTTTCACCCAGCAGAAAAAACCAGCAGGATGAAAAACTCATCGACACAGCACTGGAAGCCTTTGAAAAACGTGCAAAGCAGGTGGTTAAAAAACTGGGCCGTAAAAATTATAAGATAGTCAATATCGACATATCCACTTCTGCAACTAGAGATATCCCCCCGCAATATCCTATGCGAGCCATGTCAATGAGTAAGATGGAAAGTGAACCGGCAATTTCTGCAGGGGAACAGACGGTAAGTGTAATGGTGAATGGATATATAGAGCTGGAATGACCTGGTGCCGCTATTTGAGTTGCAGTAAGGGAAATCAGTAGGAAGCCCCCTCAGTTTATCGGATATTTTTTAATTAGAGACCATAGTCTCACAGAGGAGTAATGATGGACACACTAGTAACCGCTGAGTGGCTGAGCCAGCACCTCGATGAGCCAGATCTGGTGCTGCTGGACTGTACCGTTGTCACCATGCCGGATGCAGAGCGTGGTTTTCGTAATGTTAGTGGTCGACCTGATTATGAACTAGGCCATATCCCCAAAGCCGGGTTTGCCGATCTAATGGTTGATCTATCTGATACCAGCCAGCCGATCGAGTTTGCCTTACCCACAGCTGAGCAATTCTGTAACGAGATGGGAGCACTGGGAGTCGGAGATGATTCCCGCGTTGTGCTATACGATACCAATTATACTGGCTGGGCGGCCCGGGTCTGGTGGATGCTACGCTGGGTTGGCTTCGACAATGCGGCTATTCTTGATGGTGGCCTTGCGGCCTGGACCGCTTCAGGTCATGAACTGTCTCTGGAACCCGTTAACCGGCCAGAAAAACTTTTAACTCCCAGGCCCCGGCCGGAACTGATCGCAGATCGAGACGAAGTGCTGGCGGGTATCGATGATGAGGATGTTCACCTCATCGATACCCTGCCTGAGGAGTTTTACCGTGGTGACATGAGCATCTATGCCCGCCCTGGTCATATTCCCGGTGCACTGAATATCGACGGACTCAAGCTACTCGATAAAACCGGCTCCTTTCGTTCCAGTGATGAACTGGCCTCCATGCATAACATCGATCGCAATGCTCGCGTCATTACTTATTGTGGCGGTGGCATAGTAGCCTCAACCGATGCCTTTGTCATGATCCGACTCGGTTTCACCAATGTCGCGGTCTACACCGCCTCACTACAGGAATGGGCGGCCGATCCTGCTAATCCGATGGTAGTCGGTGCATCGAAATAAATTTATTTTTAGAACAGAACAAAAGGGTTCTAGCGAACAGTTTTCTTTAATGATATGGGGGGCACGGCATTAAAATAATGTAAATCTGTCAGGCATCCAGTATACCTCTTACTCTTATCAGGAGCTCATCAGTAGTAAAGGGTTTATGCAGCAGTTCTTTACCAAATTTGTTATCAGAGATGTTATTGCTTCTATCATCCGTGTAGCCGCTAACCATCTGAATTTTAATATCTGGATAATGCTCAGTTACTATTTCGGCCAGTTGATAGCCATCGACGCCTGGCATAATGACATCAGATATCAACAGATCAACAGGCTGTTGTTTAAGGACCTGCAGGGCAGCTTCGGCGCTGTTCGCACTGAAAGTATGATAACCATGCTCACTTAGTATCTGACAGGTGAGCTCTAATAGGCTGGTTTCATCATCAACAACAAGGATT
>CBDULX010000142.1:0-8174 GCA_965368175.1 uncultured Gammaproteobacteria bacterium | reverse complement strand
TTGCTTCAGTACTGGCTGGCGCTGAAGCTTTTACTGCTGAAGACTTGACGGCTTCAATCAACATAGCGCCACCCTGACCACCACCGATGCACAGGCTGGCTATGCCGCGTTTTGCATTATTGTGTTTCAGTACATTGGCCAGATGCAATACGATACGCGCACCACTGGCGCCTACCGGGTGGCCCATGCTGACGCCACCACCGTCCACGTTTAATAGCTCGTGAGGGATTTCACCCAGGGCCGATTTCAGACCCAGATGCTGTTTACAGTAGTCGTCCTGTTTCCAGGCTTCGATACAGGACAGTACCTGACCGGCAAAGGCTTCGTTAATTTCCCAGAAATCGACGTCTTTAATAGCCAGATTGTTACGGGTCATAATCGGGGCCATGGCGTGTGCCGGGCCCAGTCCCATTTCGGAAGGATCCAGTCCCGCCCACTGGCTGTCGATGATTTTTGCGAGCACCGGCAGTTTGTACTTTTTAACCGCCTCCGGGCTGGCCAGAATTAACATGGCGGCACCATCGGTAATCTGTGCGCTGTTACCGGGCGTTACCTTGCCATAGATGCGATCGAAGTAGGGTTTGAGTTTAGCCAGATTAGCCATGCTTGAATCGCGACGGATGCCGTCGTCAAAATCAAAGTAATTACCTTTGCCATCGTACAGGGGTTCGATTTCATCCAGTCGACCTTCATCATGGGCTGCAGCCAGACGCTGATGACTGGCCACCGAGAACTCATCCATTTGTTCACGTGTAATACCGAAACGCCAGGCAATTTTTTCTGCGGTCTGTCCCATGGATAAACCAATGATGGGATCGCTTAAACCACGAATCAACGCAATAATGGGTTTCAGGTGAGCAGGTCGTAATTTGCCCAGGGTTTTCAGTTTCTGACCAAAACTTCTGGCGCCCATAAACATGGCCAGCCAGTTCACCATCAAATCGTTGAACAGCACCGGTGCATGACTCATGGACTCTGTACCACCGGCTAATACCAGCTCGGAGTGACCGCTGGCGATATTGTGATAGGCGGAATCCAGGGCCTGTAATCCCGAAGCACAGTTACGTTGAACCGTCCAGGCTGGGACGGAATCGGGGATACCCAGGCGAAGTGAAATCACACGGGCGATGTTGACCTCATCGGGGGTCGGCATGATACAGCCGACAATGACTTCATCAAGCGCATCGAGCGGGAGTTCGTGCCGTAACAACAGGGGTCTTGCTGCCGCAACTGCGAGGTCCGAGGCGAGGAAAGGTCCAGGTTTTCCCCTGGCTTTCAGAAGCGGGCTTCGACTGCCATCGACAATATATACGTCTCTGAATGTGCTCATGCGAGTTTCCATCCTTCTTTGGTAAATTCATCTACCCGAACAGCATTCAAGGTGGCTTCATACGCCACTCTTACGCGTTCGGCTTCTTTTTTATCGAGTATTTCCAGCTCAATGGCTTTCTTAAGTAAAGGTTCTACGGGTTGTTGCTGGATTAGTCCAATGTGCATGGCATCGCGTAATTTACGCTCAGCATCTTCGGCTTCAAGCACCTTGTTCAGCGCATATTCAAGCCGACCCATCGAGTCATTTTTATTCTCTGTCCAGTATATGCCTGAGGTTAAACGATCACGTGTATCCGAAGGTTTTAATAACAGACGGGCCACCTCATGACCAAGTTTGTCACTGGCACCGGAATAGGGACGGGTCAGTGGGAAAATGACAAAACTCAGCAGCTTGCCCACTATGGAAATAGGGAAGTTATCGCATACTCCTTTCAGTGCTTCCTGGACATTAAAAAGTGAGTCCTCACAGGCCCATTTCATAAAAGGCAGGTCATTCGGTTTATAACCCTGGTCTTCATAATGTTTGAGCACCGCAGTGATCATATACATATTAGACAGGGCATCGGCCAGACGCCCGGAAATTTTTTCCTTACGTTTTAATTCACCACCCAGTACAGAAACACTCATATCGGCGAGCAGAGCAAAGGCCGAACTCATTCGGGTGAGCTGTCGGTAATAATACTTCACTGCACCCTTGCCCGGAGCATTCATCAGTCGGGAGCCGGACAATCCAAGCCAGAAAGAACGCACAAAGTTGCTGGTGACAAAGCCGATATGACGGAACAGGGCGTCATCGAACAGTTCCACTGCCTGTTCCGGATCCGGATTGTTAACCGCTTCCACTTCTTTAAGCAAATAGGGGTGACTGCGAAGTACACCCTGGCCAAATACAATCATACTCCGGGTCAGGATGTTGGCGCCTTCAACCGTAATGCTGATGGGGATACCCTGATAAGCTCGTCCCAGGAAGTTGTTAGGACCCAGGCAAATACCATGGCCGCCATGTATGTCCATGGCGTGATTGATCACCTTGCGCATGCGCTCGGTGTGCTGGTATTTCACTATGCCGGAAATGACTGAGGGCTCTTCACCTGTATCCAGTCCGATCAGGGTCAGGGTGCGCGCAGCATCCATAAGATAGGTATGGCCGCCAATCTGTGCCAGGGCTTCTTCGATACCTTCGAAGTAACCAATGGGAATTTTGAACTGCTTCCGAATCCGGGAATAGGCGCCCGTATAACGCGAGGCGTATTTACCAGCACCGGTACTCAGGGCCGGTAATGATATAGCTCGGCCATCTGACAGGCAGTCCATTAACATGGTCCAGCCCTTGCCGACAAAATCCACACCGCCAATAACCCAGTCGATGGGAATGAATACATCCTTGCCCCGGTTAGGCCCCACCATGAACACATGGTTGCTGGGCATGTGACGATGGCCTATGTCTATTCCGGGTACATCGGTTTTGATCAGTGCCAGTGTGATGCCACGGCTGACTTCTTCGCTGAGCAATTTATCCGGATCATAAAGTTTAAACGCCAGCCCCAGCAGTGTGGCTACTGGGCCCAGCGTGATGTAGCGCTTGTCCCAGTTCAGACGTATACCCAGTACATTGTCTTTGCCATCAAAACTGCCTTTACAGACTACGCCGGTATCGGGCATGGCGCCAGCGTCACTGCCGGCTTCCGGACCGGTTAAGGCAAAACAGGGAATTTCATCACCACTGGCCAGGCCATACAGATAATTATTTTTCTGTTCTTCGGTACCATAAGTTAACAGCAGTTTGCCCGGACCCAGTGAGTTAGGCACCATAACGGTGACTGCAGCCGTGATACTGCGGCCGGCTATTTTCATTACCACAGCAGAATGAGCCAGAGCTGAAAATTCCAGTCCGCCATATTTTTTAGGTATGATCATGGCGAAAAATTTATTGTCTTTTAAAAACTGCCAGACTTCCTTCGGCAGGTCTGAATCTTCATGGGTGATTTTCCAGTCATCCAGCATTTCGCAGAGTTTTTCCACCGGGCCATCGATGTATTCCTGTTCTTCGCTGTTTAATCTGGCTGCAGGTAAATCGCGTATTTTTGAGTAATCGGGATCGCCACTAAACAGTTCACTTTCCCACCATACTTTACCGGCATCCAGAGCTTGCTGTTCGGTCTGGGAGATGCTGGGCATGACTCCTTTCATAAACTTTAATACCGGTTCAGAGGCATATTTCAGGCGAATTTGTGGAAGATTGAGCGGAATGACGACCGCCAGATATAATACCCAGAGGATTAACAGGGAGGCGATACCAGCGAAATCAGTAAAACTGAATATAAGTAAAACCACGCCGAGCATGGCATTCCAGATCACCTGTGATAGCCGGAAATATGCAGCTACGCCAATTGTGAGGGTGAAAATTAATAGCCAGGTAAGCATGAGGGTCTCCTAGACGGATTTTCGTTTAGATGTGTTAATGTTCTGAGTATTATCCAGTTCGATAATATCATCATTGTTGTTGTTTTTATCATCAATGTCCTTGTTTACTTCAACCCGGTTTTCAGGTATCGCTTCATTGTTGTTAGGAATGGGAGCATCCACTGGCGGGATGAATATTTCGTGATCATCGTTGAGAATGACACCGTCCTTGCTCCAGGGCATTTTCCTGTAGATGGCCAGTTCATCAAAATCCAGTATCGGATATTTGATGACATCAAAATAAGGTGAATAATCAAAATCTTTGGGCGTAATCAGCTTGGTATTACGTTTGTAGAGTTTCAGATTGCCGTCACTGTCCCGATGTAACACGGGTAATATTGGGAAGTGGACGGAAGAAAAAGCCTCGGCCATCATCGATGAACACACAGTGTGTGTGGGTGCTCCGGCATTGTGTTCAAACAGGCTGGAGCGCCAGCGCCGGGGCAATAGTGAATAGGGGAACATAAATCGTCCCAGATCCAGAATTTGTCGAACATTATAATAAGTGCCTAACTGGTTAATGGCATAAGCGATAACTTTTTGTGCATCCTGACGGGTGATGCCATTGGGTCGACAAATTCGCAAATGCTCTTCACGGTATTTGCTAATGCTGTCGACCAGAGTGCCTTCTCCCAGTTGTGATTCAATGATTAACTGGTCATCGGTTTCACCATTGTAACGGCTTCTGATGTAATCACGGAGGTTTGGGTCTTCGATGTCATGCAGACGACCAATATAAAGTGCCGAATGAGTCCAGTTACTGAGGGTGATTGTTTTGATGATTTCGCTAACACGTGAGCGGCCTTCCACCAGAATGACATCGCCAGGTCGAATTTCATAGCGCAATCGCTCAAAGTCCGACATTGGTAGCTTATGCTCTCCCTTTTCGAAAGTTAGCGACCAGACAATTCTGTTCCAGATACTTTTTTTAATCCGACTAAAAATTCTAAACATGCATTTCCCGTAATTATTGTGTTTTTGGGAGCAAATTGTAACCAGGGAGCTTCTGATCAAGTAAATGATGCTTCTGCGTGGCCTGAAGTCACATAGACTTGATCAGAAGCTCTGTTGGACATCAATCCCTGTAAAGAGTTTAGCCGTTTTATATGTTTATTACCTGTTTGATTTATGGCTTCTGGACTTGGATCAAAATTTTTTAACCCAGCCCAGGACCTGATCAAGTTGTTGTTTTTGGGTATAAAAATGAGGGGATAATCGTATTCCGCCTCCCCGCGGTGCACAGATGACTCCTTTACTTACCAGATGCTGGTAGAGTTGCTCATTATCAACCCCATGCTTCACGAAAGTAAAGATACCCGCATGCCTGTTTATATGAACAGGGCTGAGTATTGAAATGTCTTTATAAGGGGTGAATATTTTGATCAAATATTGAACATTATCCAGTACCTGTTGTTCGATATTTTCCAGGCCCAGATCCAGAATCATGCCAATACTCGCATGCAGTGCATGCACTGCCAGCATATTCGGGCTACCGCATTCAAATCGTCGCGCGGAACTTGCCGGTTGCCACTGATCCATTTTGTTAAAATCTGACAGGTCTTCCACCATATGCCAGCCAAACTGGTTCAGTTTTAATTTTGTCAGCCATTCACGGCGACAATAAAACAGTGCCAGACCTTCCGGCCCCAGCATCCATTTATGGCCATCGGCAATGACAAAATCTGCCTGTATAGCCTGGCAATCCAGTTGAACAGCACCGATCTGCTGAATGGCGTCGACTACAAAAATAATACCACGCTGTTTACACGCCTGACCCAGCCTGGATAAATCCATGCGCAGGCCGCTGGCATACTGTACGCCGCTGATACTCATCAGTCGGGTACGGTCATCGATTTGTTCTATCAGTAACTGTTCAGGATTTTCAAAGTTAAGCTTCACCCGGCGCACCTCTACGCCCAGGGGTTTTAAAGATTCCCAGACAATGCGGTTGGAGGGAAATTCTTCGTCGGCGATGATGATGTTGTCACCGGGTTGCCAGTCCAGGCCATAGGCAATGATCGATAAGCCTTCGGAGGTGTTTTTAAGCAGACCGATTTCATCATGACTGGGCGCGTTTATCAGCTGAGCCAGTTGTTTGCGCAATTCGGTTTCTGTGTTTACCCATTGAGGGTATCGGCTGGAACCAATACTACCGTTTTCATCGGCGAAAGCTTTTACGGCCTCCACGGTGCAGTTAGGCCAGGGGGCAACTGCCGCGTGATTAAGGTGAATGACGCCGGGCCTGAGATTGAAGTATGATTGAAAATCCATAAGAGGAGGTCTTCTGTGCCGATCGAAATCGAACGTAAGTTTTTATTAAAAGATGATTCATGGCGCAACCATGTGAGCAGCAGTGCCAGAATTCGTCAGGGTTATCTTGCTCCGGTGTCTAAAGCATCGGTGAGGGTAAGGTTAGATGGAGAGCGGGCGAATATCAATATTAAAAGCGCTACCCTGGGTGTCAGGCGTATGGAATACGAATATTCCATACCGGTAGATGAAGCGGTAGAGCTGCTGGATCAGTTATGCCAGACACCTCAGATCAACAAAACCCGGTTCAAGGTGGAACATGCCGGCCATGTCTGGGAAATCGATGAGTTCTACGGTGACAATGAAGGACTGATTGTGGCGGAAATTGAACTGGATGATGAGTCCGAATCATTCGAAAAACCGGAATGGCTGGGCGAGGAAGTGTCCGGTGATGCACGATACTATAATGTGAATCTGGCAAAACAGCCTTTTAAAAACTGGTAAGCCTGATATGATCAGGCAATTGAAGAATAACAATCAGGGTATCCATTGTGGCAAACATACGCGTCATGCTGGTCGATGACCACGACCTTATTCGATATGGGTTACGTCGTTTACTGGAAGATCAGTCCGGTATCGAGGTAGTGGATGAAGCCAGCAGTGGTGAGCAGGCGCTGGAAAAGGTGAGAACCGCCAAACCCGATGTAGTATTGATGGATATTAATATGCCGGGTATTGGCGGCTTCGAAGCCACCAGTCGAATGTGCCAGACTCATCCAGAGTGCAAGGTTATTGTGTTAACGGTACACAGTGAAGGCCCCTTACCGAAACGCATTCTGGAGGCAGGAGCCGTTGGCTATCTCACCAAGGGATGCCCGGTGGTGGAGATGGTGGAAGCCATTCAGAAAGTACATTCCGGCAAGCGTTATATCGCACCTACTATAGCCCAGCAACTGGCCCTGTCGATGTTGCCGGGGGAAGATTCCATAATCGATATTCTGTCACAGCGTGAACTGCAGGTGCTGATCATGATCAGCCGGGGCATGCGCACCAATGAAATATCCGACAAACTGAATTTGAGCCCAAAAACAGTGAGCACTTATCGTAAGCGCCTGCATGATAAACTCGATGTTTCCAACGATGTGGAAATGATGCACCTGGCCATTAAACACGGCTTGCTGGAAGAAGAAGAATCAAAACCACAAATGAATTAAATCAATAAGTTACAGTATCTATTAAAAGTAAATTATCATATAGATGTCCAGCCCCAGTTTTGACCTGAAATGTACTCAGTGCCCGCGCCTGGCGGATTTTCTAAAAGAAGTTCGCGCCAGTCATCCTAATTATTATGCCCGTCCGGTACCGGCTTTCGGTGACCCAGATGCTCGCTTGCTGATTGTTGGGCTGGCACCCGGTTATCACGGCGCCAATGCCAGTGGCCGACCTTTCACCGGTGATCATGCAGGTATTCTGCTGTACCAGACATTGTACGATTGCGGTTTTTCTACCGCGCCAAAATCCACATCCGCTGTAGATGATTTGCAGCTATTGAATTGCCGCATTACCAATGCCGTAAAATGCCTGCCACCTCAAAACAAACCCATAGGCTCTGAAATCAATACCTGTAACCAGTTTCTTAAAAATGAACTGGATGGACTCCCAAAGAATAGCGTTATTCTGGCCCTGGGCAGCATCGCTCATAAGGCAGTGATAAAAGCATCTGGTTTAAAACAGAAGGACTTCAAATTTGCTCATGGGGCCGTTCACAAACTACCAGAGTATACCCTGCTGGATTCCTATCATTGCAGTCGCTACAACACCCAGACCCGGCGATTGACTGCGGACATGTTCAAAGATGTGTTTCTGCAAGCTAAAGATTTGCTGGGTTAATTCTGATTTTTGACGCAAAGTCGCAAAGACGCAAAGATGTATTAAAGTAAACACAAATCAACTACGCCGAAGGCGTAGTAATACTAACAGGTTCTTTGCGTCTCTGCGTCTTTGCGACAAAGCTTTTATAATTTCACCATACAAGCTATTCGAAGGGTACGAACCTAGTACAATAATCAGATGACTTCCGATACCCCAGACACAGCAGCTTTTGATTCGAAAGCCTTCCTGAAAACCGC
>CBDULX010000141.1:0-8204 GCA_965368175.1 uncultured Gammaproteobacteria bacterium | reverse complement strand
GGGTAGTTAATAAGCTGTGGATCATGTATTAGAAAATAATTATATTCTGAATATGATAATGGGAAGAATTCCCGGTTCATAATGAATAGAATATATCTTTATTGCAGGCATGGAAAATAATAAATCTGAGGAATATATATGACAAAACTAACACCAGAGGAATTTTACTCTTACGAAGATTACACTTCAAAGCGACACCTTTTTAGTCAGGTGGTTAATGAACATAAAGCCAACCGTCACATACATTTAGGCACATGCCTGGACCTCCATTTCGAAGACAAGCTAACAGTAAAGTATCAGTTACAGGAAAAATTGATTTCTGAGCGTATTAATATCGATGAACAGCTGGCATCGGAGCTTGAAACCTATAACAAACTTATTCCAGATGGCAATAACTGGAAAGTAACCATTCACCTGTCGTTAGAGGGGGAGACAAGGTGTCAGGACCGCCTGATGCAACTCATTGGTATTGAAAACAAGTTATGGGTACAGATTGGCCGTTCTCAAAAAATCTTTTCGGTATCGGATGAAAGCCTGGCGAACGGTGAAAGAATGAAAATGGGATTCCATCATGTCAGATTCGAGCTTGCAGATGATATGATTGTGGCGATTAATTCAGGTGAAGTGGTTACCATCGGCTGTGATCATCAAAATTATCCCTTTAAAACCCGCTTGACACAGGCCCAGCAGATTGCCATAAGGAAAGACCTGGAAATGAATATAAATTGAGTCTGCAGTAACCTGGTGTGGTTTATCGACTACTTAGTCTATATTCTTGTCGGAGACATTGTCTGGCTTGAAACTGGGAAGGTCGGTTTTTCCTATTACTAATAATACAAATCCAACAAAGATAAAAAAGAATATCGATGCCATTAAACTGGCTGAAACTGGGTTGTTAGGGCCAGAGTCATCGAGCTGAAAGTACAGAAAAAACCCACAGATGAGCGCAGAAATAAAACTCATAATGCCAAAGATTGTTGCGACTTTTTGTAAAATACTGGTGGGTTTATTCATGGGATTAAATTATAAGCTGTAGATGTGAGTATTAAATCATATCACAGTTAACGAAATTGATAGTTGGTTAATTGTGATTCTGGATGAAATATTATATGCCTTGATCTGTGTTAAAATATTACACAAATATTGCTATCCACTGTTAATGTCCCGTTAACATTGACGAACCATTACAGATAAAGGCAGGAAACATTAACATGTCCTAAAAGACATGAAAGCAGTATTGCTCTCAGCATAGAAATAAATCAGATAATAGTCTTCATGCCGGCATACTTTTAGCCGGTTTCCACAGTTTAGAGTGGCTTTCAGCTATGATTTTACTTTTTGCTGTTAGATGGATTCTGGCCTTTGCCAGATCAAATCACATGGAGCGATTTAAACAGGCTTTGCCTGGCCCTCAGGGTGAAGAGCATGACTGCAAGGATGCAGGAGGTAGAACGACTCAGGAGATAAAGTCGAGGAGCTCGGAGTAATGACGCGTTATGGGATAGCAGTGATTGCCATCATAAGGTGCTGCTCAGGTAAGTAGGGTTTTAAGTGTTTCGGCAGGACGACAAAATATCGTAATTGTTTTGGTAAATTTTCGTATCAACATCCATTATGCCCAGTGCAGTATGCAATATGTTGTCATGTGAAAAATTCATCTTCTGTTTCAGGTTCAGGCAAGCTCTGTCGATGGATTTATTTTTGGTAAAGTCTCTGGATAGCCACATCATGAACGGAATATGGGTTTGCTCATCTGGCGCTAAAAAGTAAGGTAGACCATGCAGGTAAACCCCGTTTTCACCCAATGATTCGCCATGATCAGAAACATACATCATGCCGGCATCAAAATTTTGTGTATTCTTCTTTAATAAGTGAATAATTTCTGTCAGGAAATAATCGGTATATAGAATGGTGTTGTCGTATGAATTTATAACTTCATTAGTAGAACAGTTCTGCACCGCCGATTGGTTGCATTCAGGGCTAAAAGTCGTAAAAGATTTTGGATGCTGCTTGTAGTAAGCCGGGCCATGGCTACCTTGTTGATGAAGTACAATAACCGTGTCTTTATCCGAGTTGTTTATATAATTTTGTAATTTATAAAGTAAAACCTCGTCATAACAGCCTTCTTCTGAACAGTAGTCGTCAAGTTTTAGATGATGCAAGTTTTCTGTTTCTATGCGATTGCATACTCCCTTGCAGCCTGAATTATTCTCGCGCCATAATACATTTATCCCGGCATGTGTGAATGCGTCGAGGAGATTTTCACTGTTCCTCGCAATGCTATCATCATAACTGTTATGATTTAAATGCGAGAACATGCAGGGCACAGATATGGCAGTTGCGGTACCACAGGACCTTGTATTGCTGAAATTTAAAATATCTTCTTTTTCGAGGCGCGGTGTAGTGTTTCGTGAATAACCATTTATATGGAAATTTTGTGCACGTGCAGTCTCTCCTACAACAATAATAAATAATGATTTTTTGTTTTTGAGTTCGGTTGTTATAGTTCTTGTCGCATCATTAAAAACCATATTCAAAGGGGTATGCGCGTCACCTGAATGAATGCCTATATACTGAATGGCCGATTTAATCGGGAAGATTGGGTTTATTAAGAAGCTTATTTCTCTGTTTTCTCTGAAAATAAAGCTGATGTTTTTAAGAGAGCTATAAACTAATAATGATGTTGTCGAAAACAATATAGATAACAGGATGACTTTATTGATCAGTTCTTTTCTGAGGGATGTATTTATAATATTTAGTTTGTAAATAAGAATAACTGGTAACACTCCCAGCAGGATGATATGAGTGAGTATGTCAAGGTTTATCAACTGTGTGACTTCATGCTGATCTGTTTCCATCATGTTTTGTATCATGTCCGCGTCAATGATGGTTCCATATGAGTCTGTAAAATAACTAATGAATGCACTGGTGAGTATAAAAATGCTGGCTATAACTTTAGTCGTGATTTTATAGCTAAATATCGTAATCAAGGTGTATAAAACAGTAAATAAGAGTAAAAATATTGAAATTATAAACAATATATATTCAGCCGCAGGCAACTTTGTTGCCTTGAATAAATGTGCCCAGAAGCTTTGATTATGTACAAGAATAATAAATAGTGAAGTGAAGGTGATTAATATGCCTGTGCTAACATCAGGTAGTTGACGTGAAGTGCTTATATACATGGGCTTAAGATAACTCTAATAACGGATGGATTTAAAACAATTTCAGTCCTATGGTTTTATTAGAACAGTCCTAACTTAAGATCCGCTTAATAATGTAAGAATTTTTCAAAAAATTTTCGGATTTATCGAAATTATGGGAATGAAGGATAGCTGTTAGCTATGTAAGAAAGACTGTTGCTGAGAATAGTTGTTTAAGGTATTGCTGAAAATGGGGCTTAGATCTGCTTCAATAATGCCAGTCAGGCAGATCAATAATGGCCTGGATTAATCTGCCATCAGTGGTCGTCATTGATAGCAGATTCATCCGGTCAGTTATCTGAGCCAGTTGACTATTTTTATAGCAATCTAGAACAGACTGCTGTTAATCCACATATGGCAATAAATACTGGCGATATAGCCTAGCGCAATAGCGGGCGTCCATTTCAGGTGGGAGAAAAAAGTGTACTGGCCACGGGCCTGTCCCATCAGGGCAACACCGGCGGCTGAGCCAATTGATAATAATGAACCACCGACTCCGGCAGTCAGGGTAACCAACAGCCATTGGCCTGTAGCCATGTCAGGATTCATAGTCAGTACGGCGAACATTACCGGAATATTATCCACAATCGCCGATAACACGCCGACCGCGACATTTGCACTGGTGGCGCCCCACTGGTTGTACATCAGTTCAGACGCCATACCCAGATAACCCAGGAAGCCGAGACCGCCTACACAAAGTACTACGCCATAGAAGAACAACAAGGTGTCCCATTCGGCACGGGCCACTCTACTGAATATGTCAAAAGGCACAGGGTCGCCCATCTGGTCTTCATGCTCAACATCAATAGCTGTTTCAGACATATGAGTTTTCTTCAGGTAGTAGCCCAGCAATTGCAGATAACCCAAACCGGTTAGCATGCCGATTACCGGTGGCAGGCCTAAGAAATTATGGAATGACACGGCAGTTAGAATGGTAAGCAGAAAAAATGCAATGATGCGGCGCGCACCACGTTTCATGGCAATATGTTCGCCGGATGCATTGGGTTGATCCTGTGGAATAGCAAAGTGCATAATCGCAGCAGGAACCACAAAGTTCACTACGGAAGGGATGAATAGTGCAAAGAAAGTCCAGAATTCAATCACACCTTTCTGCCATACCATCAGGGTGGTGATGTCACCAAACGGACTGAAGGCACCACCGGCATTGGCGGCCACCACAATATTGATACAGGCCACGCTGACAAAACGGGTATTAGTTCCACCCACAGCCAGTACTACGGCGCACATTAGCAGAGCCGTGGTCAGGTTATCGGCAATGGGTGAAATGAAGAAGGCCAGAAGTCCGGTAAACCAGAACAATTTTCGAAAACTAAAGCCTTTGCGGATCAACCAGGCGCGCAGAGCATCGAATACCTGGCGTTCTTCCATGGCATTAATGTAGGTCATGGCTACCAGCAGGAACAGCATCAGCTCAGCATATTCAAGCAGGTTGTGACGCACCGCGTGTTCAGCCAGCTCGGACATGCCATGGTTGGCATAAACCACGCCAATGATGGCCCAGATCAGACCGGCCGCAATAATTACCGGTTTTGATTTACGTAAATGGGTGAATTCTTCAGCCATAACAAGTAAGTAGGCCACCACAAAGATGGCTATAGCCGCATAGCCAACGCCACTCTGGGTTAAGTCCATAATTTTATGGCCAGTTTCAGCAGCCATTGCCTGCATTGGTAACAGGAGTAATAGAGCCAGCAGGCTTATTATTGAGTTTTTAATTGTTTTCATATTGTTAAAGTTTTTTCCAGTCATTCACCTAGAAAACCAGGTTGATCATAATCATCATCACAGTCAGGAACAGCACCGTCATCACACTACCGGCTTTTATAAAGTCGGCAACACGATAACCTGCGGGGCCCATGATCAGGGCGTTAACCTGGTGGGTTGGTATGAGGAATGAATTGGAGGTTGCTATGGCCACAGTCAGGGCAAACACGGCAGGGTTTGCACCAACTCCAATAGCAATATTCACGGCCAGGGGTACCAGTAACACCGTAGCTCCCACATTGGACATAACCAGTGTGAAGAATGTCGCCAGGGCGGCGACCGATGCCTGTATCACCCATATGGGCATATGCCCAACCACCGATAGCGTTTGCTCGGCTATCCATCTGGCTGTGCCCGACGTTTCCACGGCCAGGCCGAGGGGAATCAGGGATGCCAGCAGGAATACCGTTTTCCAGCTCACTGCCTCATAGGCTTCCTCAATCGAAAGCACGCCGGATAATACCATACCAATGGCACCGGTTAATAATGCAATAGACAGTCGGATATCGGTAAACAGGACCAAAAACAGGGCAATGCTAAAAAAAACGATGGCAAAACTCAGTTTTTGAGGTCGCAATTCTTCATGGGGGTATTCAGTGGTGACCACAACAAAATTTCGATCTTTTTCGAGGCGCGCCAGAACAGACCAGGGTGAATGGGTGACCAGGGTATCACCGGCCTGTAATGGCATGTCCCGGATGCCATCGCCTTCACGGTAAGTTTCACCCTGTCTATGAAGAGCCACCATGGCAATTCCGTAGGCTTTCCTCAGCCAGATTTCTCGGGCGCTTTTGCCGATTAATTGTGATCCGGGTGGTATAACCACTTCACCAATACCCGCTTTGCTGGGTGACAGAGCATCGGCAAAAGCTTCAAGCTTTAAACGGAGCCGAAGCTGGTATTTTGTAACGAAGCCGTTCAAACAGCTGGAAGTGGCCAGAATACCCAGAATCATTCCGGCTTCGATCTCCATATCCCGGGCCACCCCACCGGCACCTATGGCTATATCATTTTTACGTTTAACCACTGCTACCACGCGTATACATTCATCATGCTCGATATCGTTGAGGATTTTTCCCACCAGAGGGCTGGTTTCCGGCACCGCCACTTCATACATGGCGTATTCCAGGCCATATATATTGCGGAAGTAGTTCATGGTGCTTTCACCCCTGGTACCTTTCTCTACTCCTTTTGAGGGTAAAACCCAGCGACCGGCCAGAACGAAATAAAGAATGCCAGTGGCGACCAGAACCAGACCGATGGGGGTCACTGAGAACAGGCCCAAGGTGTCCATATGCTGATCGGCGGGTAAAGCTTTATTTGAAGTGAGTATTAAATCGTTTAAAAGGATCAATGGGCTGGAACCGACCATGGTCACTGTGCCGCCCAGGATGGCGCAAAAGCCCATGGGCATAAGCAGGCGCGACATGGGCAGGCCAGAACGTGCTGATATACGAGAGACCACAGGTAAGAACAGAGCGGCGGCACCTACATTCTGCATAAAACTGGAAATGATACCCACTGAGCCAGAGATAATGGGGATGATGCGCGCTTCGCTGGTGCCACCAATCTTCAGAATGAAGCTGGCTACTGTACTCATGATGCCGGTTTTATCCAGACCCGCACCAATAATCATAACAGCGATGATGGACATAACCGCATTACTGGAAAACCCATCAAACAGATGTCTGGAGTCTACCAGGCCCTGTTCCAGCCCCATATAAGGGGCGAGCAGGGAGGTCAGGCCCAGCACAACCATCACGCTGGCTGCGGCCACATCAACACCCACCACTTCGAATGCAAACAGGTAAATGGTGAGTAGCAAGATCGCAGTTACCCAGGCAATCTGAATATTGGGAACCACAAAAGACATGGCAATGGCCGCCATAAAAAATATTCCTGCAGCAATCCATTGCTTGAGGCTGAGTCTTCCTGTCTGGGGGATAACCTGTTCTTCATCGGCCAGTGTATTCAAGTATTACTCCTTTTGTTTTGTAAGTGTCAGTGGCACACCAGGCCGAGGGGCATCACTGGCACAGTGATGACCTGGTTTTACATCTTAATAATGCGAGTAGTGTATTGCTCTTTATGCGGCAGAAACCATAGCCGCGGATGTTCGATTGCTGTCCTGGATTAAAATCAGGGGTACGGATTGTGAGTGGCTGTGGAACTCGGGATTATCAATAATTTCCCGGGCCAGCAGGTCATCTTTCGGCGCAATCATATAACGCAGCTCAGGATTGCGGTTGCAATAATCCTGAAAAATATCAGAGGCCTCATGATTGAGGTAAGTGATGGTATTTTTTCGACCGGTTGTAAGCAGTCGCTGGCTTAGCTGTTCGGTTTTCATGGCCAGGTTGCTGTCTTTACCATGAGCAAGAATGCTTGTTTCGGCACTCGAGTTATAGGGCATATTTTTCACGTAGTCTAAAACGGCTTCTGATGCATGGCCATCAAACAATATGGCAACCTGAGCTTTAGGTTTGCTGTTTTGCTGTGCCTTGAGCGTGGTATACACAGGGGTGTGGGTGGTATTAACTGAACCGGGTTGAAGAATATCCAGTTTGGCCTGTGTAGACAGAAGTTCACCGGCATCTGCAAAGGCCAGAGCAGACAGCATGCGTTTAAGATCAGAACTCAATTTTTTCATAGGGCTTTTCCTCAAAAGAATAAGTGGCTGTATGGTTTATTGCATATGTAGTGCCAGTTTTATTATCTGTAAGTGTTTGAAATTTATAACAATAATATTCATGGTTCAGGGTGCATTGTTTCATTATGAAACGCTTATCATGTCACTGACTGTACAGGGCCTGAATAGCGGTGTTGCAGTGATTTGATACAATATGCAACAATGACGTTTCAAAATGTAACACTTTGCCGGGTGTTGTCCATGACCAGTCTTCGAAAAAAAATCACCATTTCCTATACCCTGATTGCGGGGCTGATATTTCTGTTATCCATCTTTGCCTACGCCGATATGCTGTTTCTGGAGAGCAATATCAGGGAAGGTGAGGTGGTCACGTTGCTTAAAGACCATATGCTGGAAATGAGGCGCCATGAAAAAAATCTACTGCTGTATCGAACGACGGAAGAGTTGCTGCAAATAAATGAGCATGTAATGAAAGCGGGTGAAAATCTGACCAGGTATAGTGAACTGTATATTTCTTTAACTGGAGCCGTTGATTACAAACAGTTGTTGAATCGCCTGAACACCTA
>CBDULX010000140.1:0-8273 GCA_965368175.1 uncultured Gammaproteobacteria bacterium | reverse complement strand
GGAAATGTTTGAGTAAAACTCGCTGTAGCTTCCCTCCAGCCAGGTATTGGCTACCAGACCGGGGCCGCCATGCCCGGGGCCAGCGATATAGATCATGTTCAGGTCATGGTTTTTGATAATACGGTTACAGTGGGCATAGATGAAATTCAGGCCGGGTGTAGTGCCCCAATGTCCGAGTAGTCGAGGTTTTATATGTTCTTTTTTGAGTGGTTCTTTAAGTAAAGGATTGTCGAGCAGGTAGATCTGGCCAACGGACAGGTAATTGGCGGCACGCCAGTAGGCGTTAATTTTTCGTAACTGTTCTGCGTCCAGAGTTTCTTTTGTGATTGCTGCTTTGTCTGTCATGATGGTTCCCCTCACTGAAATCAGTGCACATCTTGTAAGCAAATGTATTGTTATCTAACAGGCGTTGCCTGTGTATGGGTATAGCACAGTTACCAGGTTCTGTGGGTTCTGTTAATCCTCGATTCCATCCGTGTGATCTCAGGTGCCCTCTTTAGCGGCTATGGATATTATCCTCGTGATATTGTTGGGCTGAGGTGTTCAAAAGACAGCATTATGCTACCCCGCCAGCCAGGCCGCTGCCAACCCCAATAATGCAAACAGAGTGATTTTGGTGTTCCATCCAGTAATAAAGATCTTCGGTTGTAACTTGAGCATGATGTGTTGACTTTGCTTTACTGTTTGTAGATATGAGGCGCGTAAGCGGGACTTGAATCTGAGCAATCTCTGACTAATCCATTGCACAATCAGGCAGATCCATCGATCCAGGTACAGGCCCAGAGCTTCTATTCGCAGTATTGCAATGTCGGCTTGCTGGCGAGTATCCAGCAAGTGTTCCAGTTTGAAGCTAAGCACAACCAGCAGAGCCAGCAGGACACCCAATGCTGCTATGAAGGGATAACTAATATATCCATACTGCTGCCACACAGCTGGATATGCCAGCCCAGTCCCGAGAGCTGAGATAAACAGCCCAGTGAGAGCAGCGCCGGCCCAGGCTGGCAACTGTTTCATGGGAATATGACTGAAAATTCTTAGTGCAGCATATAATATAGATGCCACACCCAGTCCTTGAATAATACTTCCTGTAAGGTGAAAGACATTTTCTCCTAACGGTAACCAGTGAATAGCCCCAAGTAGTGCCATGGCCACCGGAACGCCGCCCAGTAACAGGGATCGAGATACAGGTGCCGAGCTGAATGCGGCCGACAGCCACAGATGAACTGGCCAGATCCCCGCCTTGAATGCGAACCCGACAAATGCCATCCAGAAATAGAACTGCGAAGAACCGCTTCCAGCCATAGCCTGGTGAACCGACAGATAGTGCAGGTTATCGGTGCTGTAGGCGGCCAGCAACAGAGCTTCGAACAGGGCCAGGTCCGCCAGCACCAGAAATATGAGGTAGATGCGTCCGGCCCGTCTTAGTTTTGCGTCACCACCTTCCATCAGCAGGCCATAAAAGCCATAGCCCATGATGGTCGAAAAGCAGAAGAAACCCACCAGCTCTGTGGATAGCAGAGTTCCCAGGTTACCGCCCAGGGTGATTAGAAAAAAAGTGTTTGCGCGGTTATAGCCGGGGCCGTGTTTCGAAGCTTTATCGAGGCTTGCCGACATCAGCCAGATGAACAGGGTCATGGCCAGAATCCAGCGGCTATTGCTATCTATGGCCAGGCCGGTTCCGAACAGTAACCAGGGAAGCTCTAATGAAACATTCCCTGCAAATAGCAGTAGTATCAGTGGGGGCAGGAGTGCCAGATGTCGAGGCCAGGGCAGGCGTGAGTGCACTGCAGGTATGGCCAGTAGCAGGGGCCATACCACCACAATCCAGAGTATTGTCTGATAGCTGTCCAGGTTCATGATCGGTAGAACTCCCGCGCTGCAATCAGTTTGGCCCATTCCAGTGGGCTGAGCATCGTGGTTGCCAGCAGTCCGGCAGCCAGGGCCAGGACGGCCGTTATCAGGGGAGGCAGTAATAATGCCCAGGCGGTTTCCTTACGGCCGAAATGATGTTCATCCGGCCAGTTTTCGGGTGTTGGTTTAAACCAGGCGGTATGTAATATCGGCAGGAAATAGGCTGCATTGAGCAGGCTACTGCCAGCCAGTACCAGGATGACCCAGCTTTGGTCCGCTTCCAGTGCACCCAGTCCCAGATACCATTTACTGATAAAACCGGCAACGGGTGGCACACCGATCATGCCGAAGGCGCCGACAGTGAAAGCTGCCATGGTCCAGGGCATGCGACGACCGACGCCGTTCATTTCACTCACCTTGTGAATACCCAGGGTTTCGGCCAGGTTTCCCGCACAGAAAAACAGGGTGATTTTCATCAAACCCTGGTGTACCAGGTGCACCAGACCACCAATGGTGGCAATGGGGCCGGCGATGGCCACACCTAAAGTAATGTAGGACACCTGGCTCACAGTGGAGTAGGCCAGCCTGCGTTTAAGGTCATCCTGAAACAGGGCGCGCAGGGAGCCGTAGATAATGGTGACGGCTGCCAGCCATGCCAGCGGACCTGTGACGCCCAGCCCAACTGCAAAGTCGATGCCAAACACATCGTATACCACGCGAACTATGCCGAATGCACCGGCTTTTACCACGGCTACTGCATGTAGCAAAGCGCTCACCGGTGCCGGGGCAACCATGGCCTGGGGCAGCCAGCCGTGCAGAGGCACCAGCGCCGCTTTCACACCCAGCCCGGCGACGAGCAGGGCAAAAATGATGACCAGGGCCGGGCGATGTTCATCCCCGAGACCGTGGAGAAACCCACGTGGAGTAAACTCCAGGGTACCGGTTAAGCTATATAGCCACACCGTAGCCAGTAGCAGCAGTGCGCCACCAAAAACGGTGTATTTAAGATAGGTCTGCCCGGCACGTCGGGCCACTTCGGTGCCGCGATGTACCAGCAATGGATAGGTGGACAGGGTCAACAGTTCGTAGAACAAGAGGAAGGTAATCAGGTTACCGGCTAGAGCCACACCTACGGTGGCGGTCACGCACAGGCTGAAAAAACCAAAGAAGCGACTGCGATGGGGTGAGCCTTCCAGATAGCCAATGGCATAGATCGTCGTTACCAGCCAGAGTATGGTGGACAGGGAAACGAACAGTATGGCTAGTGGTCCGGCTCGTAGCACCAGTTCCAGATCCGGTAACAACGCCAGTCGTGTCTCATAATGATGCTGGTTATAGACGCCCCAGATCATCCAGCCCACCAGCAGCAGTTTAACCACGGCTCCAGTCAGGTTGAGCACAGTGCGTAGACGTACCTTTTCTTCGGGCAGGGTGAAGATGATCAGGCCGGGTATCAGTGAGCTGGCTATCACCATTAACGGAATCCATGGGTCCCAGTTCATGGGCTGACCCCACTGCTGCCGAATGCATCACCAATAGACAGCAGCTCCAAAACTGGAGCTGCCATAAACCCCAGTAGTATTGCTCCCAGTGCGAGTAGCAGTGCCGTCCATTCCATGGTGGCAGGAACCGCCCTGGCTTTGTGGGTAATTTTAGCCTGGGTGAAGGCCTTTCCCAGTACTTTAAAAATATACGCTGCCGCCAGCAAACCGCCGACGATCAGTACCGCTACTATATCCCAGCGTTCCTGTATCAGGGCCGCCTGGAGTAGCAGCCATTTACCGATAAAACCGCCACTGGGTGGTAAACCCATGATACTTACTCCAGCCAGTGCGAAAGCCGCTGCTGTCAGTGGGAGTCGTTGCACGACTCTATCCAGGTCTGCAATGCGATCATGGCCGCCGAAACGCAACAGGTTACCGGCCGCCATGAACATGGCCGCCTTTGCCAGGGCGTGGGAAAGAGCCAGGTAGGCGACCGCGTTCCAGGCAGTGATGCCGGCGTTTGCGGCGAGTGGAAATGCCAGAAACAGGTAACCAATCTGGGCCACCGTGGAATAGGCAATCAGTAATTTCAGTCGGGTCTGCCGCAAAGCCTGCAGTGAGCCCCAGAGCACCGCCGTTGCCCCGAGCAGGCCGAGCAGTGTCTCGACGCCTTCGCCGTTCTCACTAACAAGTGGCCCGAAGATGGTGAGCCATAATCGCAGCAGGATATAAAAAGAGGCTTTTACCACCAGTGCCGATAGCAGGGCACTGACCGGTGCTGTAGCGCTGGCATGGGCTGGTGGCAACCAGAAGTGTAAAGGGAACAGTGCGGTTTTGAGCGCAAGTCCGGCAGTGATTAACCCCAGTGCTGCCCACACCGAGGGCGAGCTGTCTACGCGGTCCGCAAGTATCGCGATGTCCACACTGCCGAAGCTGTGATAGAGCAGGGCCACACCCAGCAGGTATGATAAGGAGCCCAGCAGGGCCGCCAGTAGATAACGCATAGCTCCGCTCAGGGCATCCCTGTCACCGCTCAGGGCCGCCAGTGCCACCGCCGCCAGGCCCATCAATTCCAGGGTGACGTACAGGTTAAAAATATCGGCGGATAAAAACAGAGCATTGAGTGCGGCCAGCAGGAATAACCAGATGGGCCAGAAGCGAACGGCATCCTCAAATTTAAAATAAGCCGCTGAATAGATGCTGACACCGACTCCGACCAAAGCTGTGAGAGCCAGCATCAACAGGCTCAAACCGTCTGCATACAGGTCTATGCCCAGTGGTGCACCCCAGCCACCCACGGCATGATGATAAACGCCATTGTAGTACATCTGCCAGCCCAGGCCGGCAACCGACAGGGCAGTCAATAAAGCGCTTAGCAGCCCTAGCACCCTGACCCATTGTAACCAGATGACACAGGCCATGCCTCCGGCCAGGGGCAGCATAATGAGCATGATAGCCCAGGGAAGTTCCGACATCACTGCCATCATTCGTGGGACTCTCCACCCTCATCGGGAAGCTCGGCACGCCCGGTTTGCGCAGACAGTTTCAGCATCAGGGTGAGAGCCATGGCCGTGGCCGAGACTGCCACCACGATGCCGGTGATGACCATGGCGTGCGGAACCGGGTCCGGTTGATCCCCGGCACGTTTCGCCAGCGCCACCAGTACCAGGAAAACACCGCTTCCCATGATGTTGATGGCGAGGATCTTATGCAGCAGATGGGGTTGAATGATCAGGGCATACAGGCCAAGGCAAAACAGTCCAATACCCACCAGAGCGAAAAGGTTTACAAGGTTCATGGGCGTTCCTTATTGCTCTGCTTATTGTCCGGAGGGGCACCACCCAGGAACAGGGCTGCCAGTGTCGCACCGATAGTGAGTGTCGCCAGGGTCTCGAGGATCAGGATAAGCATCCCGGCTTGCGCCGGTGGATATTCCAGTAACTGCCCTTCAATGAGCAGGGTGAACACAGCCATGGCCACGAAGCTGGCAGGTCCTGCCAGTAGAATGAGCCGCAGGGGTAATGCACTAAAACCAGCGTGCAGTCGCCAGCCTGCCAATAGCAGCATCACCCCCGCCGCGCCCAGTACCGAACCAGCCTGAAAAGCACCGCCAGGTGCATGGGCTCCGACCCACAGCAGGTAAGCAGATATCAGGATTAATATAGGAATCAATAGACGTGATAATGTATTTAGCATAATGCCGGGAGTGGTCTCGCGATGCATTGTCGCATCACCGAACGACCAGACTCCCAGCAAAGCAATTAATAACACCATCATTTCCAGCAGGGTGTCATAAGCTCGGAAATTGAGCAGCACAGCGGTCACCGGGTTGCTCACGCCACTGGCTTGCATATTTGCGCTGACCTCCGCACTTAGCCCCGGTGCATATGACGGAAATAATAAAACCCCATAGCCGAGTCCGGTAGCGACCAGCAGCATTGCAAAAATCGGCAACCATTGCAGGCCCTGGATGGTTCGACTCTGCTTTTCATTCTGAGCCGGTGTTTTTTCATCTCCAGCAGACTCCAGTCTTGCCAGCGCAGACATCAACAGGGCACCGGTTAAGCCGGCACCAATGGCGGCTTCGGCGAGTGCGACGTCCGGTGCGTCCAGGCGCACCCAGGCCAGTGCCATTAGGAGGCCAAAGGCGACAAACAACACAATGGCCTTGAACAGATCCGAGCAGGTCAGGGTGCTCCAGGCCAGCCATAACAAGGTCAATCCCAGCAGACCATCGAAGGTCCACGTCAGTAGAGTCACCGTTTCCATAAGCGAATTCCTTTGTGCAATGCGCCTCTGGCGATCAGGTGAGCAACGCTGGCTCCGGCCAGTAATACCAGCAACCAGATCAGTATTAATTTACCCGCTGTGGCCCAGGATTCTGCCTGTACGGCCAGCCCCGCTACCATCAGGCCCAGGCCCAGATTGTCGGCCTTGGTCAGGGCATGGAGACGTGTGTATACATCGGGAAAGCGCAGCAGGCCAAGGGTGCCGGCCAGAAAGAACACCGCTCCGGAGATTAGCAGTACCGTGGAGAGAACATCAATTGCTGTCATCATCTTCTTCCTGTCCCGGCCAGGCGCGCTGAACGAAGGCCACTGCTGTTACCGCAGCCAGCAGGGCAAACACCAGTGCTACATCGCGCAGGGCAGGATTTTCCATAGCCTGAGCCAGCAGCAGTAGCATGGCAACCGCGGTGGTGCCAAATAACTGTGCGGCCAGCATGCGATCGGCGGCGGTCGGGCCACGAAGTATGCGCCACATACCGGCAACAAGGTTGAACAACAGAAACAGCGCTAATGAGAGGTAGAGAGTCTGCACTTGTGTTTAAACTTCCAGGGTGACAGGTGTTTTGAAACCCGGCGGCTTGATCGCAAGTATGGAGCAATCAATCTGATTCAGAATGGTCTCCGCCGTATTGCCCATGATGAAGCCGGGAATGCCTGTGCGGGCGACGGTCCCCATGACCACAAGATCGGCTTCGATCCGTTTCGCCAGTTCCGGGATCTCTTTGCGAGCCGAACCCTTTACCAGGTGTGTCTGGGGTTTGAGATAATCCAGTGCCTCCTGTTTCATATTGTCAGTTATTTTGTTCACCAGCGTATCCAGATTAGCTTTATGCTGTCGTTTCACCTGTTCGATGTAATTAATAATATCTTCTTCCGGGGTACGCATAAACGCACTGCGCATGGCGCTCTCACCAATCGCCTCCCAGGCATGGACGATATGCAGTTCGGCAAAATCGGAGAGTGCCATAGAGCTGGCCATTTCCATAACCTGTCGGTTCAGTAGCTGTCGTGATTCCAGTTCCTCCGGCGGATAGGCGTCATCGACATCAACGGCCACCAGAATGCGTCGGTAGGATTTTGGTGCCTGAGGTTTGATGAGCCACACCGGACAGGGGCATTTACGCAACAGGTGCATATCATCACTGGTTAAAAAACGATCCAGCCAGTCCCGTGTTTCGGGAATCTTGATTACCAGGTCATGTTCGTTGCGCATGACTTCGCGGATGATTTCCAGAAAAGGGACACCTTGTAACACCCGGGTGTTGATCCTGGTTCTTGTACGAAAAGCTTCGATCTGAGCTTCGAGGTTCTGCGTATGTTCGCTTAGCATTGCAGCCTGAAGATCAGCGGAGATCGGACCACCGTCCGGCATGCCGATACCGGCAGTGATACGGGGGATGACTTCTACTACCGTCAATCTGGCCTGATTGTTCTCCGCCAGTGTGACGGCACGTTCCAGGGCAGGTTTGCAGGTGATTCCGGTTTCTACCACACAAACAATATCTTTAAATCGTTTCATTTCATTCACCTCTCCCACGATGCGTTATGGGGTATACCGAATATACGGGCCACACTTTGTTCCACTGCATTAAACTCTGTCAGGAAATCTTTTTGACTGTCCAGTACATGTACTTTCATAACATGTTGATCAATTTCTGCGCTCAATGTGCCAGGTAACAAGTTGATGGTGTTGGCCATAAACACCCGTGGCAGTCCCGGTGGTAGCATTAGTGGAAATTCGATAAGGTCCGGGGCGATGGGCATGCTGGGATGAAAGGCTCGCCAGGCCACATCTATACCACCCATCAGAGATCGCATGAGGAAAAAAGGCACGAACCTCAGAAACTCGTACCAGACAAAGCTTACAGGCGGCAATAACATGACACTGGTTATAACCGCAAGCAATACCGCCGGTACACCAATCCACCAGGAATTTGCAGCACCATCGGTGAGCACCCACCAGATGAGAATGAGTACACCACCACGTAATAAGATGCTAAAACCGCTGGTTTTTATTTTAATTAATGACATAAGTTTTCACTTTCCAAAATTGCTTCAGGCTCGGTGCATCGTTGGTAATTGATAGTGACGAGACATGTTGCTACATCAAGTAATTCCCGTAAACCATCAACTTATAACTTTCAACTTA
>CBDULX010000139.1:0-8344 GCA_965368175.1 uncultured Gammaproteobacteria bacterium | reverse complement strand
TTTTTTCGATGACCAGCACTCAGTCGAGCAGGCGCTCGCCTTCTATCAGCTGATCAAAGGTTTCGCGCTGACGTATCACCTGGGCGCGATCGCCGTCTACCATTATTTCCACGGCCCTGGGTCGGCTATTGTAATTGGAACTCATGGAAAACCCATATGCACCGGAAGACCGCACCGCCAGGATATCACCGGCCTGTAAGTTTAATTTACGATCCTTTCCCAGGAAATCACCGGTTTCACATACCGGACCCACCAGATCATACTGCCGCTTTTCACCCTGACGTGGCTGCACAGGATCTATGGCCTGCCATGCACCATACAAGGCCGGACGCATCAGGTCATTCATCGCGGCATCGATGATGGCGAAGTTTTTTTCATCATTGTGTTTCAGATACAGCACTTCGGTGAGTAACACACCGGCATTACCAACTATGGCACGACCCGGCTCTATCAGGATTTCTACATCCCTGTCACCCAGTTTGCTCAGCAGGGCCTTTATTTGCTGTTCAGGAGTGGGTGGATTTTCATCTTTATAACGAATACCCAACCCACCACCCAGATCCAGATGTTTCAACGATATGCCCCGTTCCGCCAGTGCATCAACCAGCAATAGCACCCGCTGCAACGCATCGACGAAGGGTGCCACCTGGGTGAGCTGTGAGCCAATATGGCAATCGATTCCCTGTACTTCGATGTTGGTCATGGCCGCAGCCTTGCGATAGGCCTCGATGGCTTTGTCATGGGCGATGCCAAATTTATTTTCTTTTAATCCGGTTGAAATATAGGGGTGTGTTTGAGCATCCACATCCGGATTCACTCGCAATGACACCGGTGCTTTCAGACCCAGTGAACCTGCAAGCTTATCCAGCAATTCGAGTTCAGCTTCTGATTCCACATTGAAACATCGAATACCGGCCTTGAGCGCAAAAATCATTTCTTCGGCTTTTTTACCGACACCGGAAAACACGACCTTTGAGGCATCACCACCGGCTTTCAGAACCCGTTGCAGCTCACCGGCTGATACGATATCGAAACCGGAGCCCAGCTTGACCAGCAGATTGAGCACCGCCAGAGATGAATTGGCTTTCACTGCATAACATACCAGGTGAGGGCGATCACCCAGGGCCTGGTCGAAGGCTTTCCAGTGCCGTTCCAGAGTAGCCCGCGAATAAACATAGGCCGGTGTACCATATTGCTCGGCCAGCTGCTGTAGATCCACATCCTCAGCAAACATCCGATTGTTTTTATATTCGAAAAAATCCATACCGCTGCTTTAACCTTGTTCTTTGTTGACTTCCCGGGTTTGCTCGGGCAGATACAGATCCCCGGTTTTACCGCAACTAGCCAGCATACTGCTCAGCGATAAACCCGCAACGACAATCAATAACAGCCAGTTTGCCCAACAGAATCTCATTACGATACTCAATGTTTAATTCGGAACATAGTATTATCCTATGTTATGCGATTAAAAAGCAGCATTTTTCTCTGGGTTTCCCTGGCAACCGTCGTTCCCCTGACGGCGCTGATCCTCGGTATCACTGCGTATAGCGAACATCTGTATCAGAAAAATGTCGACCGGGATATACAGGCCAGTATGGCTAATATTATTTCGGAACTTGATTTCCGGCTTAATTATGAACGCGATGTCATTAATTCACTGGCCACTTCACCGGCCATGCAGCAGTTTTTTCCGGTATTGCAATCTGCAGCTGCGGGCGATTTACATTCGAATTATTTTGAAGAGGTGGGCAGGCTCAATCTGTTCCTGGCCGGTTTCCAGCATTCGGTACCAGGCCTGGATACGGTTCGGGTACTGGATATGGATGGCAATACACTGGTCAAAGTCCGCTTCGGTAAACACCTGCCAGCACTATTTGAGGGGATGGACGATGTACCCTTCACTGAAGAAGAATTGATAGATGCAAACTTTCTTAACTGGCTACACCAGCTCAAGCCTTATTCACTGGTGTATGAACAACTGCCGCTAAGTCGTCGAGACTTTCAGGTTGGACAGGAGCTGTCTATCTTCAACGCGCTGGTGCCACTGGCAGACAAACAGAATAATCTGATTGGGTTTCTCACTGCCCGTGCACTGGGTGACCAACTGGACCGCACATTAAAAACGCTACCCAGAAGTCACAACTTTCGAATCAGTCTCATTGAAATCAACCCCGATAGTACAATCCGTCACGGTATGCTGCTGTACAGCGATGAACATAAAATTGAATTCAGCCAGCCCCATAATCCGGAATTGAAGATCGATCCAGGTACCAGCCTGGCATTATCGCAACAGCTGAGCAATAACAAAGGCATGTTCAGCCACGACCACCAGGGTAGTCATTATTATTTCCAGTCATTCGACCCTTATAATCTTGAGCACGTCAGCTGGATGATAATCCTTCAGCTGGATCAGGGTGAACTGTCTTCACCCTTCCAGAGCATCCGCATGGGCTTACTGGCCTTTGCCGCCGTCGCGCTGATTATCAGTCTGGCTCTGGCCAATATGGGGGCAATTCACATTGCCGAACCCATCAGTAATTTCGCCCAGACCCTGAAGCAATATGCCGATGGTAAAACAGAACTTAAAACCCACCTACCCGACAATACAGAAGAGCTACAACAGCTCGATCAATCCTTCCATTACCTGGTGGATAACCTGGAGCTCACGGAAAAGCAGCGTGATCGTGCACAGAAAATGATGTTACAAAGCGCTAAACTGGCCAGTATCGGAGAGATGGCCGCGGGTATTGGCCACGAAATCAATAACCCGTTAAATAATATTCTGTCCTACACCACGCTCATAGAACGCAATACACCAGAAGCTGATCAGGAAACACGAGACGACATCCAGGGACTGCGCAATGAAGCCCTGAGAGCCAGCCGTATTATTAAAAGTATCCTCAACTTTGCCCGACAGGTACCGCCGGAATACACTCAATTTAAATTACTGGACTGGATGAAAGACACTCTGGTACTGGTCGAGCCGGAAGCCCATAAACATCATATCGATATACAACTGGGGAATGCGCCGGACTGCATGCTGGAAGGAGATCGCTTACAGCTGCAACAGGTGCTGGTGAATCTGTTAATGAATGCCATCCATGCCTGTGAACAGGATAAACAGGTCCTGCTCATCGCCGAGCTGATCGATGAGCAGCATATTAAAATCATTGTGTCTGACCAGGGTAAGGGTATTTCAGGCGATATTAACGATAAATTGTTTGACCCCTTCTTCAGCACGAAAATGGTGGGTGAGGGCAGTGGGCTGGGATTGTCCATCAGCCTGGGAATAATCCAGTACCACGGCGGTGAGTTACAGTTGGTAAATAACGATCAGGGAGGAGCAGATGCTATCATTACTCTGCCGCTCAACCGAGACAAACACCAGCCACATGTCTGATACACGCGTACATTTTATTGATGATGACCCTACTGCCGGCGATCTGTTTCGCCGTTTCAGCAAACCCAGGAACTACCAGACCTGTATTTTCCGTGATCCGGTGGCGGCTCTTGAAGATATTCGGGCGCATGGCAGTCATCTGGTTATCACCGATCTCAGTATGCCCGGAATGTCCGGGCTGGATCTGCTGGAGGCCATACGTCAGGCCGACCTGGAGGTTCCTGTAATTATGATTACCGGCTTTTCTACGGAAGACAATGCCATTAAGGCTTTACGCCTGGGTGCCACCGATTTCATCAAAAAACCTTTTGATATGGATGACCTGTTACAGCAGGTGGACCAGTCCCTTGACCAGGCACAGCAGCGCAAGGAAAGTAAAAATCAGTATCCAAGGCTGCAGGATACCCAGCACCGGTTCGGCATGATCGGTTCGTCCAGGGCCATCGAACACATTTATAGTATTATCGACAAAATCTCGGACATCCGCTGCAATGTGATCATCGAAGGTGAG
This sequence comes from uncultured Gammaproteobacteria bacterium, assembly GCA_965368175.1. Classification (GTDB taxonomy): domain Bacteria; phylum Pseudomonadota; class Gammaproteobacteria; order SZUA-229; family SZUA-229; genus CBDULX01. The sequence continues at coordinate 4,433 of CBDULX010000139.1, read as the reverse complement.
TCCGGTACCGGCAAGGAACTGGTCGCTCACGCCCTTCACAACCACAGTATCTTTGCCGATCAGCCTTTTATTGTTATCGATTGTGGTTCGCTCACCGACACGCTACTGGAAAGTGAATTATTTGGTCACGAAAAAGGTGCCTTCACCGGTGCCAGTAGCCACAAACCCGGGTTACTGGAAATCGCATCTGGCGGTACCATATTCCTCGATGAAATTTGCAACATTTCCGATGCCATGCAGATGAAGCTGATGCGTGCGGTGCAGTCTCAGCAAGTTACACGCGTGGGGGGCATCCAGCCCATCGACATCGATGTGCGTTTCGTGGCCGCAACCAATCGCATACTCGAAGACCTGATCGAAGCTGGCCAGTTCCGCCACGACCTCTATCACCGACTCAATGTAGTCAAAATCACCATGCCACCCTTGCGTGATCGACAGGCTGACATCCCCCTGTTACTCGAGCATTTCGTAAAAGAGTTTGCGCAACGTTACCAGCGAAAAGTCACCGGCTTTAATGCTGCGTCTGTAGAACATCTACAACACTACAGCTGGCCAGGTAATATCCGAGAACTGCGCAATCTGGTTGAGCGTAATATCGCACTGGCGGACGGCCCGGTGCTCCAGCTAGAACAGGAGTTCATTCATAATAGCGACCGCACGGGTGTCGATTCCGATACACCGACTCTGGAATTACTGGAAAAACGTTATATTTTAAAAATACTTGATCGCTGCTCGGGTAATCGGGAACAGACAGCAGAGATTCTTGGTATTAATAAATCAACCTTATGGCGTAAGCTGCAGAGCTGGCAGAAACAAAACGAGGCATAACAACATAAGATTGCATAGAGCAAATCACTAGTAATAATAGGCTATGCCAAGACTAATAAAATCAACATCATTTCCATTGTTATTGCCTATATTTGTAAATTCAATTTCTATTAGACCACCGTCTAGCCAGTAGCCAAAACCTAAACCCATCGTCGTCTCTGGATCAAATTCACTAATATCACTTACATAATCAACAATAGATTTACCAATTTTGGCTTTTACAAAAACAGGGGTCCGAGAACGATATATGCCATACCAGGCAAATGAACTAACATCCCAGTCAGAATTATCAACTTTGCCACTACTAAGTGTCCGATTGATTTCCCATTCCAGTGCAAAAGGAATGTCGCTCTGGATACCTACATAGATGGCTGCGTTTATTGGTTCATCATTCATACTGGAACCAACATTCACAATCCCAGTTTTCATACCTATATACAGAGGGAATTGATTACTTTCAGCATAGGTAAACGTAGAATACATGACAGAAAATAAAAGTAACAGGCTTGAAATGTTTTTCATATTCTTCTACTAGCAAATCAAGAACTTTGGATCATATGTGATTAGCATGTCATCGTCTATGGTGAATCTATTCACGCTTGACCAATTAAGTACGTTGTTCAAGTGTAAAAGATGACCAGCCAGATGGTTTGCTCATATTCTGAAGTTGATTTCACGCGATGCTTTGTGTGGGCAGTAATGAGCAGATAATCCCCTGCTATCATGTTCCTGATATCACCGTTGTCAAATTCGATGCTGGCCTGTCCCTGTATCAGCAGCACCCACTCATGTTCTTCCTGGTCGTACCAGAAATCATCCTCCGATCTATGACCATCCGAAACGATTCGTTCTATCCTCAATGCTGGGTTTTCAACTAGAACCTCAATTAACTCGTTGGGTAGCTGAGATGGAATATCCGCAAACAGATTATCGCCCATTCAACTCAACACTTCTTCTATGGCAGATTCCGGTGTGGCATGCAAAAACACACCGTGCAGTGGATAAAGTTCATGCAATTTCTGTACATACTGAACTTCATCTTTTTGCACAAAAACGATGGTTTTAGTGTCGGGCGAATATTTGGGAAGACTGGACAACAAAACATCCAGATTACAGACATTAACGCCGGCATAATTATTTCCATAGCCGTAAAAGAACTCGGCCACGATATAATCCGGCTGATCTTTCTTAAGCACACTGATGGCCTTACGCGAGGAATTGACCTGGATCTCCCTTAAGCCCATCTGTTTATAAAGCCCAGATAATTTCGGGTGGGTGGGGGATTCAATCAATGACAATACGGTTTTCTGAGACATGGTATTTCTGTCCGTTTCGGGAATCTGTATTCTAACTTAATGTAGTGGCGCCAGGGAGACCCTGATTAATTCTCGACTGGTGTAGATATAAAGTTATTAGATTTGCCACAGAGACGCAGAGACCACAGAGTATTTTAAGCAGGCACTATGGCCACCGTAATCGTTTTCTCTGTTCACTCTGTGTCTCTGTGGCAAATTTTTAATCCTTATTTATGCATCTAGATCCATTTAAAACATAAGTTTCAGCGCAGGCCTGCCCCAGCTTTGCTAAAATCACCCGCTGCATTCAATCGGGTCTCACTAATGGCATTTGTATCACTTCGCGGAATCAAACTGGGCTTTGGCGGCCCCAACCTGCTGAATGATCTGGATTTACAGATTAATCCCGGCGAGCGGCTGTGTTTGCTGGGTCGAAATGGTGAAGGCAAATCCACCCTGATGAAGATGATTGCAGGCATGATCAAACCCGACGAGGGCAACATCGAATTCCAGACGGGCACCCGTGTGGCTTACCTTAGCCAGGATATACCTGACAATTTAACGGGTACGGTCTACGATGTAGTGGCCTCCGGGCTGGATAAAGTGGGTCAGCTGCTAAAAGACTATCACCACATCAGCCTCGAACTGGCTGAAAACTATAATGAAAAAATCATGTCTCGTCTGGAGCATATCCAGCATGAACTGGAAGCCCAATCCGGCTGGCAGCTGGGGCAGGCCATCGACAGCACTTTGTCTAAACTCAGCCTGCCACCCGATCAAAACTTCTCAGATCTTTCGGGTGGACTAAAACGTCGGGTACTTCTGGCCCGGGCCCTGGTTACAGACCCGCAATTACTGCTCCTGGATGAGCCCACCAACCATCTCGATATTGAAGCCATTAACTGGCTGGAAGAATTCCTCAAAAACTGGAAGGGCAGTTTGCTGTTTGTCACCCATGACCGTGCCTTCCTGCAAAAACTCGCCACCCGTATCATCGAACTGGATCGGGGCAAGCTCAGCTCCTGGCCCGGCGACTATGCCAACTACCTGGTTAAGAAACAGGAGGCTATGGAAGTTGAAGCCAGAGAAAACGCCCTGTTCGACAAAAAACTGGCCCAGGAAGAAGTCTGGATTCGCCAGGGCATCAAGGCTCGACGCACCCGTAATGAAGGTCGAGTTCGCGCACTCAAGGCACTTCGAGAAGAACGTCTGGCCCGACGAGAACGACCTGGTACGGTTAATATGGCCATCAGTGATCAGGAACGCTCAGGTAAAATTGTTATCGAAGTCAATGACATCAGTTACAGCTACGGCGAACTGAATATCGTCAGCCATTTCACCACGTCTATTATGCGTGGCGACCGGATCGGCATCATCGGTCCTAACGGGGTGGGTAAATCCACCCTCATTCAATTATTGCTGGGGCAACTCACCCCCGATCAGGGCACGGTTACGCAAGGCACCAAGCTCGACGTTGCCTATTTTGATCAGTATCGTTCAGAGCTTAATCTGCAAAAGTCGGTTCGAGATAATCTGGCTGAAGGCACAGATAACATTGAGATCAATGGTAAAAGCAAGCATGTAATGAGTTATTTAAGTGACTTTCTGTTCAGCCCACAACGAGCCAATTCACCGGTGAGCACCCTGTCCGGCGGCGAACGTAATCGTCTGACGCTGGCCAAACTGTTTACTCAACCCTTTAATCTACTGGTGATGGATGAGCCCACTAACGACCTGGACGTAGAAACTCTTGAGTTACTGGAAGAGCTGCTCATGGATTACAAGGGCACCTTATTACTGGTGAGTCATGACCGAGCATTCCTTAATAATGTGGTTACCAGCACACTGGTATTTGAAGGTAACGGACAGATCAATGACTATGTCGGTGGCTATGATGACTGGTTATGGCAACGTAAAGCAGGGACAAAGACTAAATCGACTGCCGCTACCGAGACAAAACCCAAAGCCAAATCTCAGGCAAACAGGCCGGCCAAACTCAGCTATAAAGATCAGCGCGAACTGGATGAACTACCGAAAAAGATTGAACAACTGGAATCAGAAATTGAACAATGTCACGCTGACATGGCCGATCCCGCGTTTTATCAGAAAGGCAGTGACGAGATTACCAAAATGCAAAATAAAACGGAGCAGCTACAGGCTAAGCTGAGTAAAGCCTATACACGGTGGGAACAGCTGGATGGGATGGTTTGATGTTTGAAGGCATGATGCCGCAGAGACACGGAGTTCACAGAGGTTATAAATTTAAAACATAAGCTTGTTTTCTCTGTGAACTCTGTGTCTCTGCGGCAA
>CBDULX010000138.1:0-8363 GCA_965368175.1 uncultured Gammaproteobacteria bacterium | reverse complement strand
CAGGTATTCAAGATTGCTGGTTTTACCGACACCTTCGATGCCTTCCAGGGTGATAAATAGTGGACGGGCTGGTTTTGTCATTTCAGTTTTCGTCTCTTTCGCTGATATTGATTCACTGCCTGCTCATGTTCTTCCAGTGTTTCGGAAAATACATGGCTGCCTGAATCGTCGCCACGAGCGACAAAATACAGATATGGCGTGGTATCTGGATGCATCACGGCATCTAGAGCTTCCTGTCCTGGCATGGCAATAGGTGTAGGTGGCAAACCTCTTCGAGTGTAAGTGTTATAGGGAGTATCGGCCTTTAAATCTCGGAAACGAATGTCACCATCAAATTCCTTACCCAGTCCGTATATCACCGTGGGGTCTGTTTGCAGTCGCATGCGTTTGCGCAGGCGATTGATAAACACCCCGGCGATTTGTTTGCGTTCACTGGCCAGGGCGGTTTCTTTCTCCACGATAGACGCCATAATCAGAGCTTCATAGGGTGAATCAAAAGGCAGGCCTACATCCCGTTGTTCCCAGGCAGCGTTCAGGCGTTTTTCCATTTCGGTATAGGCCCGTTTTAAGAACTCCACATCCGCCAGTCCTTTGGGGAAATGATAAGTGTCCGGGTAAAACCGACCTTCCGGATGTTCACCGGCATGACCGATTTTTTCCATAATGGCATCGTCAGACAATCCTTCGAGACTGTGTTTCAGATAGGGCGACTGCTGTACCTGTTCGAACATCTGCCAGTAAGTTCTGCCTTCCACAAGCGTGAGTGAATACAGCCGCACCTTGCCATTCACCATCATATCCAACAACCCGAAGGGCGTTAAGCCATCCGGCAGCACATATTCACCGGCTTTCAGTTGGGTAGCCTGACCCGTGATTCTTGCCCACAGCGACAAATATCTGGGGCGTTCCAGTATCTTTTCTTTATGTAATGAGCGGGCTAAAAATGATACCGAGGCACCTGGATTCAGTTCATATATAAAGGGCTGTTCGATAATCATCGGGGCATTCATAAATCGATAAAAATCGATTACAAACACCAGCGTTACAACGATGATCAACAATGCCGCTGATTTTATGGTTTTAGATTTTAGTGGCATGCCCTGACATTTCCCCGATCAATATTTTTATAAAGTTTTGAGTAACAGGGCCTGGTGCCCATCGCTGAGTATCTAATTCTATTATCGGCCAGATACCGATTATGCTGTTGCAGATAAAGAGCTCGTCCATCGTCAGTAATTGTGGCTGACTTATGTCCGTGCATCGAGTATCCATTCCCTGTTGCCGGGCCAGATGAAGTATCTCATGGCGTACGACACCTTTAACACCAGCCCGCTTCAAACAGGGAGTATAAAGCACCTCATCCTTAAGCCCAAAAACATTGCTCATCGTGCCTTCTATGACCATGCCCCGATCATCCAGCATCAGACCTTCGGCAATGTCTGGGTCATCCCATTCATTTCGAGCCAGCACATTATCCAGTCGATTCAAATGTTTTATTCCTGCCAGTGCAGGATTCACCGAGACCGGAGTCTGACAAAATTGTACTTTCACACCCTGCCCGTTTGAAGCTGGATAACTTGGCCAGTCATAACGGGCCACTATCCTGCTTGAGTTTAAACTGCCCGCATAATAACCACGGCCACCGACACCCCGGGTCTGGATGAGTTTCACCACCGCCTGGGGCTGTTCAAAACTCAATTGCCGAATATCATCCAGCCATTGCTGTTCTGATATCAATGACAACCCCAGTCGATCTGAACCCTTTTGCAATCGTTTTATGTGCTGAGGCCATAACAGCAGATTGCCTGAATCATAGGCGATGGTTTCAAACAGACCATCCCCGTAGTGCAGGCCTCTATCCATGGCTGAAATGTTATTACCGGAACTGCCATTGATGATGAATGAGTTCATGATTCTCCCATCAGGGCCATGACCAGCCCTTTGGCTTTGGCACGGGTTTCCAGTAATTCTTTTTCTGGATCTGAATCGGCAACGATGCCGCCGCCGGCCCTGAACCGAATTTTATTATCATCCCGCACCAGGGTACGAATCAGTATATTCAGATCCATATTACCATCTCGATTCAAATAACCCAGTGAACCGGTATAAGCACCTCGGCCCACCTGTTCCAGTTCTGCCAGAATTTCCATACAGTGTATCTTAGGACATCCGGTAATGGTTCCGCCCGGAAATACTGCACGGATTACCTCACCCGGCCCGATATTTGAGCGTAACTGCCCGCGTACATTGGATACAATGTGATGAACATGCTGGTAACTCTCCAGCACCATCAGCTCATTCACTTCCACGCTGCCGGGAACACACAGACGTCCCAGATCGTTGCGCTCAAGATCAATCAACATAATATGCTCTGCCCGCTCCTTTGGATGTCCCAGCAATTCACTGGACAGGACCTGGTCCTGTTGATCATTCCTGGATCGAGGTCGGGTGCCGGCAATGGGTCGGGTTTGAATAATACCGTCCGCCACCGACACCAGACGCTCTGGCGAAGAACTGACGATGGCTTTATCACCCAGACTGACCAGGGCATTGAAAGGTCCGGGATTGGCCTGAGACAGCTGCCAGAACAGACTGGCATGGTTACAGGGGGTTTTCAGTGTTGCCAGCCAGCCTCGAGATAGATTGGCCTGAAATATGTCACCCTCGACTATATACGCCTTAATCCGCTGCACCTGATCCAGATAAGGCATCTCGGCATCTTCCACCAGGCTCTGAACGCTCACCGGCTGTTGATATAGCGACATATCCACTGGCTGTTCGAGATCGGTCAAAATCTCATCGACTAAATGCAGATAGTCATTTTCACACACCAGAAATGCCTGCTGATCCAGCCTGTCTATAATAATCGCTGCTGGCATACGGACCGCCAGTGCCAGTGGCAATCCATCCACCGCAGCCGGTAAATTCAGTTCCGGTTCGATTTCAGCGGCCAGCTCATACCCCAGGTATAAAAACCAGCCACCGTAGAACGGTAAATCTGTGGCTTGAATACCCTGCTTTGCAGACTGCCAGGACTGGTCCAGCCGCCTGAGAAAATCACCAGGCTGTTTAACCTCGATGTGTTCCTGAGGACAGGCGAACAAAATATCGTAACCGGGGTGATCGAGCGCACCGGCAGTGGTTGCCAGTAATTGAGGATAACGTTCCGGGTTCCGGGCATGGAGCCACAGCAGGTCTGGAACAGACTTAAGAGGGATGGTTTGAAAATAAGCTGAGGTCATCTGTGATCCGACCTGGCATTTATCTGAAGCTGGGCTAATGCGGTACTGTGGAATAATTGATCCACAGCACTGGTAAACATTCAGCCCAGGCCCAGATTAGATTTTCTTGAACAGTATGGTACCGTTGGTGCCGCCAAAACCGAATGAATTAGAGATAGCTACATCAATCTTCATATCTCGAGCAGTATGGGGTACATAGTCCAGATCGCATTCAGGATCCGGGTTGTCCAGGTTAATGGTGGGTGAGGCTACCTGGTCATGCAGACTCATGACGCTAAATACTGCTTCGATGCCACCGGCGGCACCCAGCAGATGACCCGTCATGGATTTGGTTGAAGTCACCGCCAGCTTGTAGGCATGATCACCAAAGGCCGCTTTCATGGCCATGGTTTCTGCAATATCACCCGCCGGTGTGGATGTGCCGTGAGCATTTACGAAATCCACATCCTGTATATTCAGTCCCGCATCCTTGATGGCATTGATCATACAACGGGCAGCACCTTCACCACCCTTAGATGGCAGGGTCATGTGATAGGCATCACCACTCATGCCGACACCGGCCAGTTCACAGTAAATATTGGCACCACGAGCTTTTGCATGTTCATACTCTTCTAGTACCAGCACACCGGCACCGTCTCCCAGTACAAAACCATCGCGGTCTTTGTCCCAGGGACGACTGGCGGCCTGGGGATCATCATTACGGGTAGAGAGTGCACGGGCTGATGCGAATCCGCCTATACCCATTGGGGAAGAGGCTTTTTCTGCGCCGCCGGTAATCATCACATCGGCATCGCCGTAGGCAATCATACGCGCCGACTGACCAATGCTATGAGTACCTGTGGTGCAGGCGGTTACAATGGCAATGTTGGGGCCCTTGAAACCGTATCGAATCGACAGGTTACCGGAAATCATGTTGATGATAGAACCGGGCACCATGAAAGGGGAAATCCTGCGCGGACCGCCTTTATCCAGCGCTTCCTTGTTACGTTCGATCATTGGTAAACCACCAATACCCGAACCCACAGAAACACCGATGCGTTCGGCGTTTTTTTCGGTTACTTCCAGGCCAGAATCGGCAATCGCTTCTTCAGCGGCGGCCATTCCGTATTGAATGAAAGTATCCATCTTCTTGAGATCTTTCCTGGGAATGTATTTTTCTGCATCGAAGCCGTCAACCATACAGGCAAAAGTCACACTCTGACCTGTAATATCAAATTCAGTAATTGTGGCTGCACCACTGTTACCAGCTTTGATATTGTCCCATGATTCTTTCAGGTTAAGTCCTACGGGCGATACTATGCCCAGACCGGTAACAACAACTCGACGCTTAGCCAAGAAAATTCTCCAGAATTTAAGGAGCCTCTGATTAATACAATATCAATCAAAGGCTCCCTAGTATTTGGGAACCGCTGATCAAGTCATGATTGTTTTACGCTGGCTAAAAGCGTCCAGATTTCCCCCGATGTTCGTTGCAATAGAAAACTATTCCGCCTCACTTCATGAAAAATCTAAACACCTTTATCGCAGCCTTAATTCAACCAGACTTAATCAGAAATTCCTTAGATATTCGCAAAAAAGGGCAGACTAGTCGTCCGCCCCTGTATTCACAACAACTTAGCTGTGTGAATTTATGTAATCTAGTGCCAGCTGAACAGTAGTGATCTTTTCAGCTTCTTCGTCTGGAATTTCGCATTCAAATTCTTCTTCCAGAGCCATAACCAACTCAACAGTGTCGAGTGAGTCAGCACCCAGGTCGTCTACGAATGAAGCCGTATTAGTAACTTCATCTTCTTTAACACCCAGTTGTTCAACAACGATCTTGCGCACGCGCTCTTCAATGCTGCTCATGTAGTTTTCCTCTTATTTCAAAATAGTTGAGCTGCGCGGTATTTTAGTGAATTCCGCCACAGCATGCCAGAAAATTTTTTAATTCAATTTTTAACTGAATATTCAATGACTTAAATATGCTTAATTTGCCAAAACAAACTATGGCATATACATACCACCGTTCACATTAATGGTTTCACCAGTAATATAAGCCGCCTGAGGCGATGCCAGGAAGGCCACTGCATTGGCAATGTCTTCCGGATTACCCAGACGGTTGAGTGGAATTTGTTTAATCAGGGCTTCCCGTTGCTCCTCAGGCAGAGCCCGGGTCATATCGGTATCGATGAAGCCAGGCGCCACGGTATTCACGGTAATATTACGTGAACCAATTTCGCGGGCCAGAGATTTACTGAAACCCAGGATACCTGCTTTCGCCGCTGCGTAATTGGTCTGCCCTGGATTCCCGGTCAGGCCCACGACTGAAGCAATATTAATGATACGGCCTTTACGGGCTTTCATCATCGGGCGTATTACGGCTTTGGATAAACGGAAAATTGAGGTCAGATTGGTCTGAATGATGTCATCCCATTGATCATCTTTCATCATCATCAATAAGTTATCTCGAGTAATACCGGCATTATTCACCAGAATACTGATGGCGCCAAATTCCTCGCTAATGCCCTTGATTACAGCATTGATCGAAGCAGGATCGACGACGTTCAGCGCCATACCCTTACCTGTGGCACCAGCTGCAGACAGGTATTTGGAGATATTCTCGGCACCGTTGTCCGAAGTCGCAGTACCTATAACCCTGGCCCCCTGACTGGCCAGTGATTCGGCGATAGCTTTTCCTATGCCGCGACTGGCACCGGTTACCAGTGCAATTTCACCCTGTAAATTCATTATTATTAGTCCTCCAGTGCGGCAAGAAACTTGTTCAGATTATCCTCTGAATCGATTGAATAACTGTCCGCTGATTTATCGATGCGTTTGTTCAGGCCCGCCAGTACTTTGCCAGGACCACATTCAACGGTGGCATTGATGCCTTCGGCAACTAAATTTTTAACGGTATCCACCCAAAGCACGGGATTATGCAGCTGTTTTTGCAAACATTCAGCAATTTCTTTCACATCTGTGTGCGCCATTCCGTCCACATTGTGCAATACAGGAATACTCGGTGCATTGATTTCGATTAATGACAGACGCTGTCCCAGCTGTTCTGCTGCACCCACCATCAACGAACTGTGTGAGGGCACACTCACCGGCAATTTCAATGCGCGTTTGGCTTTGGCTTCTTTGGCCAGCTCCATGGCTTTGTCCACCGCTGCGCTATGGCCCGCAATCACCACCTGCCCCGGTGAGTTAAAGTTTACCGCCTGCACCACGGAATCGTCACTGGAAGCATTTTCACAGACCGATATTACCGTATCATCATCCAGCCCCAGAATCGCGGCCATGGCACCCACACCTTCCGGTACTGCACTCTGCATTAAACGGCCACGTTCAGCCACCAGTTTTACGGCATCTTCGAATTTCAGAGCACCGGCACAGACCAGTGCCGTGTATTCACCCAGACTGTGTCCAGCCATCATTGCTGGCATCTGTTTAGTGTTTTTTTGTAATATTTCCCATGCTGCTACGCCCGCGGCCAGCATCGCTGGCTGGGTGATTTCGGTTTTATTCAATTCTTCAGCCGGGCCGTCGCTAACTTTCTTCCATAAATCATAACCCAGGGCTTCAGAAGCCCGAGCGAACGTCTGTTCCACTTCGGGATGCTGTTCTGCCAGATCCACCATCATACCAACAGACTGCGAGCCCTGGCCCGGAAATACACATGCAAATTTCATTGAATAATCCTATTAAATTTAAAGCATGCCACAGAGGCACGGAGAACACAGAGAAGTTAAAACGTAAAAGCTATGCTGTTTTACAAACACAAAGCTCAGTGTTCTCTGCGCCTCTGTGGCAAAAATACCTATTTTAATCCCAGACTTTATCCTGGCTTAATTCAATAACTTGCCATAGAGACACGGAGGGCACAGAGTTTATTATGTTTTGAAGAACTTGCTTAGAAAGCCTCAAATTATTAATTTTCTCTGTATTCTCTGCGCCTCTGTGGCAAAAATATCTATTCTAATCCCAGAACATCCTGCATATCGAACAGGCCTTTGTCTTTATCTGCCAGCCATCTGGCGGCCCGCAATGCGCCTTTGGCAAAGGTCATTCGACTGGAAGCTTTATGGGTTATTTCGATACGCTCGCCTATGCCGGCAAACATTACCGTATGCTCACCGACAATATCGCCGGCACGGATGGTTTCAAAGCCAATGGTTTTGGGATCACGAGCGCCGGTGATTCCCTGACGTCCGTATACGGCACAATCTTCCAGCTTTCTACCCAGAGTTTTGGCGATTACTTCACCCATACGCAGGGCAGTGCCGGAAGGTGCATCCACCTTATGACGATGGTGGGCTTCAATCACTTCGATATCGACATCATCGCCCAGTACCGACGCGGCCATTTCCAGCAGTTTTAAACTGAGGTTGACACCCACACTCATGTTGGGCGCAAAAACCACGGCTATTTGCTCGGCTGCCTGCTGGATAATGGCTTTCTGATCGGGCGAGAACCCGGTGGTGCCGATGATAATTTTTTTATCGTGCTCCTTGCAGGTTTCAATATGATCCAGGGTGGAGTCCACCGTGGTGAAATCGATCATGAGATCAAAACTGTCGATGGCACCGTCGATATCGCCAGTTACCGGCACCCCCAGATTACCCAGGCCGGCCAGCTCACCGGCATCGGCGCCAATCAGGGAACTGTCCATGCGTTCAAAGGCCGCTGTAAACTGACAATCCTCAGTATCCTGAATGGCTTCAATAATTGTCCGACCCATACGACCGCCGGCACCGGTTACTGCAATTTTTAGCATTGTTTGACCTTCATTATATTCTTAGCCACAGAGGCCCAGATATTTTAGCCACAGAGGCACAGAGAACACAGAGTTTTTTAGTGTATAAAAAAAGACTGCTAAACAGTCTCAGTCCCCGAAATTCGATCTGGAGGTTTTAATATCAATTTTCTCAGTGTCCTCTGTGCCTCTGTGGCAGAATTCTTTTACCAGCTTAAATAACTGTAACCTTTTTCCTGTAATTCCATGATATCCGCTGCACCCACCTGAACCACCTCGGCATATGGCAGCATATCCTTGTCCTTCCAGCCCAGTGCTTTCATGGTGTTGCCGCAGGCATGGAATTTTACACCATAATCGACCAGGCTTTTAACTTTTTGTTT
>CBDULX010000137.1:0-8441 GCA_965368175.1 uncultured Gammaproteobacteria bacterium | reverse complement strand
CCATCAACCAGATCAATAACCACACCCGCATCACCATCATTGGCGCGAATTTCTATCAGCTCAGGTCGACGACTGGCTAAATAAGCACATGATGCCGCAATAATAGCGTCATTATTCTGCTGTAAGGCTTTAATCAGATTCATGGCTACAAACCTGGCACGCTGGTCATTGTCGGGATTGGCTATTAACTCCCCATGAATTTTTATTCCACGCCCCATATCACTGTCCATTTTATCGAGGAACGCTCGTTGTTTGTCCTCAAGAAGATTTTCACATTCGTATTCGAATACGGATTGATCATTGATGAATATAGTTAAAGTTTTGCTCACAACATTTACTCATAAGTATGTAGTTAAATTCCTAGGAAACTATAGGAGGGACAGGGCCCCTTTTATTTGTTATATGAATTCTAACAGATAGAGAAATGAAACATCCCAGGGATGAAAGAATCTACCGAATTTATTCCAGGGAGCCTCGTTTACATTTGAATAAAGTTCTCGGACTAGCATAGAGGATCTAACTGCTTCACTTTTAACGCATAATTTGGGCGGCAATGTGGCAGCCCCCCCTTTGTCATTATGGCTGGGCGCCGTTCTTGACCCGCACGCACGTTCGTGCTAAAAGATCATCATGAAAAAGACGGAAGACGTAAAACAAGCCATTCTCGAGGCCGGCCTGGAGATGGCCGGCCAATTAAGCCTTGAGAGCATCAGCATCGGAGCTCTGGCCAAAGCGACAAACATGTCCAAGAGTGGATTGTTCGGCCACTTTCAGTCCAAGGAGAATCTGCAAATCATGATCCTCGAACATGCATCCAGAGTCTTTGCTGACAGTGTCATCCTGCCGGCCCTCAAGATCGAAGCTGGGATCCCAAGGATCAGAGCCATCGTCAACAACTGGAACGAGTATGGCTCCAAACTCAGCGGGGGTTGCATTTTCGTGCACGCCAGTACGGAGTTTAGCGGCCGCCCAGGGAAAGTGAAAGAATGCCTGCTTGCTCAACAGAAAGAGTGGATCGATTGCCTGAAAAGGATTGCTCAGTCGGCAGTCAAGGCTGGCGACTTCAGAGAGGACATAGATTATGACCAGTTCGCCTTTGACCTCTACGCTCTCTTGCTTGGTTTCTATTATTATCATGAGCTACTCCAGGATTCCGATACCGAAAAACACCAGCAGGTCTCACTGGATCGACTCCTGAAGGACTACCAATAGCCCATGGGGCAACCATTAATGGTCGAAAATCTCAGCTAACTCGAGTTACACCAACCGAACACAATGAACAGAGGGTGAAAAAATGAGCATCCGATACGCAAAAGCCACCACATTAAAAACGAACGTTCGTGCGAGTCAGATCAAGCGATTTACCCTGAAAACAATCCTGTCGGTTCTGTGGCAGATAGCACGAGCACCAACCCGGCGGACCATAATGAACCAGCTCTTTGCCCCGCATGCCTACCGTCTCCCCCCAGCGCAAAGCCTTCGCCTGGAAAGCGGTCGGAAGTTTCAGGTACAGCTAAACGGCAAGGCAGTTCAATGCTGGCAGTTTGGGCATGGCCCCGCCATACTTTTTGTCCACGGCTGGAATGGTCGGGGCGTTCAGTTCCATCGGTTCTTTGACCAGCTAAAGACAGCCGGCTATTCGGCGGTTATATTCGATGCACCCGCTCACGGCGAGTCCCAGGGACGCTTCACTAACGGCTTTGAAATCGCCGAAACAGTGAGGGTGCTGCTAAACCAGGATAACGGACTCAACATTCAGGGTATTATCGCCCACTCGCTGGGGGCCTCAGCGGTTGTCATGGCTCTTTCCAGGCAGGATCGCTGTCTGGATACTGTGCTGATAGCCCCTGCCCTGAAACTCAGGGAGCTTCTCTATGACACCTTCGACTCTCACGGCATACCGACGATGGTATATCAAAGTCTAATCGCCGAGATCGAAGAAACACTCGGCTACAGTCTGGACAATGATAATCCTCACCTGCTGGTGAAAGACATCACATCAAAATTTCTCATTGTGCACGACAGGGAGGATCGGACAGCCCCATATGAAGTCTCGAAGGAAGTTTCAAAACAACATTCTAATGTCACCCTGTACACGACAGAGGGACTCGGTCACAAAAAGATCCTGGCCGATCAATCTGTCATCGAACTGGCTGTAGGCCATTTCGACAGGAACCGGGTTGATGTGCGAACGCAGGCCGATGATGTTTGGGCTCAGAGTAAAAGTTCGTTTAATCAATGATAAAAAATCAAGGCTACAGAGGAATTGTTATTTAACCAAACAACTCAATTGATCAAATATAATCCCTCCTCGCCTTTTGTTCCACTAGCCTAAGGAACTAAAATAACCAATCATTTCCCTGCGCATTTTTTCGTCGGGCAAGCGACCAAATTGTGCCGCCATATTATCCACCATATGTTTCACCTTGCTGGTGGCCGGGATAGCACAGGTAACGCCCGGATGGGACAGGACAAATTTCAGAAAGAACTGCCCCCAGCTGGTGACATCGATATCGCTCGCCCAGTTCGGCAGCGGCTTACCCTTAACCTGTCGAAACAGATTACCTCTCTGGTAAGGCCGGTTAATAATGGTCGCAATACCCCGGTCCATTGCAATCGGTAATAAACGATTCTCGACCTCACGGTTGGCGATGTTGTAACTGAACTGTACAAAGTCAAAAGGATGATTTTTCAGCAGCGTTTCCAGTTCATCATGATCGCGACCATGGGAAGTGGTAATGCCCAGATAACGAATCTTACCCTCGGCTTTCATGGCCTTGAGTGTTTTTAGATGGACCTTCCAGTCGCGAAGATTATGAATTTGCATCAGGTCAAAGCGCTTGATACCCCACAGTTGGCGGGATCTCTCCATCTGATCTATGCCGGCCTGGCGGCCATCCACCCAGACCTTGGTAGCAGCAAACAGTGCCTGTTTGCCCTGAACCTGCTCTAACAGCTTTCCTGTCACCGCCTCTGCCGTACCATACATGGGCGATGAATCTACCAGGCTGCCACCATGATCGAAAAATGACTGCATCACCTGTCTTAGCTGTTGCATCAGTTCTGCATCATGCAGGGCGTCGAAGGTGCGCGATGTTCCTACACCCATGACCGGGAGCTGCTCACCCGAGGATGGAATGGTCTTCAGAATTTTCTTCTGGGTGGCCGCCTGTAACAGGCCACTTAAGGCCGGGCCACTAAAGCCCAGGGCCAGTAAGGCCTTGATCAGGCTACGACGACGGTTATTGATCTGTTCATTCATCATCATTCACTCCTTCGGTTATTCCTGTTGAGGGGTTTGAGCGGCTATCTGCTCACGGCGCAGGCCGAGCCGATACGCAACCAGAGCCCACACTGCCGCCAACGGGGCTGCAATAAAAGCAATCTGTCCCAGGCTTAAACCCATGCTGCGCATCGCATCATATACCCAGGCACTCACCGCATCACCGCCCCGGTACACTACGGTATCGATAAAGTTCTTCGCCTTGTATTTTTCTTCCCGCCCGAGTACTACATACAGCATCTCCCGCGCCGGTCGCATAATGGAATAATTGCCGGCACGGCGTAATATCTGCACCACGATTAACACCCCCAGTACCGGTGACAGACTCAATATCAGAAAACCCACCGCCAGTAACAGGGGGATCAGGGCCAGAGTCCAGGCCAGGCCCAGGACACGCACCAGTCGGCCCGTCAGAAACACCTGGATCAGGATGGTCAGGCTATTCACTGCCAGATCGATCATGGCAAACACTGAAGTACGTTCCGCCGAATCGCTGAAACTGTCCTGGATAATACTCGCCTGCTGGAAATATAAAAATGTTGATAAGGTGGTGTACAGCAGAATCAGCAGACCTATACCCATCAGGTAAGGCGAACGAAACACCAGTGAAAACCCGGCCAGCCAGTGTCCGCCGATGGGTTGCTGGTAGCTGGTATCCTCCCGAGACTGGGGCTGTTGATCGAACCAGGCTGATAGTCGGGCAATAAACAGTATCGACAGTCCCAGCAGCGCGGCACTGATGAGCAGCAGGTTATGGGTACCCAGGGGTTGCGCCAGCCAGGTAGTGAGGATCGGGCCACACAGGGCACCGGCGGTGCCACCCGAGGCAATAGCGCCAAACAAACGCTTGGCCTGATCTTTGTCATAAATGTCGTTCATGAAACTCCAGAACACGGAGACCACAAACAGGTTAAACACGCTGACCCAGATGAAAAAAGACTGCGCTACATGGGCGGGAGATACCTGGAAATAAAAAAGACCATAAAACAACAATAGATTAACAATAAAAAACGCGTACACCAGCGGCAAAAACTGCCGCCGTGGATAACGTGAACTCACCCAGCCATACAGGGGCACCATCGCCAGTATGACCAGAAAGGTTCCACTAAACACCCAGGGCAGGTTTTTAATCCCGCCCAGAATTCCCATCTCGTCCCGCAAGGGTCGGATAATATAATAGGCGCATAACAGGCTGAAGAAATAACCAAAGGATATCATCAGCGCCGGCAACTCGCCGGGCCGAAGATCTATGCTACGATCGATAAGGTCCCGAAGTTTGTTCATTTGCACATACTATAGAATAAAAATTAAAGGATCGGTGACAATTGAGATGCATTTTCAATTGTCACCGACCCCAGAGAAAAATCAATTTTCAAGCATTATATTCCACCCAGCTTCAGACCCACTTCCTGTCGGCAAGATGCTAGCAGTTTTTTAACAGCTTTTTTATCATCAATCGTTCTTGATATGGCTACCGCCCCAATAATCATGGCTGTTAGTGACAAAATTTCATCTTCATCACAACGGGTATAGCTATTCGCATATGCCAGAATTATTCTATTAAAACCGTCATATGCTCTCGCATAGGCTGATTTAGCTTCTGCATCTCGTGTGACTATGTCTGTGGTTAAAAAAGCCAGGGGACAAGGTCTATCTCCATTGACATGTTCAACACTAAGGTAACCGTTAAGCAAATGGGTTAACCAGGTTTTATCGGAAATATCATCCGGTTTAAGATCTGCCAGCATGCTCGTAGCGGCGGCAAATTTTATTGATTCGCTATACAGTGAAGCTTTACTTGAAAAGTGAGCATAGAAAGCGCCTCTGGTCAGACTGCAGTTTTCCATCAGTTCGTTCACGGTAACACCATCAAAGCCTTTAGCAGTAAACAGTTTAAATGCGCTATCAAGTATCACTTTCCGAGTATTTTCTTTGTGTTGTTTTGAGTAGGGCATAAAAAATCCTTCCTGTCTAAATATGACCTTTATCATATATTAAATCCTGATTAGAATCGAAGCTTAATTAACAGGAGTAAAAAATGGATAAATTTAAGGCTTCATGTCTCTGCGGAAATGTTGGATTTTCGTTTTCTTTACCTGTCACCCGGGTGGTTCAGTGCCATTGTGAGAGCTGCAGGAAGATGCAGGGAGGTGATTACAGTAGCTGGGTTGCAGTACCTGACCATCAATTTTCTATCGAGAGAGGCAGTGAAGATATATCAGAATATGAGATTACGAACTTGTCTACTAAGTGCTTTTGTACAAATTGTGGTACCGCCGTATATGGCGTTAATGGCAAGCACTTCAAGCAGCATAAGATGGTTCCATTGGGTATAGTTGAAAATTATTCAGCTGATATTAAACCCCAGATTCAGGTTTATACCGAGAATAAAGCAGACTGGGTAGAGATACACGATGAAGTTCCTGTATTTAAAGTAAAGTAAACAGAACAACATCCAACGGACTGGCGTACGTGACCAAAAAGACGGACTCACGGCTGCCTGATTTTAAAACCAGAAAAAACAAAACCAGGGGGGCGGATGTAATCGAAAATCAGTCTCTAATCACCCGCCTCCTACCTGGTGTATGCTGTATGTATTAGTGGTCGTTTTCTGCTCAACCAGACCCACGATTAAGGGAATGAGCACTACACATGCACACAGATAGATAAGCGCATCCCAGCCGCCGTGTTTAAAAACAAAACCGGAACTGGTAATGCCCAGCCAGCCACCCAGATAATAAAATAGTACATACAGCGCATTGGCTCGCCCATGGCCATGACTTAATCTTCGGTTTAATGCGCCCACTGCGGAGGCATGGATGGCGAAAAAACTGGCACAGAACAGGAGTAAACCAAAGATAATCGCTTCACTGGCAGGTATCAGCATCAATGCCAGGGCGAAGCCTAAAAACATCGAGCCGACCAGCATTGTGACACCGTTACCAAAGCGGTTACTCAGTCGCCCAGCGGTAGGGCCCATAAAGATCCCGACTACATAAACCAGATAGACCATAGTGGTCATTTCGGTGGAATAATTGAACGGTGCCGCGGAAAGTCGAAACGGTAAATAATTGAAAATCGATGAAAAAATAAAGAAGCTACCCGCAGCGCACAAATAGATCCGCAGATGAGCCCAGTGACGCATTAATGCGCCAAAGCTGACGGAGTTTTTGTGAATGCTGGGGGCAGCTACTTTTCTCGGTAACCAGCGTAGTGCAGAAAAGGTAGCGAGAAACATTAGTGCGGCAGCCGTAATAAACGCATAGCGCCAATGCAGGGGCGGATGAATCCAGCCACCCAGCAAGCGCCCGCCCAGGCCCCCCATTACCGTCGCCGATACATACGCGCCCATCACCACATTCAGCTTTGCCACCGGTAGCGTCCGGGCCAGATATGCTGCCAGACAGGTGGTAATTGCGGGAATAAATAGCCCCTGCATAAAACGCGCACCAATCAGCACCCAGATATCATCAGTCAGCGCACAGACCACAGCCCCAAGTGCCACCATAACGCCACCGACAATAATGATCGGCTGGATAGGCAACTTATCCGACAGTAAACCAAATGGCAGATTGGAAAGCGTGATGCCGAGAATGACCGCCGATACTGTTAATGACACCACCACAATATCCGCCCCGAATTCCTGTTGTAGCACGGGCAGGACTGGCTGGGTAATGTAAATATTGGCGACTGAACTGGCGACCAGTGCAAATACAATAAGCTGCAAACGAAATGAGATGGAATCGGTCATTACAGATGGATATAGGGCCTTGCTCAGCAGCAATAACTAATCGTAAGACATTGAGACTGAAAATGCAGCAAATACAGTGGACAGGACATAGAAATACCTCGGGCCTCTGATCAAGTCGAGATTTTTTATAATGGCGAAATTCAACCAGACTTAACCTGAGACTCCTAATACTGCTAATCGTCATCTATAATTAATTGACGAATCAACATCTAAACTGATCATAGCAATATCGGTAGCATACCCTCTTCTCATTACCTGTCTAACAGGAGAGTATTTTGAAAAAAGGTCCGACTGGATTTGATGTTCTGAAAAACCCAAGGTTATATAAAGGCTCTGCTTTTAGCGAAGCTGAACGTGACCAGTATAAATTAAGGGGCTTATTGCCGGCGACTGTAACTAACCAGAAAATACAAATACAACGCGTGCTGGAGAATCTAAACCGGAAAACAGATGATATAGAGCGCTATATTCTTTTGTTTGCATTGCAGGGCCGTAACGAACGATTATTTTACCGATTATTAATAGATAATATTGATGAACTCCTGCCCGTTATATATACACCTACCGTGGGCCAGGCCTGCCAGCAGTTTGCGCATATATTTAGAGAACCTCGTGGTTTTTACATTACACCGAGTGATCGTGGCCGCATTCATGAGATATTAGCTAACTGGCCAGAGCGTGATGTTCGCATGATCGTTATTACTGATGGCCAGCGCATTCTCGGCCTGGGCGACCTTGGTGCTAACGGCATGGGTATACCTATCGGAAAACTGGCACTTTATACCGCTGGTGCCGGCATTCCCCCAGAACAGTGCCTGCCAGTTATGCTCGATGTCGGCACCAATAACCAGGCGCTACGCGAAGACCCTCTATATCTGGGTGTAAAAAAAACCAGACTTACCGGTGATGCATACTATGAACTTGTTGAAGAGTTTGTAGTAACGGTCCAGAATATTTTTCCTCAGGCACTAATCCAGTTTGAAGACTTCCTTACACCCAATGCTTATACACTACTCAGTACATACCGGGAACGGGTGTTATGTTTCAATGACGACATTCAGGGTACCGCAACGATGGTTCTGGCCGGTATATACAGTGCCATCAGGATTTCTGGCCTGCAGTTTGCAGACCTGCGTATTATGTTTCTCGGCGCAGGATCTGCTGCTACGGGTATGGCTGATTTAATCCTGCCTGCCTTATGCAGGTGCGGCTTAAGCAACAACAGCGCCCTTCAGCGATTGTGGTTTGTTGATGAAAAAGGACTGGTTGTTAAATCACGCAAAGATCTTGCCGAACATAATCGACCTTATGCACATGATCATCCGAAAATGTCTTTTCATGATGCCATTAAGTCTCTCAAACCCCATATACTGATTGGCGCTACGGGTGTACAGGGTGCTTTTACTG
>CBDULX010000136.1:0-8473 GCA_965368175.1 uncultured Gammaproteobacteria bacterium | reverse complement strand
GATATGGTATCTTCAGCAGGACTTGATCCAGACGATGACCAGCAAAATACCAGCACTCCCATCGGTATTGGCAATATGGCAGGTAATGCCATTATGCTGGTAAGAGAGCATGATGGCATGAATCAGCTGGGTGATGAAGGCGGGCAGAAATATAACCGTAAACCCTATTCCAATTACACAGATTACTCACCGGTCAACACAGCTTACAAATTAAAGCGGCCTTCTCGCTGGCAACCGGCTATTACCACTCTGGGTGGCGGCCTGTTTAAGGTGCAACAGTTTGTAACAGCTCAACTGGGCACAACCCTGCCCTATTCCTATGAAAGCAATCGTCGATTTGCTGCGCCTTTTCCTGAAGACAGCCAGATATGGAATTTATACAAATATAAAAAACAGGCTGATGACGTATTACAGGCTTCAGCCAGTATGACTGATGAACAAAAAATGATTGCCGAGTTATTCGACAATAAAATAAACAGCCTGGGCTTCTCTGCACTGTTTGCATCACAGGTCAATGGCCTGAGTCTGGCTGAATTTGTGCAATACGATTTTTTAACCAATATTGCAGCCTTTGATACAGCTATTGCGATATGGAAAGAAAAACGTCGCTACGATGCAGTCAGACCCTTCAGCGCCATTGCATTTCTATATCGTGATCATCCGGTTACTGCATGGGGCGGCCCAGGCCAGGGAACAGTTGATGATATACCTGGCTCGCAGTGGACCAGCTATCTGAATGTAGCAGACCACCCGGAATATCCTTCAGCATCAGCCAGTTTCTGTGCCGCACATGCACAGGCCAGTCGATTGTATCTGGGATCGGACATTCTGGGCTGGAGTGTTCCCTTCCCACAGGGCTCATCTTTGATTGAACCAGGCTTAACGCCGGCCAGTGACATTTCTGTAAACTGGAGTACCTGGTCAGAGTTTGAACACGATTGTGGACAAAGTCGCTTCTGGTCAGGCGTGCATTTCCCGGCCTCTATTCCAGCAGGTCAGGATATAGGTCATGAAATTGCTAACATTGCTTTTAATTTTATTAACCAGCATATCAATGGTAATTAAATGAAACCAGGGCCAGAGAATATATATTATTTTTGATATTAACTCTCTGGCCCTAATGGCACTTACTTAAGACTAAGTATTAATGTATTACGTCATTCCGGTATGCTTTTGAGCCGGAATTAATTCGACAGGAACGAATTTAAACATGCTCTGCATGGTCCGAAGGGAAAAACACAAGGATGTGTTTTATAATCCATTGTTTAGACAGCTGGATAGCGGCTATAAGCATGCCGGCATGACGAAGCTACGGCTTTTCTTTCCTTAAGTAAGTGCCATTCTTCTCTGGCCTGGTTTTTAAAAGTTTAACATATATGTTTACAATATATCTTTTATAGCGGCTTTTTTCCAGCTTGCTGATTTCAGCAACCACTCATCGTCTTTAATTAACTCCAGATCGAATTTATAGATGTTTGCCCTCAAACTCGACAGTGCATTTGCATCTGTAATAATATTGCCTGCCATAGCAATATGCAGAGTGACAAAAGCCTGGTTATCCGTCTCAAAAAAAATGTCATCTATTTTTATAAACAGATGAATGTTTTTATGTCTGAAGAAATAGCCTCGTACAAATGTTATTAGTTGCTGTTTATTTAATCCCTCAGGATCACGATAGTTTTTATAAATCAAATCCGCCAAATCACTATGGCTACGACTTTCAGCAGCCAGCTTTCCAGATTCAATGTATTGCCTGACAAGCTCTTCTCTTGTCATTTCATTATCAGAGCATGCATAAAGAAAAATACTTGCGCATAATACAGAAAGAAAACTTGTATATTTAATCATAAATTCCAGTTAATTATATTTTAAATCATGGGACTGAGACTGGATGTAACTTTCTGGATCAGCATTGATCACCAGCCTCAAAAAGTTAAAACCCAGGGTAATAAGCATATCCAGCTTTAAACATTGCAATCGTAGAATATAGCAGTAATATTTACAATATCTTCCCTATGATGTAGCTATATAGCATAAAAATGATTCTCCAGGGAGCCTCGGGTTATAGCTTCAATTGAATTTCAGACTTTAATCGTTTTTTTTCGAAATACCATGTAATCACGTAGGGATTTCAATTCACATGAAATAGCGCTATTCTATTTATTGCCGGTATATCGTTCAATAAGGTTAAAACCATCAATATGTTTAAATTACTGGATTTCAACAGCATACAACGCAGGCTTGTTAAATTTACCTGGCAGATAGCATTTGATGATATGCCGCTTTGGCGTCAAAAGCTGGTTATAGCACTGCGTATTACACACCTGGTCATTCGTGATCTACTTGATGGCATGATCACCTTACGTGCTATGGGGCTGGTCTACACTACCATACTCGCACTGGTACCACTACTGGCAGTCAGCTTTTCTGTCCTGAAAGGCTTTGGTGTACATAATCAGATAGAACCTATGTTACTTCATCTGTTACAACCGATGGGGGAAAAATCCGCAGAAATCACCGAACGAATCATTAGTTTTGTAGATAATACCAGGGCGGGTGTACTGGGCTCTGTAGGACTCGTATTTTTGTTGTATACGGTTGTCTCTTTATTACAGAAAATTGAAAAAGCTTTCAACTATACATGGCGTGTTACAGAACATCGTTCCATTACACGACGTTTTAGTGACTATCTTAGTCTTATTATAATTGGACCAGTGTTTCTTTTCTCAGCACTTGGTTTAACTGCATCCCTATTCAGTATGGCGTTTTTTCAGCAAATTATGGAAATCGAAGCCATAGGTTCCATGGTCCATCTGCTTGCTCGACTAATACCATACTTGCTGGTAATTGCTGCTTTCACGTTTATGTATATGCTGGTGCCCAATATTCGAGTTAAATTCAGATCCGCCCTGGTCGGTGGTATCGTTGCCGGTATATTATGGGAAAGCACCAGCTGGGCATTTGCCGCTTTTGTTGTTAATTCAGTAAAATATACAGCTATTTATTCCGCTTTTGCCTCCATGATTATATTTTTTATCTGGATTTATATAAACTGGCTAATTTTACTCATTGGCTGCAGTATTACCGCCTATCATCAACTGCCTTCACATCGTAACTTACGATCCCGTGTGGTACGCCTGAGTAATCGCATGCGTGAAATCATGGCATTGATGATAATGACGCTGGTTACTCGTCATTATCATCAGCATAAAGAAGCCTGGACAATTAATGCACTGGCCGAGCATATGAATGCAGGCTCAGAAGCCTGTGAATTACTGGTTAACCGCCTGCTAGAAGCAAAACTGCTGGTAGCAACAAAAACACTGCCGACGCGTTATATTCCCGGCTATGATCCAGCTACAATTCCACTAGCCGATGTTATTACTACGGTGCGTGAAGCCGAAGAAAAAGACAGTCTTACAATTGATAATCTACATACCGAAGCGGTTGTTGATGATGTTTATGCGGGTATAGAAGCCGCAATAAATTCATCACTGCAGGACAAATACCTGCTTGACCTGATTAAAACTGAAAAAACAGGTGATTCATAAACCAGGGAACCGCTGATCAAGTAAAACTCAGCTATAGCCGTTATCATCGTCGGTACTAACAACTTTTAGTAGAATCAGAAATAACCTGAGGCCAGAGTTATCAATATCATAATTTAGTCGGGGCATTTGTGGTGTTTTATTGCCTCAATCGATATCCCGTCTTGAACATCCACCAGACTACAAGCAGGCATGCACCCAGAAACACCAGCACCATAGTCAGGCTCAGGCCCACACCAACATCTGAGACTTCAAAAAAACTCCATCTAAATCCGCTGATAAGATAAACAACAGGGTTGAACAATGTCACCGTCTGCCAGACCGGTGGCAACATATTTACCGAATAAAAACTGCCACCGAGAAAAACCAGCGGGGTGATCACCAGCATTGGAATGAGTTGCAATTTTTCGAAATTAGTTGCCCACAATCCGATAATGAAACCAAACAGACTAAAGGAAATACAGGTTAGAACTAGAAAGCTTATCATCCATATTGGATGGGCGATTTCGAGTGGCACAAAAAAACCTGCCGTGCCGAGAATTATCAGGCCGATGATAAAAGACTTGGTTGCCGCAGCGCCTACATAACCGACCAGGATTTCAAAAAACGAGATAGGTGCAGACATCACTTCATAAATAGTGCCGGTAAATTTAGGAAAGAAAATACCGAACGATGCGTTTGCGATACTCTGGGTGAGTAACACCAGCATGATCAGGCCTGGCACGATGAAAGTCCCGTAGCTCACACCTTCGATAGTCTCGATACGCGAGCCAATGGCAGCGCCGAATACGATAAAATAAAGCGAAGTGGTTAGAACGGGAGACACAAAACTTTGTAGCATTGTTTCCCAGGCGCGTAGCATTTCATATTTATAGATGACTCTAATGGCATAGATGTTCATTATTTTGTTTTTACCAGGTTAACAAATATTTCTTCCAGTGAACTCTTAGTGGTTTTCAGGTCTTTTATCACCAGGCCGGCTTCTCTGGTCGTCTGTAACAGTCCGTTAATGCCGGTATGCGATTTGTGTGGATCGTATGTATAAGTCAGCTGGCAGCCATCTTTCGATAATTCCAGCGCCCAGGGTGCCAGCACTTCAGGTAATTCAGCTACGGGCTGTTCCAGATCGACAATTAACTGCCTTTTACCCAGCTTATGCATTAATGCCTGTTTATCATCAATCAGCAATAACTCACCGTTGTTGATGACACCAACACGGTCAGCGATGGCTTCCGCCTCTTCTATATAATGAGTCGTCAGGATAATTGTGACCCCCGATTCACGCAGGCGACGCACCAGTGACCACATATCCTTGCGTAATTCCACATCGACACCTGCCGTGGGTTCATCCAGAAACAGGATCGATGGTTCATGCACCAGAGCTTTGCCAATCAACACTCGCCGCCTCATGCCGCCTGACAGCGCCATCAGTTCACTGTTTTTCTTTTCCCATAACGACAGGTCTTTCAGTAGCTGCTCCTGGTAAACAGGATCCGGTTTTTTCCCGAACATGCCACGGCTGAAACTCAGGGTGTTCCACACCGTATCAAATGCACCGAGAGTGAGTTCCTGAGGTACCAGGCCGATCATACTGCGCGTGATGCGATAATCGTCAACAATATCAAAGCCATCAACGGTCACGCTGCCCTCACTGGCATTAACAATGCCACAGATAATCGAAATCAGTGTGGTTTTGCCCGCACCATTTGGCCCCAGCAGTGCCAGAATTTCTCCGGGCTTAATGTCCATGGACACATTTTTCAGTGCCTGATAACCATTGGCATAGGTCTTAGACAGGTTCGATATGGAAACGACAGGTTGCATGAAAAAAACCGTGTTATAAAATTATTGGTTCTAATATACTAATTAATTGAGCTTAGAGCACACTTTTTTACAGGATTTGATAAAAGATGTTTCCACCCAATTCTCTGTTCTGCTATCTGGAACCAGGGAGTGATATACGGTTCTGGAATTTAAGCCTGTGGATTTCAGGAGAACTCTGTACAAGTGTCATCGCAACTGGAGCGAAAGCGAAATGGACGACCACATAACGCAGGAGCTACGCCAGGCTATCGCTTCACCCCATGAATACTTTGTCACTTTATTCAGCGCGCTCAGGCTGATAAAAGCCACCTGTTCAGAGCTTCCCTGGTTCATTATTCCGATATTTAAGCTGTACACCTTCTATAAAATTACGCAAGATCTGGTCTTTACAGTCACGATAACGTTTATTATCCGGCTTACGAAAAAATGCACTTAATTCATGCTTGCTTATGTAGGTTTCGGTAAGAGCCAGAATTTCTAATATGTCTTCTGTTTTCAGGTCGAGTGCTATTTTTAATTTTCTTAAAATTATATTATTATTTACACGCTTCTCTAACTCGGGCTGAGTCCCTTCTTTTTTACCGCGTCGATCGTTAATCAATCCATTAAGAAAAATTGCCAGCTGATTATCGTTACATTTCTGAAATGCAGGATCTTCATCTTTCTTTAACCAGTCGCTAACCTGTTCCCGAGTTACCTTATGATCAGCCAGACCAAATATTGCAATCATTTTTGAATCGTTAAAGTCAAAGGCATAGCGGAGACGGCGTAATACATCGTTATTCGTCACAGGCAATTACCCTGCTCTGTTTAATTGTTGAAACAATAATATTAATTACTCCTGATTAAGTTGTTTTATCTGTAAAAACCGAATGCTATCTGGTCCTGGCGATTTTAGTCTGGCTTGCTTTATTAACTCGAGAAGGGCGAACATTTTTCTTCAGATTTTCAAACAATGATTCCCGGCTACCTACTTCATAACCTGGCATTACTATGCGAGTAATGTTCTCACCAATTAAACGCTCGACGTTACTCAGCGTGCGTTCTTCTTCACGGCTCACAAATGAAATAGCCTGGCCTTTTTCTCCGGCGCGACCTGTTCGACCAATGCGGTGAACATAATCTTCAGCCAGATAAGGGAGATTAAAATTAACCACATGCTCCAGCCCCTGTATATCTAGACCTCGAGCAGCGACTTCCGTCGCAATCAGCACCTGAACTTTATCATTCTTAAAGTCGGCGATTGCACGACGACGGGTACCCTGACTTTTGTCACTGTGACAAACGGCAGCTTTAATCTTCACCTGCTTCAACGCTGCTTTTAACTCGTCTGCCTGTGCTTTGGTACTGGTAAATACCAGCACTTTAAACCAGTTGTGCGTATCTAATAGATCAATGAATAAATCTGACTTACGCCGCTCTTCCACTTCATACACCACATGTTCTACGGTATCGGCCGTTGCATTCTTTTTTGCCGTGCTTACCGTCTGATGATTTCTGAGCAGTTTTTTCGCTAATTCACTAACTCCTGTAGACGTGGTGGCAGAAAACAGCAGGGTTTGACGCTGATCTGATGTTTTACTTAGAATCGATTTGATATCGGCGATAAAGCCCATATCCAGCATGCGGTCTGCTTCATCAAGCACCACAAATTCTATTTGCGAAAGATGAACGCTACACTGCTCCAGGTGCTCCAGTAAACGCCCTGGTGTGGCAATCAATACATCAACACCGGCATGAAGCTTCTTCTGCTGAGCTGATAACTTGCTGCCACCATAAATCGCCTCGACTGTTAACGAGGTAAACTGTGCATAACGTTTAATCGTATCGGCCAGCTGCTCAGCAAGCTCCCGTGTAGGCGCTAGAATTAAGGCTCGAGGAAAGTCAGCCACCGTAGGTTTAGGCCGATCTATCATCTGCTGCAATACAGGCAGTGCAAAGGCTGCGGTTTTACCGGTACCCGTTTGCGCATGGGCGAGTATATCTTTACCACGCCGTGCTGGCACAATTGCCTGCTGCTGAACAGGTGTCATTTGACGATAACCACAGGCATCGAGGGCTCGCTGAAGGTCAGGGGCTAGATCTAAAGACGAAAAATTCATGAAAGGACCTCTGGTGGCCAGGGTAAGAGCGAAAACGGAAGGTAGATTATAAAGGATTTTCCGGCACCAGGTTCGACTAAATCTGACACATTTTATTGCAGTGTAGCTCTGATCAGCTCGTAATTGATTTATACTGGCAAAGAGCGTCCATACTTAATCAGCCCCCCCCGGAACCACTTTGTTTTTTATTTACAGCTCATCAATCAGATCTTCCATATCGTAATCATCATCTTCAGCCAGTTCTACCTGCTCAAGTAAATTTATAGCAATGGACACAAAATCAGTATCGGTGATAATTCCGACCACGCCATTGTCTGCTACAACCGGTAAACACCCGTACTTATGTGACTGCATATACACTGCCGCCTCACGTAAAGACTCGTCCTTACGAACGACCTTTACATTTCGAATCATTATATCTGATAGCTCTATATCCTGGCCTTCCAGATGTGATGCCTTATCACCCTCCTGAATGGGTCCTGTTGCCGCAAGTACATCTCTCTGGGTAACCAGTCCAAGCAGCTGGTTATCACTGCCAGTGACGGGGATATGACGTATATTTTTTTCCGTCATTATCTTCCATGCATCAGAAACCAGGTCAGTTTCACGCAAGCTATAGGGATTTTCCGTCATGAATTCTTTTATAGTAATCATTGATGGCCTTCCGAATTATAAGTTTACAACAATTTCAGTTTCTTCCCATGCCCTGATCCAGGGAACCTCTGATCAAGTCGTGATTGTTTTACTCTGGCTAAATGCGTCCAGATTATCCCCGAAGTTCGTTGCAATAGAATGACTATTACGCCTCACTTCGTGAAAAATATAATCACTTTTATCGCAGCCTAAACTCAACCAGACTTAATCAGAGGTTCCCTGGAAATTTAATAAATATTCCCAAAAACACCAGGTAAGATGTGTAAAACCTTATCGCCAGCCTCTACAATATTAATGAGAACCCAGGGTTGTTCATTTATGTATAGCAGAAATAAACATGAAAAT
>CBDULX010000135.1:0-8503 GCA_965368175.1 uncultured Gammaproteobacteria bacterium | reverse complement strand
GTCAGGAACTTCACATCCAGGCATATTTTTTAGATGCGTATTATAGTTTAATTTAATGACTGTAGGCTTGAGAGTCGTCTGTATATGTTAGTTGATTGTAATGATTGTGTATTCCATGAACCCTGATATATTAGATGCTTCTAAAACTTAAATACCTGTAGTTGGCCTCATCATGCCCAATTATCGGCGTTTCGTCCAGCGTTTTACCCTGCTGAAGCCAGAAGCATCATATAATTGATCAGATGCTCCTTAATTGTAATGTTAGTCGTCTTCGGTATTATTATATGGATATCGGGCATGACCATATCGAATAGCAAGGATAGATATAGCAAGAATAAGCACTGCTCCTGCAAGCCCAAGCATTCTTAATGTGTCCAGGTTTTTCATGTCAAGTATCATATAACGCGCCAGAGCTACAATAGTAATGTAAAGTGGCATACGAACAGGTAATTTGCCTGATTTAAGGTATATCCCGATCATTGCTAACACTTCAAGATATATAAAAAGTAATAATAAATCAGCTAAGGTCACCTCCATTGCTCTAAACATTGCTCCAATTTCAGAGCTCATGGCTATGACTGTCGAAATTGCAATAACTAATAATCCAATGTCTTCAATTATTGTCAGAACTTTAAAACTGGAGTTCTTAATTTTATTCATGAATGTATTCCTGATTATTGCAATGAACAAGGCTGTAGAAAAACCCAGCTAAATAAAACACATACCATGCACTTAAACGGCTGTACAATCTCAAAGCTCTGTTATATTAGATTATTAAAAAGCCTGAATAATTTATTGGCTCATATCATGCCCAATAATTTACTTTTCGTCCAGCCATTTACCCTATTGAATCGTAATGCTGTGATTTCTTGATATTGTGTGCCATACAGTACATCAACCATTGGGCTTTGATCCTGTTTAGGTAACTTTATTGACTTCGGATAACTATGTTGGTGTTTTCCTGGGTAAAGGCAAAAGGAGAGACGTGGCCCTTGGTCTTTTTCTGTATGTATTCATTTGGTGTTAACTTCCGAATTGAGTAAAGCTTAGTACGACATAAACAACATAGCCTGCCAAAAGTACCCCGCCTTCCAATCGGCCCAGACGATTCCCTGTATACAAAAACAACAACAGTAATAGAGATGACCCCAGCATAACCCATTGATCGAATTGCAGGATTCTTATGTGGACTGGAAGTGGCTGAAGAATAGCGGATACACCTAGAATTCCCAGTAAATTGAATATATTGCTGCCAAGTACATTGCCAACGGCAACATCGGCGTGTCGACGCAGTGCTGCGATAACAGAAATAGAAAGCTCTGGGAGAGAAGTGCCAACTGCCACCAGGGTTAAGCCGATAACCGCCTCAGAAACTTTAAAGTGTTCCGCAATCCCGACGGCTCCCATAAGTAGCACCTGTGACCCGGTAATTAACAGCAGTAGACCAGTAATCACTGTTATGACAGTCCATACTCCTGATTCTGGTAAGGCGGTTAGTTCTTGGGATTCAGCTTTATGAACTTCTGCTGAAGGTGCAGCGTGACTGCGCTCACTCCAATAAGCCCATACCAGGTAAGCCACTAAAGTCATCAGAAGTATTACAGCGTCAACAGGGCCAAGTGCGCTGCCGCCAGCGAGAACCAGAAATAATATACTCGCCGCCACGACCGTGACAGCGTCTCGGCGTAGCGCCAACGGTTTTACTGCCATCGGGGTGATGAGTGCGCAAATGCCTAGAATTAGCAAAATATTGCCGATATTGCTACCCACAACATTGCCGATAGCTATATCCGGCTTATGATTTAATGCAGCATCTACAGAGACCACCAATTCTGGTGCCGAGGTACCGAAACCTACGATAACCAGGCCACTTAGCAATGGTGATACCCCGAGGCGGCTGGCGGCAGCCAGTGAACCTCGAATCAATGCCTCACCACCAACGGTGAGCAGGCCTATGCCGAGCGTTAATAGAAGAAAATTCACCATGATTCAGAGCACTTTATAATAGGGGTTGATGATTACAGAAAGAGTTCCTTAAAAGACCAGAACGTAAAGGTTCCGTTGTATGTAATACTGCGCCTTGTATATAGTATATACAACAAGGGCCATTGTTTGTCATTCTGTCAAAATTTCCCCCCGTATTCTCCTCACAGAATCGTGTTGTTAAAAAAATATTATTAAAGAATGTTTTTAAATCTGTGGTTGGCAGTTTTTTGAATTCTTCTAACATGGGTGTCTTATTAATTAGATAGTGCCTCTTTTAGTGCTTTAATTGCATAAGTATATTTCAGCGCACCCATAGGCATATGATTGAACCTTTTAATTATATTAGGAATTTGATGAGTGTGTATACTGCCTTCATCTTCAATGTTCACTTTATAATGAAAAGCAAGGTCGTTGATAGAACCTAGGACGCTTTTATTGTCCGTGTTTTTAAACTCTAGCGAACTATATTCGTTTAATATTTTATTGCATGACTCTTCATCGATACCTTCATTTATGAGAGTACATCTTAGGTTTATTACGAACATATCTGATAGATTTCTTATCTGGTCTCGTGTTACTCCTGTCACTATAAAATTAAATAGTGTTTTATCATTTACAAATAATACGCATTTCTTACCTAAAATATATATTAAATTAGCATGCCAGGGACCAATAACAACATCTGTTGACTCACTCACTGACAGGTCAGTATTTTTCAGTCCCATTTCCTTTTGTAGTTTCTTAGTACATTTAATTATTTGCATATGATTTCAATATAATGTTTAGCATAAACAGTCGCCGCTTTATGGTGGTATGAGTGAGTGGTAGCGAACGATTTGATGTCGTTATTATATGTTTTCATTATTTCTTTCTAAGGCTTTTACAAATAGAGGATGCAGTTGACTATAGATATTCACAATATCAATGCCCTGATTGTGTCTGGTTGCTCGACACATAAGAAATATTTCGCTACGGAGATCACTCAATGATTCTCTCTTTCTTACGTTTTTCACTAATTACTGATTAGAATCTCGATATTTGTATCCATCAAATGAAGAAGCGAATACAAGAATTGCATTTTCGTCTGTTGGTGAAGGCAACATCTTTTCCTCTAATTCTTCATTTGGTATTAATACATTCATATTTTCACATAACAGTTGAATAAACGAGACCCCGTGTCTCTTATAAATTTACAAATAGGCCTCAGTTATATCACTAATTTCATAGAAAATTCAATAATTTAGCCTGTATATACCCTGATTTTCTACACAATTATAGTGACACTGTCAAAATAGCTGATTTGGAACTAAATTATGGGGTGAATACACTAATATTTCACAAAAGCTCCGTCTATTGGAACTGGTCAGAATAGCTTGCAACAGAAGGACTAGGCTAGCCAACGGGTTGTTAAAACACAAATAAATCAAGAAGTTAATGTGGGCAGAAAACGTGTAGAACACCTGATGAGAGAATCCGGATTAAAAGAGCGAATTGTACGGGGGACTCGGCGACAGCCCGGTTTAAAACCTTTTCAGTCGCAAGGCGAAAATTTATTAAGAAAACTGGATAAGCCAACGGCAATTAATCAGCTATGGGTTGCTGATGTCACTTAACTTAAGGTGAATGGTCGATGGCAATACCTGGCAACAGATCATGGTTCTCTATTCACGAAGAGTTATTGGCTGGTCATTGTCCCACACACGTACCACCAAATTAACACGAGTAGTGATGCCGTATGCATTAAAATAACGACATTTCCCCATTAGCATATTACTTCACACAGATCGAGGTATTGAATATACTGATGGTGGATTCAAAAAGATATTAAATGAGTATGAGTTTAAGCACAGCCTCAATCGTCCGGGTCAATGTACTTACAGTGCATTTATGGAATCATTCTTCCATAGTTTGAAACCTGAGCTTATTCGCGGAGCGATATATCAAAGCGTAAAAGAATTAAGGCGTACTTAGTCGTTAGAATTAAATGGGGCGGTGACAACTGAGAATCATTAGTATTTACATTTGTCACCGACCCCCTTTTAATTAGCTAAAATGATCAGTTAAGCCCGATTGCGTCGAGTACATCAAACAAAGGGCGCCTCAAGTTTAGGAGAGTAACGGACTAAGTCTTATGAAACCGAGCATTAAAAATATATCTCAACGCATGCTCGAGCGTATTTATTATGCAAGAGATGAGAGCCTGGAAAACAGCAAGCCAAACTTGCCGGCAATCGCCCTGATCGCGATTATTGGCTTTCCCATGTACTATATTGTATGGCAATACCTCTATCCGCAGCCTTATGAAAACCTGTGGCTGCGCCTGCTCGGGGCGATTCTGTGCGTTCCCCTGCTATTTCACAGCCGTTGGCCGTTGCGATTAAAGAAGTACTTGTCAACTTACTGGTCATTCACCATTATCTACGCTTGCCCATTTTTCTTTTCTTACATGCTGTTAAAAAATGACGCCTCCATGGTCTGGGGAATGTCCATGATGGCCTGTATAACCCTGATGATCGTGGTCATCGATGACTGGCTCGCCAATATGTTGACGTTTGCCATCGGCGCCTTTCTGGCTTATGCCGTATTTATGTTTGAACATAGTTTTTCCCGGCCCCTGCCTCAAGATCTGTACCCCCAGATCCCCGTATATCTGTTCCTGCTGGTTGCGGTTACGGTATTCAATTATAAAAAGAATCTGATAGCACGGGAAAAACAGGCGGCGATGGTGGCCATTGGCGGGAACATTGCCCACGAGCTGCGGACGCCGATCGCGGGTATACGCGCGTTTCACTACAGTATTAACGCAGTACTGCCGAAATTGGTGGTGGATCATCAACGGGCCCAGGAGCAGGGCGTGGTGGAGCCCTTCAACCCGGCATTCTACGGAAAGCTGACGCAAACGCTGGAGACCATAGACACTATGACCGCCAACGCCCTGATCATTATCGATATGTTGTTGCACAACTCTTCAAGTGGAGATATCAAGCCGGACGAGTTTTCCATTCACAACATGGCAGACTGTATTCAAAATGCCCTGGATCAATATCCCGATAAAACGCCCGACGAAAGTAAAATGGCCTCATGGGATAGCAGCTGTAATTTTGATTTTTACGGATCGGACGTACTCATGTTGCATGTGCTGCTAAATTTACTGAGAAACGCGATTTACCATATACGTCAGGCACAGAATGGCGCAATTCAAATTTATGCTTCCGTATCAGAACAAGGTCACTGCCTGCATTTCAGGGACACCGGGCCGGGTATTAGTCCAAAAGTCCTGCCCCATGTTTTTAAGCGGTTTTATTCATCCATGCAGACCGGGCGGGGTAGTGGCATCGGACTCGCGTTTTGCAAAAAAGTTATGGAAAGTTTTGGCGGCACCATCAGTGTCGATTCAATACAACATCAATATACAGAGTTCGTTCTGTTTTTCCCGAGGATACCTGATCATGGCTGAAATATATCCCTGCTTTTATCCCACCACAGCGTTGTTTATCGACGATGATCACCATTTCCTGAGTGCTCTGAGCATGAGTGTCGAGCTGCAAAGCGAATTTCTTATACAGTGTTACAGTAATGTGCGGCAACTGCTGGAGGATGTCAGTGTGCGGAATAAAAATCGCTCACTATACAGAGATTACCGAAACGAACCGGAGACTGCCATTGGTTCGTTATCCATGCAATCTGTAGGCCCTGCGTTTTTCGATGAAATGGGGCATATTCATAACAGCCATCGTCACGATGAAGTCTCGGTCGTGGTGGTGGATTACGATATGCCAGAGCTGGACGGCCTTTCATTATGTGCACGCATAAACGACAGCCATGTGAAAAAGGTGCTGCTGACCGGGATGTTTAACGATAAAAGTATTGTCGATGCTTTTGATAAAGGGCTGGTGGATGGCTACATTGAGAAGGGCGATCGGAATCTGGTCGATAAGATCCTGGCTTTTCTTCAGCAACATCAATACGCGTATTTTTCTGAGATGAAACGCCAGTTTTATGCGTCCGATGTGAATCTACCGTCATTTATGAGCGATGCCGTATTTGCTCAATTTTATCTGGCATTGTGTGAGCGACTGAAAATCAGGGAATATTATTTAACCGTCTCGCCAGCTGGGATGCTGATGATGGGAAACAGTAATGACGACTATTATCACCTGCTGGTCTATACAGAAGACGAATTAAAAGTTCAATGGGATATTGCACAGGCTCAATCGGCTCCCGCCTACCTGCTTGACAGTTTATCGAATTACCAGGTGTTACCGGATTTCTGGGAAACAGATGGTGTATACGATGCGAGCTGTGAAAGGCACCTGGAAAAGTATCTGGTTAAACCGACCGATGTTGTCGAAGGCGACAATGGCAAATATTACTGCAGTCTCATACATAAGCCTGAGAAATACCGTGATTTGATGCACCAGGTGGCGGACTGCCAAAGTCACAGGCTCACGAGAGATGACCCGGTCGAATTTGCCTAGTTTCGAAAGCACGTATAGGTATCAAATGTTCTCTGGCAGCGTATCCGGGTTTATTCAGGCGCCTGAGAACAGGCGGCCTGAATAAACCCGGAGGCGATGGGCTGTAAAAGTCAGGTATTCAGGCTCAAGCCGACATTTTAGATGGCTGTAAAACCTCATCCTGTAGTTTTCTGCATACCCTGGCCACTTTATCCAGCTCATCCTCGGAGAGTTTGGCATTCATGGTAAACCTCATTAAGGTTTTATTTTTGGGTGTGGCCGGAGCAATGAACGCAGCTCCAAATACGCCGTGCTTTTCCAGGAAGTCACGAATATCGAGTAACCTGGATTCAGGGCCGGCTGCCAGCGGCAGGATATGAGACTGACTGATACTGAGATCGAAGCCGACTTCGGTCATCTGGTCTCGAAGGTAGGTGGCGTTATTGTGCAGCCGATTCCTGCGATCATCGACCTGCTGGATAAGATCAAGGGTCG
Source organism: uncultured Gammaproteobacteria bacterium (assembly GCA_965368175.1). Lineage (GTDB taxonomy): Bacteria > Pseudomonadota > Gammaproteobacteria > SZUA-229 > SZUA-229 > CBDULX01. The sequence goes on along the minus strand of CBDULX010000135.1, from coordinate 1,565 downwards.
CATCCAGGGCGACCAACTCGTGACGCAATAAACCGCTGCTGAACGCATTGGGGTAGGATGTGTACTTGAAGTAGTTGGAGAAATCCCTGCTGCAGGTTATTAAGCCTGCCCGCTGGGCAAAGCCTTTCGACAGGCTCGCGGTGATGAAATCAACGTCATTCTCCAGCCCCATGGACACCACCATGCCTTCGCCTTTGTCGCCATACAGGCCCAGAGAATGGGCCTCGTCGACCATCAGGACACAATCGTGAGCCTTTGCGACAGTAACGATATCGCGCAATGGACATACACTGCCAATGGTACTGTACACTGAATCTACAGCGATAACGCCCGGGCCATGCTCCTTGACCAGTCGTTCCAGGTGTTCCGGGCTGTTATGCCGGAACGGATGGATCGGAGCACCCGCAATTTCGGCGCCTGTCCAGATGGATGCATGGGCGAACATATCAAGGTATACAGGGGTATGCGGATCGGCAATGGATTGCAGCAGGCCGATATTGGCATACCAGCCCGACTGGGTCAGAAGTACCGCATCCGATTTCATAAAATCGGCATAGCGTTGCTCTAGCACGCCAATCGGGCTTTCGACGTGTGCAAAAACCTTGGATGCGACAAGATCCGCTTCTCCGGTCGTTAGCACCTGCACCTGGCGCGAAGCAACATAGGGGTGATTGGACAGGCTTAAATAATCATTGTTGTTTAACAGGATGGCTTCCTTATCCGGCATTCTGCCGGAAAAAATGTCATTCCCCTGCCAACTGTTTTTCAGGCGCTCGAAATGATCTTCTATTCTTTTGAGATAGTTACGTTTGGTATTAGCATTGGAAGTTTTTATTAACATGTCTGTATCCTTCTTAATAATAGGCTTGATGTGGTGGGTTCAACATATTTAAATGAGAATCCCGTTTAAAAATGTGTAATCGAGTTACTGATACTTATCAGTATATGGGATGGGGATTGCGTAATAAAAAAAATAGGGAAATGGCTGTGGTCGGGCGAAGGGATAAAGCTTCAGGGCCCTGTTTAAGCGGAATCTCTGAATTAAACAGGGTTTCCTTAGAATATTTCGTGGCAATCCGCTATAGTCAATCACTCGGGGTATTTTTTAGTATCATAGGTCAATTTCCTTTTTTATCAATGCTTTATACCCGGACTCCAGGCTGTGAAGCTGATGGCTTAAGTGTAAAATGTGCATGAAATTTATTTATGTAATTGTTTTCGCTGATCTTCCAGCACTTCTAATGTAAGTGGCTGTAGAGTTAGTATTCTCCAGACAGGCATCCACACTGCTCCACAGGGCGTGCAGGGCTTCTGCATTCATTGCTGCACAGTTATATTTTGCTCAGTTCGGCAAGCAGTCTTTAAGTAATTTAGGGATGGGCGGATGGTGAATTGAGAGCTGTTTTTGATTTCAGGTTTTTTTTTGAAACGACATGTGATTCCTTATTTTTCTACACATAAGTAAGGGAATCTGACTACAATGTTGAAGAATCAATTTCATTCTTCTTTATTATTAGTATATCAATGACTTAGAACCTATCCAGATTATGATTCAAATTTTGAAT
>CBDULX010000134.1:0-8566 GCA_965368175.1 uncultured Gammaproteobacteria bacterium | reverse complement strand
CCAGTAAAAATATTTCGCTGGAAAGGTATTGGTCTTTTCGTTGCTGGGCAAACTTATCAGCCACATTCAATAGGCGGCCTAAATCATTGGAAATATGTACTTCGCCGGCATTGCCTTCCACCTGTGGCAGGTGTTCCAGCTCTTCCCCCAGTCGTGAACGCAGGCCATTGACATTGGCTCCGGCCAGAGTCAGCAAATGGCGGGCCGTACCGCCGTCCTGATCCAGTAAAGCAAGCATCATATGTACCGGTTCGATGAACTGGTGATCACGCCCCACAGCCAGGGACTGGGCTTCGGCCAGTGCAGCCTGAAACTTGCTGGTTAATCGATCCATTCTCATGGAATTACCCTCAAAAAGTCTAGTGTTATTCTAGATATATGGGTGACTGAGAGATTTTCAAGTGACCGTCTTATCCGCGAACCGCTTCAGCAGTTCCATCGGTTTGGAAGGCTTACCTAGCAGATAGCCCTGGGCATAATCGCATTTGTTCTTCTTCAGGAAGTCCCATTGTTCACGGGTTTCCACACCCTCCGCCACCACTTTAATCTTCAATTCATGAGCCATGGCGATTACCGCCGAAGTAATGGCCATATCATCTTTATCTTCCGGGATATCTCGAATAAAAGAACGATCCACCTTTAACTCATCAATAGGCAGGCGTTTCAGATAATTTAGCGATGAATAACCGGTACCAAAATCATCAATGGATACGGAAATACCCAATGATTTGATCTGTTCCAGTATGGAAACAGCATGCTCGAGATTATCCATCAAGGTAGTTTCTGTAATTTCCAGTTGCAGCTGTATCGGTTTGAAATCGGTTTCCGACAGAATATTCTGGATCATATTAAGCAGGTATTGATCCCTGAACTGTCGGGCTGATAGATTGACCGCCAGCTTAACCGGTGGCATACCCTGTTTTTCCACTTCACGCCATTGTCGACAGGCATTGCGCAGAATCCATTCACCGAGATGAACCATCAGTCCTGCCTGTTCGGCTACTGGAATGAACGCATCAGGGTCCATCAGTCCTTTTTCCGGATGAATCCAGCGCACCAGCGCCTCAACTCCGGTCAACTGAGATGCACGTAAGGACATCTGAGGCTGAAAATCCAGGATCAGCTCATTGTTATCGATGGCATGACGCAGCTCGTTTTCAATCATTAAATTGTCCAGTACCTGGGCGTTCATTTCCTCGGTAAAAAACTGGTAATTGTTGCGTCCCATGGACTTGGCGCGGTACATCGCGAGATCGGCATTTTTCAACAAAATGTCGGCATTCAGGCTGTCATCGGGGGCCATGGTGATACCGATACTGGGGGTGACGATAATTTCATGGCGCAATAATCGATTGGGGTTCTGCATAATATTAAGGATTTTCCGGGCCACAGCCGAAGCACCGGCCATACCATCAACATCGGTCAGCAATATTACAAATTCGTCGCCGCCCATTCGGGCCACTGTATCCTGATGACGTACACACTGACGCAGCATTTCCGCCACTTTCATCAACAGGGCGTCACCCACATCATGGCCTAATGAATCATTAATACGTTTAAACTGGTCAAGATCAAGAAATAGTAATGCCGCCTGAGTATTGTTCCGCTGTACGGATTTCAGCACCTGCTCCAGACGATCCCGGAACAGCAGTCGATTGGCCAGCCCGGTGAGACTGTCGACATAGGCCAGCTGCTCCATTTTCAGGTGAGCCTCTTTCAGCTCCGAAACATCCTCACCTACAGAAATATAATGACTGATTTGTCCAGTATCATCACGTATCGCAGAAATAGTGGTTAAAGCCCAGAACTCATCGTCATTTTTTTTCCGGATGTGCACATCTCCATGCCAGTCATTACCCGTTTCAGTGGTCGCCAGCATCTCGGCTCGCTGTTCATCGCTCCCCTCAGATTGAAGCATTCGAGCCTTCATATCGGTAACTTCTTCTTTGCTGTAACCGGTCGCCTTGCATAGTTTTGGATTTACATATTCGATATCACCGGCACGGTTGGTAATCATTACCATGGTGCCACTTTGCTCAACGGCGCTGGACAGCATTTTCAGTTGCAGGGCCTGGGTTCTTTGCTGAGTGACATCAACAACACTGATAATGAAACCATCTGGCCCGCCGAACGCGTCTTCCATGGCCGTCATAGTGACTTCCGTCATCAGACTATGGCCAGCTTTGTGCAGGAATTCGATTTCGTAATTTTCAGTCGCACCAGGCTTGATTCGTTTCAGCCTGGCCTTGCAGGTACTGGCATAGTCGCCGGTCATCAACTGAAACAGTTGCTGTCCCTGTAGATCATCCATATCGTATCCCAGTATATCTGCCAGGTGCTGGTTGGCGTAAATCATGTTCTGATTTTTGTCGACAACCCAAATTCCTTCCTGCAGTGATTCAACAATTTGCAGATAACGATCATCGGCAAATCGCAGATCCCGCATCACGGTAAATACGTGTTCTGCCCAGCCTTTCTGGTCACGACTCAGAGCCTCGCCCACCACTTCCACATCGAGATACTGACCCTCTTTATGACGGATTCTGAACTGGCATAACAATCGCTCGATTTCACCGGAATACAGGCTATTGAAAGTTTTAATGACTCGAGCATGATCACTGGGGTGTATTTGCTGGCCCCACCAGCTATTGAAGATGGGGACGCCAGGGATGTCGGAAACCGCATAGCCCAATATAGCAGCCCAGTTTTCGCAGACATTGAGACTTGGTTCGGGTGGAAGATGATAATCACAGATACCCTCGCCGGTCAGGTGCATGACATGACCAAAGCGCTGTTCCAGATCGAGACTATCGGTTTCTTTTCCCATTAAAATGACAACTTGGCATTATTATTTATTGTGCAACATCACAAGAATAACCTAAATCATTGTTTATGTTAAATTCATTTGTGTTTTTACGAAAGCACCGTGGGTCAGATTTTATAGACCTTTCGTTTGAACAGGTCGGTGCGTCGGCTCACCAGTCTATCCAGAAACAATAAACCATCCAGGTGATCCAGTTCATGCTGGATGGCTCGGGCCTCGAAACCAGTGCTTTCGATATTATGGCTTACACCTGTCTGGTCCATATAATTGAGCTGGATACGCTCGGCCCGAATCACATTTCCAGTGAAGTCCGGCACGGATAAGCAGCCTTCCCGCCCCATGACCATGCCTTCCCATTCAGTGATTTCCGGGTTAATCATTACCATATGGCCATGATTATCACTGGGCTTACGACTGCTGGACACATCAACAATGACTATACGCCGGGCCAGCCCCAGCTGCGGGGCGGCTATACCCACGGCACCTGGGCCCGCCTGACGAGTAGCTTCCAGTTCCCTTATAAATTCAAGAATTTCATTATCCAGTGTCTCCAGCGGCTCAGACAGCTGCTTCAATCGCTCATCCGGATAAGTCAGTATCTCCTTCACCGGCATATCAGCCTCTCATGGTATCTATGGGGGTAAGGCTGATGTCTATGTCGAGATCCAGATCAACAATAGCCTTTTGCAGGGCCTCTAATCCCTGGCTGGCATGGCCTTCCAGCGACATGATGTAGATCGGTTTATTTGAATCACCGGCCACGGCGGTTTCCAGATCGATAATATTTAGCCCGGCTTCTGCCAGTACTCCAGTTACCTGAGCCACTATACCCAGGCGATCGGCGCCATACACAGTGACATGAACATCAGGCTCAACAGCCTGAGAACCTGACTCAACATCCTGATCCAGATGCAAATGCAGATTCATGGCCTGGGTGACCTGCGACAATACCTGCTCCAGATCGACCCGTTGATCATGACCAACCCGTAACATAATGGCAAAATTCCCACCCAGTCGCATCATTGAGGCTTCGGCGAGCTGACAGTCGGCTGTAAACAGGGCCTGGGATACCGCCGCGACTATACCCTTCTGGTCTGCACCGACCAGGGTTAACACTGACCACATCATTGTTCTCTCCAGATTAAGCTGACCATTCGCCCGGTTTGACCATCCCGTCGAAAAGAAAAAAAACGATCCTGTTCCTGAAAGGTACAGAGATCACCACCGTATATTCGACTAACGCCCCATTTCTGAAGACGTAATCGAGACAGCTGGTATATATTCGCCAGATAGTGCCCGGGACGATTGGCTTTAAAAGCCTGTGCACTATCTGCTGACTGCTGAACAAAGGCCTGAAATACCTCCTCACCCACTTCAAAATGGTCGGGGCCAATGGCTGGACCCAACCAGGCCATGATATCTTCTGGTTCACAGTCCATGGCATCCAGAGTAGATTCCAGCACCCCGGCCAGCAGTCCTCGCCAGCCTGCATGGGCAGCTGCCACCGTTTGCCCCTGTCGGTCACAGAACAGGACTGGCAGGCAATCCGCGGTCATAACACCACATACCCGGTGAGCTTCCCGGGCAAAGGAAGCATCACCCTCACAGCCTTCGACTGCATTGCTTAGATCCACCACTCCAGTCCCATGCACCTGATCCAGCCAGACGGGTTCGGCAGGTAAATTCAGTTGTTGAACTAATTGCTGACGATTAGCTTGCACATCCGTTTCATCATCACCGACATGACGGCCCAGATTGAAACTATCGAAAGGTGGATGGCTGAACCCCCCGCCACGGGTGGATGTATAGGCGTGGATATTGGTCGGAGCCGGCCAGTCAGGCAGCAGGAAATCAGCCACCTTCCAGATCTTCCCGCAATAACATGATCAGGGCCTGCATATCTTCAGGCAACTCCGACTGCCACTCACAGTTCATACCCGTAGTTGGATGAATCAGTCCCAGTCGGCCAGCATGCAGAGCCTGACGATTGAAATTCCTCAGACTGGTTTTGAGTGTTTCTGAGGCTCCCCTGGGGAGCTTCAATCGCCCACCGTACGCAGCATCCCCTACCAGAGGATGATAAATGTAAGCCATATGTACCCGGATTTGATGTGTGCGCCCGGTTTCCAGGTTAACCTTTACCAGAGTATGCCCCCGGTAACGCTCAGTTACCCGGTAATGGGTAATCGCTTCTTTACCGTCTTCCCGCACCCACATACGTTTACGGTCTCGGGGATGGCGGCCAATGGGTTCATTCACCGTACCCCCCGCAGTCAACAATCCAGTAACCACCGCCTGATATTCACGGTGAACACTACGTGCCTGCAACTGATCGACCAGTGACTTGTGTGATTTCAGATTCCGAGCCACCACCAGCAGGCCAGTAGTATCCTTATCCAGCCGATGCACAATGCCCGCTCGTGGCACCTCCACCAGTTTCGGGTCGAAATGTAACAGGGCATTCTGCAAAGTGCCCGACCGGTGACCTGCCGCTGGATGCACTACCAGGCCGGTGGGTTTGTTTATGACGATCAAATCATCGTCCTCGTAAATAAGATCCAGTGCAATGTTCTCGGCTTCTACCCGGTCATCCAGAGGTTCCGGCTCAACATGGATTTCCACAGTTTCAAAACCCTGCACCTTGTCCCGCCCCCTGGGTTGCTGACCATCCAGCAATATCTTGCCACTCTTGATCCATTGCTGCATCCGACTGCGGGAATAATCCGGAAACAGCTCCCCCAATACGGCATCCAGACGTTGCCGGGCATAGTGTTCGGGGATTGTTTTGATTAAAATTTCATCAGCCATAGCGCTTCACAGATTGAACTTAGGTATAATTACGAATTCTAACCGATTGAATATTTTTGGATAGCCTGGTTTTATGCGACATTTAGCTTTATTACTGATTGCCATATTTCTCACTGCCTGCAGTGAAAATTCTAAAATCACCGATATTTTTGCAGACTGGACCGCAGAAGACTTCTATACACAGGCCACAGACGCCTTGAAGTCCGGTGAGTTCGAAACCGCTATCAAACAACTGGAAACCCTGGAAGCACGTTTCCCTTTCAGCCCCTATGCCAAACAGGCACAGCTGGATGTTGCTTATGCTTATTACAAGTTCGATGAAGCCGACTCTGCCATAGCAGCAGCTGATCGTTTTATCCGACTCAATCCCCGTGACCCCCATGTTGACTATGCCTGGTATCTGAAAGGCCTGTCTAATTTTAACCGGGGGGCTGGCATGCTCGATGGATGGTTTCCCCGTGACCCAGCCGAACATGACATTAAGAGCCTGAATCAGGCGATACAGGATTATTCCACCCTGATACGCCGTTATCCGGAAAGCAAATACGCCGGAGACAGCTACAAACGTCTACTGTTCCTGCGCAATGAACTGGCTGAACACGAAATGAAGGTCGCCGAGTATTACCTCAAACGGGGTGCCTGGCTGGCTGCCGCACGCCGTGCCCAGTACACCATCGAAAATTATCAACAGACGCCATCTAGCCGTAAGGCTCTGGAGGTACTGGAACTGGCTTACAACAAACTGAATTTACCTGAACTGGTCGCTGATACTCGTCTGGTTATCCAGGCCAACCAGAAAGAAGAACTTATTCAAACTGCAGATATAGACAAAACAGAACTGGGACAGCCACCACGACTAAATTAAAATCGAATCAGATATATTAGCTCAAACCAGATCTGATAAACCTGGTCGGAATGACTCCAATCACCCTGAAGCTGACGTTTGCTAACTTAAAATCAAAAGATTTGCCACAGAGGCACAGAGAACACAGAGTTTTTATAAGTTCGCCCTAATACAGCCACGACTGTTTTCTCTGTGCGCTCTGTGACTCTGTGGCAAAGTTTTAAAATTTTTTGATCAGTACGCTTCTGCCAAATAGCGGCTACAAGCAACTGTTAGTTTAATCTGCGACTTCCATGTGTCGTATAAATCCCGACTTATACTAAGCAGGATATAAAAAGGCGCTTAAAGCGCCTTTTTCGATTTAGATAGCTTCATTATCCACCTCACCGGTGCGTATTCGGACAATTCTCTCAACGTTGCTGACAAAAATTTTACCGTCACCGATCTTGCCGGTTCTGGCAGCATTAGTAATCACCTCAATGCACTGATCAACACGCTCTGATTCGAGGATTATTTCAATTTTAACCTTGGGAATAAAATCCACTACATATTCTGCACCACGGTATAACTCAGTGTGCCCTTTCTGACGACCAAAACCCTTGACTTCAGTCGCGGTCATTCCGGTGATACCCACATCGGTCAAACCTGCCCGGACATCATCCAGCTTAAAGGGTTTGATAATAGCTACTATTTTTTTCATTCTATCCCCCTGTTTAGGCCATCTATAAATTAATGGCCTGCGATCATCAGATCTATTAGGGAACCTCTGATCAGGTCGTGATGGTTTTATGCTGGCTAAAAGCGTCCAGACTTAACCAGGGGTTCCTTAGTTTTCTACCGGCTCAATGATAACGTACTTTTCAGTCCCGTCGATAGCCCGATGTGATGGGATAACGCCGATCTCGTCCAAACGCCCGACGAGTAATGCGCACACCTGGCGGTGCCTGTCGACGCTTATATTCATTTAACTGCACCATGCGAATCACCCGATCGACAATAGCTTCATCATAACCGGCCGCAATCACCTCAGCTTTGGGCCTGTCCTGCTCCACCGACAGCTCCAGTATGCCATCCAGCACCGCATAATCCGGCAGGCTATCCTGATCCACCTGGTCGGGTCGCAATTCCGCTGACGGTGGCCGCTCGATTACTCTGGCCGGAATCACCGGGCTGATACTGTTTCGATAATGACATAACCGATACACCAGGGTTTTGCTGACATCTTTCAATGGCGCAAAACCTCCGGCCATATCACCGTACAGGGTGCTGTAACCCACCGCCATTTCACTTTTATTGCCGGTGGTCAACAACATACGCCCAAGTTTGTTGGACAAAGCCATCAGTATCACACCACGACAACGAGCCTGGATATTCTCCTCGGTGATATCCGGTTCGGTTCCTGCAAAATCGTCCTTCAGGGTATCAAGAAAAGCCTGAAAACTGGGCTCAATAGAAATAATACGGTAATCCACACCCAGGGTTGTGGCCTCCTCGGCCGCATCATCCAGGCTCATCCGGGCTGTGTAACGAGAAGGCATCATCACTGCATGCACCTGATCCGCCCCCAGAGCATCCACCGCTATAGCCAGGGTAAGAGCCGAATCCACGCCCCCGGACAGGCCGATCACCACACCGTCAAAGCCATTATTACCAACATAATCTCTAACGGCGGTCACCAGGGCTTTATATACACTGGCCTCATCAGACAGGGGTAGTGGTAATAAGGCCTGATCGGTTCCTGTATTCCCCTCAGCGTCAATCCAGACATCCAGTGCCACAGATTCAAAATCCGGCCCCTGAGTGATTAGTTTGCCCGCACTATCCAGCACCAGCGATTCGCCATCGAATACCAGTTCATCCTGACCTCCCACTATATTCAGATAAAACATGGACATCCCGGTTTGCTGTATTCGCTGCTGCAATATATCCAGCCGTTCCTGATATTTACCCCGGTGATAAGGTGAAGCGTTAATTATCAGCATAGCTTTGGCACCGGCTTTTGCCGCATCCTCAGAGGGCCCCTGATACCAGATATCCTCACAAATACTCAGCCCAAAAGGAACACCTTTCAGGGTCACCACCACAGGCTG
>CBDULX010000133.1:0-8569 GCA_965368175.1 uncultured Gammaproteobacteria bacterium | reverse complement strand
TCGGCCATGTTTTCATAGAGCGGGATCAACTCATTACGTATGTCTTCGATATTTTGTTCATTCCAGTTGTATTTTTCCAGAATGGCATCGTCGATTTCGGCATATTGGGCAAACATATCCGCCAGGAAGAAATTGGCTATCTGTAAAACCGAGCATATTTCATCGTTAATGGCCTGTTCGGTGGTAAACAGTCGAATGGGGTTGATCAGGGTTTCGGGTAAATTCCAGTCGCTAAACAAAGCGACTGTAATATCGATATGATTGTATCCCAGCACTTCGTTTTGTACTTTTTCCAGTGGCTGATTATTATGCTTCAGAGCCTGGTGCAGTGCCCGTAAATCAATCAGGCCCATATCCAGGATGGCCTCACCAATATGGGACAGCAGGGCGCAGGTATGTATCAAATTAGGCTGATTGATGTCCAGTCGCTGACTAACCATATTGGACAGGAATGCCATGCGGCTGGATTTAATCCAGAAGGATTCCAGATCAAAGGATTTTGAGTTGGCGGATTTCAGGGCCATAAACACCCCAGAAACCAGTACCATATTTTCGATCTGGTTCAGGCCGATGCTCTTGATGGCTTCAAACAGGGTTTCGTTTTTACCATAGAGACCGCAATTGGCTGTTTTAAGAGTGAGCGCCGCCAGACCTGCATCCTGGGCAATCAGATCGGCAATCTGGTTGAGATCCCCATCATCATCGATCAAACGACGAATTTCCCAGATGACCTGGGGCAGAGTGGGCAGATTGGCGTATTTAATAAGGTGTTGTACAGATGACACGGCGATAGGTTCAATAATGGACTTAATATTAAGTGTAGATCAAATAGTTAAAATTTCTGAATGAAACACTTCTAAATGTGCGCTGTTTAGCGAATTTTAACCGCATAAAGCTTTTTAAATTTTACATATCTGGAATTAATGAAATTTTGACACTGAGTCACAGAGAATACAGAGTTAAGATGGTGATTTTTCCCGTGTACCCAGCGGGTATAAAAAAATTCTGTGGCTCTGTGGCTGATTGCACAGGATTATAATAGAGTCGCTCTCGGCGAAGTCAGTGTTTGCTGTAGGTCCGCTCGACATAGGCATCGAGTAACTGCTGGAATTCGTCGGCGATGTGATCGCCTTTTAAGGTCACGGTTTTCTGGCCGTCTTCGTATACGGGCGCAACCGGTTTCTCACCGGTACCCGGCAGGCTAATACCGATATTGGCATGTTTGCTCTCACCCGGTCCATTCACTACACAACCCATGACCGCAACCGACATGGATTCCACTCCCTGGTACTGTTTTGCCCATACGGGCATTTGATCCCGCAGATAGGTCTGGATTTTTTTTGCCAGTTCCTGGAAATAGCTGCTAGAGGTGCGACCACAACCAGGGCAGGCGGTGACCAGTGGCACAAATGCTCTTAAACCCATGGTCTGTAAAATTTCCTGGGCTACGATGACTTCTTTGGTGCGAGCCGCGCCGGGTTCGGGTGTCAGGGAAATGCGAATGGTATCGCCTATGCCATCGTGCAGCAGTATCGCCAGTGCCGCGGTAGAGGCTACTATGCCTTTGGAGCCCATACCGGCCTCGGTCAGACCCAGATGCAGGGCATAATCACAGCGGCTGGCCATTTCGCGATAGACGCTAACAAGATCCTGTACATCGGACATTTTACAGGACAGGATAATTTGATCTCGCCTCAGGCCCAGTGCTTCGGCCTGCTGTGCGCTTTCGATGGCGGAGCGGATGACGGTTTCAAACATCACATCTTTGCCATCTTTCGGTTCTGCCAGCTGGGCATTCTCATCCATCAACCGGGCCAGCAGTTCCTGATCCATACTGCCCCAGTTGACACCGATACGTATCGGTTTCTGATATTTCACCGCAAACTCAATCATGGTGGCAAACTGTTCATCACGTTTTTTGCCACGACCGACATTGCCGGGATTGATACGGTATTTGTCCAGGGCTTCAGCACATTCTGGATGCTGAGTGAGTAATTTGTGACCGTTGAAATGGAAATCACCCACAATCGGCACATTGATGCCCATGTGACTAAGGCGGGCCTTGATGCCTGGTACAGCAGCTGCGGCTTCCGATGTATTCACCGTGATACGGACCATTTCAGAACCACTGGCAGCCAGATCTGCAATCTGAATGGCGGTGGCTACTTCATCCGTAGTATCGGTGTTAGTCATGGATTGCACCACCACAGGCGCACCTCCACCGACAGTAACATTGCCAACTTTAACGGCCACCGATGGGCGTCTTGTGTTGAATGGAGATGGAAAGCTCATAAAAGTTTGCACTGGGCCGGTTGAAATAAGGGGCTATGATACCACTTTATGGTAAATTGAATAGATTGGATGTTGGCTGAGGTCGGGGTAAATCATTGTTTAGATTAGGGTTAATTATTAATCCCCTGGCAGGCGTGGGTGGGGCAGTGGCCTTAAAAGGCTCAGATGGCAGTGAAATATCTCAAAAGGCATTAGAGCTGGGTGCAAAGCCCCAGGCCCAGACACGCACTCGCAGTTGTTTACAGCATATTCAGCAACAGGCCGATCAGTGTGTCATCTACACGGCTGCCCATGATATGGGTGAAAACCTGTGTCGGGACATGGGATTTAATGTTGAGGTACTGGCTGATAACACCATGGGTGCGACCACAGCTGAAGATACCGAAAAAGCCGTCGAACAGTTGCTGGCTCATGGCATAGATTTGCTGCTGTTTGCCGGTGGTGACGGCACAGCGAGAAATATATACCATACATTAAAACGATTACACAAAGATGACGTGGTGCCAGTGATGGGAATCCCCGCCGGATGTAAAATCCATTCTGCGGTTTATGCGGTGACCCCGAAACATGCAGGTGAACTGTTATCGTTAATTATAAAGGGACGGCCGCTGGCTATTCGCGAAGCCTCGGTAATGGATATAGACGAAGAGGCTTTTCGTCAGGATGTGGTCAAAGCCACGCGTTATGGCCAGCTTAATGTACCGGCCGAGAACCAGTACATGCAGAATATGAAAGAAGGCAGTGTGCATCATGAGGAAATCGTGTTGCAGGATATTGCCGCTTTTATTACCGAAATTATGGAACCGGATACCCTCTATTTTATTGGTTCCGGAACAACCCCTAAAGCCATTATGGATATCATGAAGCAGAATGCCACTTTACTGGGGGTTGATGTGGTTGAAAACCGACAATTGCTGGCCAAAGATGTGAGTGAACAGGAAATACTGGCATTACTCGACCAGGGTAAAAGCGCTAAAATGCTAATAACTATTATCGGTGGCCAGGGACACATGCTGGGGCGAGGAAATCAGCAGTTCAGTCCTGAAGTAATTCGTAAAATCGGTCTGGAGAATATACAGCTTATTGCTACGCCTGAAAAATTACATGCGCTGAATGGGCAGCCAATTCGAGTTGATACCGGTGATGATGAACTGAACAAACAATTAACCGGGATGGTACAGGTGATCACCGGTTATGATGAAACCACACTTTATCGAATTGCCTGATACATATTAAAAAATAAACATTTATTAGTAGCGAATTGTACGCAGTGGTAGATGGTAGTAGAGGAATAAAAATGCAAGACACAGAGTTTAACCAGGGCTTACTGGAATTTCTTCAGGCATCACCCACGCCTTTCCATGCGGTTGAAACCATGATGGGGCGACTTGAGTGCATGGGTTATCAGCGATTGTTTGAATCGGAGAGCTGGCAACTGAAAAAGGGGCAGGGTTATTATGTGACCCGTAACGATTCTTCTATAATTGCATTTACCCTGGGAAAAGATGATTTACACAAAACCGGTATCCACATGGTAGGTGCTCATACCGACAGTCCCTGCTTAAAAGTGAAACCAGAACCTGAAATTGTCAAAAACGGTTATTTCCAGCTGGGAGTTGAAGTATACGGAGGTGCATTGCTCAACCCCTGGTTCGACCGTGATCTGTCACTGGCCGGTCGGGTGCATTATCTGGACAAGGGTGGTGATATCGCTCAGGCCCTGATTAATTTTGACAATCCAATAGCCGTGATTCCAAGCCTGGCGATTCATCTTGATCGTGAAGTCAATGAAAATCGTAAAATCAATGCCCAAACCGATATTCCACCGATACTGGTGCGTTTACCTAATGAGGAAAAACCCAGCCTGAAAAAAATCATTCTGCAATTGCTTAAAAATCAATGTGATGATTGTGATGCAGAAGAAGTGCTGGATTATGAATTATTTTTTTATGATGTTCAGCCACCGTCCTATGTTGGTTTACATCAGGATTTTATCGCTTCAGCCCGGCTGGATAATTTACTCAGTTGTTATACGGGCTTAATGAGTTTGCTGGACTGCACTGATGGTGCCAGTAGTCTGCTGGTATGTAATGATCATGAGGAAGTGGGCAGCGTATCTAGCAGTGGAGCTCAGGGCAATTTTCTACGCTCGGTACTGGAGCGCATTGCCGGAACCGGGGAATACCTGAGCCGGGTAATGGATCAATCTATGCTGATTTCCACCGATAATGCCCACGGTGTGCATCCCAATTATGTTGATAAACATGATGAGAACCATGGGCCGATTATCAATCAGGGGCCGGTAATCAAAAACAACGCTAACCAGCGTTATGCCACCAACAGTGAAACCAGTGCTGTGTTTAGACATTACTGCAAACGTGCCGATGTACCTGTACAGTCGTTCGTTGTGCGCAGTGATATGGGTTGTGGTAGCACTATAGGCCCGGTCACCGCCAGTGGCCTGGGTGTGAAAACACTGGACGTGGGTGTCCCTACCTTCGCCATGCATTCGATTCGTGAACTGGCCGGATGCTGGGACGCGTTTTATCTATATCGAGTATTAAAAGAATTTTATAACGGATAAAACTTATAATGAATTTAAATCGACCCTATGCGGAATCCTGTGACCAGAACCAGCAGGTGATTCTGGAAGTTTTACAGCAGGTGTTCTCAGAGCCAGGCCAGGTACTGGAAATTGGCAGTGGTACTGGCCAGCATGCGCTGTTTTTTACACAGCATATGCCCCATCTGAACTGGCAACCGACTGATGTAATCAGCCAGCTTGAAGGTATTCGCATGTGGATGGAAGACGCCGACCATGGTCGTATCCAGCCACCCCAGGAACTGGATCTGAGTAATACTGACTGGTTTATAGACAATAATATTGATTATGTTTTTACGGCTAACACCACCCATATTGTGTCCTGGTCGCTGGTGCAATCCATGTTCAGGGGTATTGCCAGATCATTGAGATCCGGCGGACTGTTTGCCCAGTATGGGCCGTTTAATTATGCGGGAGAGTATACTTCGGAAAGTAATGCACGATTTGATGTCTGGTTGAAAAATCGAGACCCAGAAAGTGCAATCCGTAATTTTGAAGACCTGCAGTCACTGGCACAATCCCATGGTATGGAGTTGCTTGAAGACTATGCCATGCCTGCGAATAATCGGATACTGGTCTGGCGGAAACTGTGATATCGCACTCTACCATGCGTTAATGAGAAAGTTTACACAGCAACTAGTGACTTAGACAGCCATCTGTATGCATCATCAACGTGATTAAAAATTTTACATTCCAGTGGTGAATCTAGCATCTGTTTGCAATACAGATGGACCCAGACTAAAAGAGGTTCAGAAGTAGCCACTATTGCAATTTTAAGATAAGAGTTGCTTCTTGATCCGACATTGTCAATAGTAGAAATCTTAAGAATATCAATCTCATCTGCATCGAATTCTACAATTTGCGTAAAATCGTTAATCACGTATTTTAGATTGTCAAAGCGAGAATCGCCGTGAATTGTTAAATTAGAAGTGAGAATTTCTTCACCAGTAATGCTATCGGTGAATTTTCTATAAAGACCGTTTTCTTCCCATGTATTATGATGTGACATCAGCCAATTCCCTTATTGGTACACACCCTGTAATAATAGATGAAATTACACAGCCAGGGAAGGGTTTAGCGTAAATTACTAGTTGCTCAAAATTGATGCAGATTAATTAATGGCTGAATCAGTTAAATATAAGTGAAAAATTACAATAATATTTCAATTGGATTGATGCATTTAAAATCTTGAGATGCTTCGCATGAAACAATTGATATAACCAATTTCGTTACATGGTCGATTTGTAATATTATCACCGATATCAGAGAATGTTTTAGAAATTAAAGATTCAAGTTTGGGTGGTTCCGGGTAGTTTCCATATATAGTATCCTCGACAAATGTAGTAAACAAATCGGCTAAGCTATTATCATCATGGTTATGTGGATTGGTGTTTGTATTTGTCATAGTGGTTGATATTTTGCCACTCCAGACACTATTAAGGTTTTTTAAGTCATATATGGCGGTAAACACCGTTATTTTTCGTTCAGTAGTATAGGTTTTTTCTGTTTTAGTGCCGTAATTACTTTTTAGAATGTCATCTGTTAATATTTTAGAAAATATAATGTATCTGCTGTCTTTTTCAGTATTTGACAGGGTGATCAGGGCCTCTTTGTATTCAGTAATATTTTCTAAAATTATATTTATAAGGTTTATAAGTTCACCGTAACCAATATTAAGTATAATATTATCGTTTGAACGGAAGTTAATGTCCTTATTTATTAAAGATAATGATTCTCTTGCAATGTTTGAATATCGTTCAAACATTGCATTATTCCATTTTTCTGTATCTGATATGAGGCCGCCAAAAACAATATGATCCTGTTGAATGCTGTTAAATGTAAAGGATTTATTTTGCTTGATATTTGTCATGGGGGTTGCACACGATGACATCATTATAAATATGAAAATTAAAGCAATGAGTTTTAATTTGGGTAACAGGCTATATCGTAGTTTATTCATATATTTTACATGTGCTTATGCCCAGTTGTGCCTGGAGCTTAATAAATTCAATTGTGTTTAATGATTCTCTTGTTCCTGATTCTTAAATCCAGGAATATGAAATATTGCCATATAATACTATCTGATGGCAATCTAATTGCTGCAGCTATAAAATTTTAAAGGTTTCATTATTAATATCAGGCCATATCACTGAGTAGTTATCACCCTCTATATCGCTAATGGCTGCAGTTATTTTTTTCAGGTCGTTTTCAGATAAAATGTTTTTAACCAGTTCAAAAGCTTCATCAGGATTATCTGTGTGAATATATATATTCATGATATCCGATCCCAGATCATGTCCGTTAACCTGGTGTTTATCTCTTAAGGAAAGATTAAGCTCATTCTCGATCATAAGTAATTGATCAAAATCATCTGCGGAGGAATCTGTAAGTGGAAATTGTATAACTAATTGATAATTCATAGCTTTATTTGTCAGAATGGTGTTTATTATGAAGGCTGTATGTAGTTTCACTAAAACGTGATCGTTCTCTAAAAAATCCCGTAAATGCTTGTGTATGAATATACTCTCTGTTATCTGATAAGTCGTTAAAATTTAAGCCACCATAATCTTATATTTTTTATAACTTGCGGTGGGTATATAAGGCCTGGTCCGGGGCCCTTCATGTGATTTAGAATATAAAATCAAATCCTATGTAATATCCATCAATATCGACATTTGGGCTTTCCAGGCTTCTATGTCCTATTCTGAATGCTAATTTTCTATATGTGTACAGTACTGATAAATCTAAGTCGCTAACGCTAACGCCATCTGTATTAAAAACTGAAGGTCTTATTTCAAAACCAAGATGACGGCTATTATGAAAAAGAATTGGTGCTGATAGAATCAGGCCATCAAATGAATATACTCCATCCATTTGGCCATAACCGATACCTAAGTTTAATCCAATTTTATTTCCAAATGACATTCTATGAAAATACTGAATTTGATTATATTCAAGTTCTTCTAATGTAATGTCATCGTTGTATTTTGTGGACCGAAATTCAAGTCCTATTGCTCCTTTTCCTATTTCTATTTTGAAATCGACAGCATTTATTTGATCACTAACATGTTGTTTGTTTATATTAAATCTGTAAAAGGGTATCAGGATTTCCCCCGGCTGTCTTTTGTTTATATCAGAATCACTGGATTTCTGACTAATACGTTGATTGCTTGTTATTCCTCCTTCAGATATGACTTCAGCTGTGCTACTGATTATAGCGTCAACCATGTCACCAAATAAAATATCAAAGAAAGTTTCTGAATCATCATACGATTGACAGTTAATGCATTGAGTGTTGCGCACATTATTTTCTTTTTTATTTTTAGCTATGTCTTCTTCAAAATTACTCAGTTCGCCAGATCTGACTTGTAAAGAATAAATCATCAGGAAAAAATATAATAGGATATTAAAATTATTAATCTTTAGTTTCACCTTGATATTCCTTAAAATTTAACTGCATCAGTGTAGTCATGACTATATTCCCTGGTTTTTATCATGTTTGTGTGGTCAGACCCGAATGGCACTTACTCAAGGAAAATATATGCCGTGGCTTCGTCATACCGGCATGCTTATAGCCGGTATCCAGCTATCTAAACAATGGATTCCGGCTAAAAAGCATACCGGAATGACGCAATACATTAATACTTAGTCTTAAGTAAGTGCCATTTAGGTCAG
>CBDULX010000132.1:0-8577 GCA_965368175.1 uncultured Gammaproteobacteria bacterium | reverse complement strand
GGCCCACCACTTTTCTTTCTTTAAATGAATGCCGCTTCGCGGTTGAATGCCTGTCGGCATGCTTATCTTGCGTGTCCTCTCGGCAATTGCTCCTGCATTGCTCTACTACGCCACATCCGTGTGGTGATCCACACGCAAGGACGGCTCACCACATTTTCGCGGTTGAATGTCGCAGGTATGATTAGTTTTATATTCGAAAATTCTGAATCCCAGGATTGCGTGATTTGATTTTACTAAAAAAATAATTAATGAATCTTTTCTGATTAGTGAGTGCTCAGGTTCTTTCATGCGGCGATTAATAAAATCTTGTAAAATTCCCACCCGATGAGTATTTTTTAGTTTATAATCCGCGCCTTAGGCGAGAGTGGCGGAATTGGTAGACGCGCTGGTTTTAGGTACCTGTGTCTTTGACGTGAGAGTTCGAGTCTCTCCTCTCGCACCAAATTTGTTAATAAAATCAGCCGGTTATTTTAACCGGCTTTTTTTTCGGCTACGTTTTTGATTATTTAATAGGCAATAATCCCATCGAAAGCCAGCTGGATATGGGCTAACATATTTTTAGAGACTGGTACTAATTTGAGGGTGAGGCAATGGAAACGAATAGTTTTTATCGAGTTGGAATAAAGGTCGATGACCCTTCGAGGCTGAGTAAATATTTTCAGGATCGGCATTCTGAGGAAATAAATAAAAACCGGCTGTGTCTAGGTATTCGATTTAATATAGTGCCTGAGAAGCAGGCCGCGTCGATTGGCTCAATGGAATTAGCACTTAAGTATATTGAACTGGCAAAAGACTTGTTAGTCGATGAACTTGGAGAGGTTAATTTCTATATGACGACGCATTTTTATTCGAGTGAATTTCAAAAGAGTATTATCGACATGGATTCATCAATACTGCTATCAAATATCGAGCTTAGAACTGACTCGGGTGTCCAGAATGAACAGGAAGATATTCAGGATCTGGCGGTTGGGGCTTAATTAGATATTTACCAGAATCTATAAATTTCAGGCCAATGCCCAGGCTGTACAGCTTCAATTTCAAAATATCATTATATGAAATGACTTGTCTTTAGCTTTCCTGATAATCAGAGGTTCCATAAATTATAAGTTTTTATGAATGCTTATAAATTTCATTGTGTGATAATCAATATCTTTGTTAATTGCGATATGTAATTGATTTAATTAATCCACGTTTCCACTTCAGCACAATTGGACGGGTATCCAGACAATATTATGGTGCAATTGTCCGGTTGTGGTACAATCAGCCCCGGTTTTGGCCCCATCAGCTGCAATATGTCGCGAGGTCGGGCTGGGCGGAATTAGCGAGAGTCAATAAAATCAGTGGCTTAGAGCTTACGTAATATTTCCATATCATGCGTTTAGTCTATCTAGAGTCACTCCTCTCGCACCAATATCTATATCAATCAGATTATTTTTTGTATCTGATTGATTAAAAAGTTCATTTAACGAGGTTTAACATGCAAGTTTCTATGGAAGCAGGCGAAGGTCTTGAGCGTAAACTAACTATCCAGGTTCCGGCGGAGACAGTCGAGAAAGAAGTCGAAAATCGCCTGAAATCCATGTCTTCCAGGGTCAAGGTGGATGGATTCCGTCCCGGGAAAGTGCCTCTGAAAATTGTTAAGCAACAGTATGGCGCCCAGGTGCACCAGGAAGTGATTGGTGACGTGCTACAGACATCTTTCCGCGATGCGGTGATTAAAGAAGACCTGAGACCGGCTGGTGCTCCCTCCATTGAACCCAGGAATATGACACTGGGTGAGCCGCTGGAATACATTGCAACTTTTGAAGTTTATCCTGAGTTCAGCATTGCCGATTGTTCGAAAATGAAAATCGAGCGTGTTAAAGCTGAAATTGGCGATTCAGATATCGATAAAATGATTGAAACCCTGCGTAAGCAGCGTACTACTTACGACACAGTGGAGCGGGCTGCCCAGGACGGAGATCAGGTAACTGTCAGCTTCGAAGGGTTTATCGATGGTGTAGCATTTGAAGGTGGTAAAGCGGATCACATTCCTGTGGTGATCGGTAGCAACAGTATGATTCCCGGATTTGAGGAGCAACTGGTTGGCAAATCCGCCGGTGATGAATTTAAGATCGAAGTCAGCTTTCCTGATGATTACCATGTAGAAGATCTGAAAGCTAAGCCTGCAGTATTCGAATCGAAAGTAGATGGCGTGGCTGAGCCGAAACTGGCAGAAGTTGATGAAGATTTCGTTAAAGCCTTCGGCATTGCTGATGGTGCGGTGGACAGTCTGCGGGCAGAAATTCGCAACAATATGGAGCGTGAGCTTCGTAACAAATTGCAGAACACCCTGAAAAACAATGTTATGGATGCATTACTAAAAGCCAATGATGTACAGATTCCAAAAGCACTGATTGATGAAGAGAGTGGCCATCTGCAACAACAAATGGCCAGCCAGGCTAATTTACAGAGCAACATGACCCTGCCCAAGGAGCTGTTTGAAGAAGAAGCCAGACGTCGTGTTGGACTTGGGCTGATCATTGGTGAAGTGGTGAAAAGCGCCGAAATCAAGGTTGATCCTGCACAGGTTAAGGCCAAAATTGAAGAAATTGCATCCACTTATGATGATCCTAAGCAAGTTATTGATCACTATAAACAAAATCCACAGATGATGTCCTCAATTGAAGCACTGGTGATGGAGCAAATGGTGGTCGACTGGGTGGTAGATCAGGCCAAAATCAGTGATGTGGACAGCAATTTTGAAGAAGTGATGAATCCTGCACCTGCGGCCTGATTTATTATCACATTAATGTTTTTAGAAAGAAGCGGGTCACTGTATACAGGCCTGCTTCTTTTTTATATCTGCTACTTGTATTAATCGATTTAGCCCATACAATCAGATAATAATTAATTTTCTGTCGGGCATATTAGCCTTTCTTTTGTCTGGTTTTTCCGCCGGATACTTCACCGGAGATATGTAATGAGTTTTTCTTCTGATGACAAACTGGGTGCAATGAATAGCACATCACTCAACCTGGTACCAATGGTTGTAGAGCAGAGTTCTCGCGGTGAAAGAGCTTATGATATCTACTCACGCCTGTTAAAAGAGCGAGTGATTTTCATCGTCGGCGGTATCGAAGATCATATGGCCAATCTGATTGTTGCCCAGTTGTTGTACCTTGAATCGGAAAATCCCGATAAGGATATTTCGATATATATCAATTCACCAGGTGGTGTGGTGACCTCTGGTATGGCTATTTACGATACCATGCAATTTATCAAACCGGACGTATCCACACTGTGCATTGGCCAGGCAGCCAGTATGGGTGCTCTGCTGCTGGCCGGTGGAGCTGCCGGTAAGCGTTATTGTCTGCCTCATTCCCGGGTAATGATTCATCAACCTCTGGGCGGTTTCCAGGGGCAGGCCACAGATATAGACATTCACGCTCGAGAAATCCTGAATATGCGTGATCGCCTGAACAGGATTTTAGCCGGCCATACAGGTCAATCTATCGAAAAAATCGATGAAGATACCGAGCGTGATAATTTCATGAGTGCTGAAGAAGCGGCCAAGTATGGTCTGATCGACCAGGTGATATCAGAGAGAGCAATTGATTCTGTATCTTGATGTATTGCATCTTGTTGATTTATAAAGTGTTACTGATTGATTGAGCTTGTCCGGGAGGTAATCATTGATAATTCTGGATTTGCTCAATTTCCATGAAATATTGACCTGATTGGAGTTTTTTTGCCAAGATTTGGTCTATCTTCTATGCATAGGGATAATAAGCCTATAAATTGGAAGAAACCCTGTTTTTTGTACCCTTGCAAGTTTCACTGAAAATGGGCAAGGTATGCGTTAAAACATGTTAATCTAGTGAAATTGCGAACATCAGGGTCGTAAGAGGAAACGTCATGAGTGACGACAAACATAATGATGAAGATTCGGGCAAGTTGCTGTACTGTTCTTTTTGTGGAAAAAGTCAGCACGAAGTCAAAAAACTGATAGCCGGACCTTCTGTATTCATCTGTGACGAATGTGTTGAGCTGTGTAATGATATTATTAGCGAAGAGATGCAGGAGCAGACAGCGTCATCAGTTGATCAGCTGCCTAAACCGCAGGAAATCAAGAATAGTCTAGACGACTATGTTATCGGGCAGGAACAGGCTAAAAAGGTACTGGCTGTTGCGGTATATAATCATTATAAACGTCTTGAAGTAAATCATAAGAAAGATGACGTAGAGTTATCCAAGAGCAACATACTGCTGATCGGCCCTACCGGTTCTGGAAAAACTCTGCTGGCTCAGACTCTTGCTCGTCTGCTAAATGTACCATTCACTATCGCTGATGCTACCACGCTCACGGAAGCTGGATATGTGGGTGAGGACGTTGAGAATATTATTCAGAAACTGTTACAGAAATGTGACTATGATGTCGAGAAAGCGCAAACCGGTATTGTATATATCGACGAAATCGACAAG
Organism: uncultured Gammaproteobacteria bacterium; assembly: GCA_965368175.1. Classification (GTDB taxonomy): domain Bacteria; phylum Pseudomonadota; class Gammaproteobacteria; order SZUA-229; family SZUA-229; genus CBDULX01. The sequence continues at coordinate 4,113 of CBDULX010000132.1, read as the reverse complement.
ATTTCCCGCAAGTCAGATAATCCATCTATTACCCGTGACGTATCCGGTGAAGGTGTGCAGCAGGCTTTATTGAAACTGATTGAGGGTACTGTGGCTTCTGTACCTCCTCAGGGGGGGCGTAAGCATCCTCAGCAGGAGTTTTTGCAGGTGGATACTGCAAATATCCTGTTCATTTGTGGCGGTGCTTTTTCCGGTCTGGACCAGGTGATTCGTGACCGTTCAGAAAAAAGCGGCATAGGGTTTGGCGCTGAGGTTCGTAGTAAAGACACCAAGAAGTCTCCTACTGATATGCTTAAGGATCTTGAGTCGGACGATTTGATTCGCTATGGTCTTATTCCAGAATTTGTGGGACGTCTGCCAGTGATCGCTACTCTTGAAGAGCTGGATGAAGAAGCTTTGATAACCATTCTGACTCAACCCAAGAATGCACTTACCAAGCAATATTCCAAGATGTTTGAAATGGAAGATTGTGAACTTGAATTTCGTGATGATGCTCTGAGTGCCGTTGCACGTAAGGCAATGGCGCGTAAAACCGGTGCCCGTGGATTGCGTACTATTCTTGAGAATACTCTGCTGGAGACTATGTACGAGCTGCCATCTCTGGAAGACGTGAGTAAGGTAGTCATTGATGAGGCGGTGATTGAAGGTGATGCCAAACCCTATATGGTCCTTGAGGGTGGCGAGGCCAAACAGGCCGCTTCCAAAGAGTAAAATAGCTTTAAAAACCGCGCCTAAAGCGCGGTTTTTTTTGAACCAAGCAGCATAAATACCCCGACGCGGGACTTGATTTGATCTTCTAAGCCCCCATCTGTCATATGACAGAGATACGAAGAGCACGCTATGTGCTAAACCAATCGAGGTACAGATTGTGTCTGAATTTGAAACAGAAATTGAAACAAAAGAAACGGAAGCCTACGCAGGTAGAATCCCAGTATTACCCCTGCGTGATGTAGTCGTTTATCCGCACATGGTGATACCATTATTTGTTGGGCGTGATAAATCCATTCAGGCACTGGATGCTGCTATGTCCAAGGACAAGCAGATATTATTGATTGCACAAAAAAGTGCAGAAATCGATGATCCAAGCATCAAAGATGTACATGATATTGGTACTCTTTCGACTATTCTTCAATTACTGAAGTTACCTGATGGCACTATTAAAGTGCTGGTAGAAGGTTCCAGGCGTGCTTCCGTGGATGCTATGTATGAAGATGAAGAATTCTTCACTGCAGACTACACCGAACTGGAAGATCAAGCTGAAGAAAAGGATCGTGAGCTGGAAGTTCTCGCACGTTCCATCATGGGTGTGTTCGATCAGTATGTAAAACTGAACAAGAAAGTGCCACCAGAAATTCTGACATCATTATCCGGCATCGATGATCCGGCTCGGCTTTCAGATACAATAGCCGCACACATGTCTTTAAAAATTGAGGAAAAACAGAAAATCCTCAGTATTATCAATGTTCATGAACGTCTTGAATACCTGCTTAGTATGATTGAGGCCGAAATCGACCTGTTACAGATTGAAAAACGTATACGTGGTCGAGTTAAGCAGCAGATGGAAAAAAGTCAGCGCGAATATTATCTGAATGAGCAGATGAAGGCGATCCAGAAAGAACTGGGTGATATGGATGACGCGCCAAACGAAGTCGAAGATCTGCAGAACAAAATTGAAAAAGCGGGTATGAGTAAAGAGGCCAAACAGAAGGCCAATAGTGAACTCAATAAATTGAAAATGATGTCACCGATGTCGGCGGAAGCCACCGTGGTGCGTAATTACATCGATGCCCTTGTGGGATGCCCCTGGAAAAAACGCACCAAGATCCATAAGAATCTGGCAGAAGCAGAAAAAGTGCTGGATGAAGATCATTTTGGACTTGAGAAAGTTAAAGAGCGAATCCTTGAGTATCTTGCCGTACAGCAGCGTGTAAAAAAGCTCAAAGGTCCAATTTTATGTCTGGTAGGACCTCCAGGTGTGGGTAAAACCTCACTGGGCCATTCGATTGCCCGCGCAACTAACCGTAAATTTACCCGTATGGCGCTGGGTGGTGTTAGGGATGAGGCGGAAATTCGCGGACATCGTCGTACTTATATAGGTTCAATGCCCGGTAAAGTAATCCAGAATCTGAGCAAAGTGGGTACTCGTAATCCGCTGTTCTTGCTGGATGAAATTGATAAAATGGCCCAGGATTTCCGTGGTGATCCGGCTTCTGCGTTGCTTGAGGTGCTGGATCCAGAGCAGAACCACACTTTTGGTGATCATTACCTGGAAGTGGATTTCGATCTGTCAGATGTTATGTTTATAGCTACCTCAAACAGTATGAACATTCCACCGCCCTTGCTGGATCGAATGGAAGTTATCCGTATTCCAGGTTATACAGAAGACGAAAAGCTGAATATTGCCAAGAATTACCTGTTAAGCAAGCAGTATGAGAATAATGGCCTGAAAGAGAATGAAATCTATGTTTCGGACGAGGCAATTATGGATACCATTCGCTATTACACTCGGGAAGCCGGTGTACGTAGTCTGGAAAGGGAGCTGGCCAAAATCTGCCGCAAGGTTGTAAAGGATGTTTTACTGAAGCCTTCAGAAGAAAAAGTCAGCATCACGCCTGACAATCTTGAAGCCTATCTGGGCGTGAGGCGCTTCCGCTATGGTCTTGCAGAAGAAAACGATCAGGTTGGACAGGTCACCGGTTTGGCATGGACAGAAGTGGGTGGTGAATTGTTAAGCATTGAAGCTGCAGTGATGGAAGGTAAAGGTAAGCAAACTTTTACTGGGCAGTTAGGTGATGTTATGCAGGAATCTATTCAGGCAGCCATGACAGTGGTACGCAGTCGTGCCGCTACCCTGGGTCTGCAGGCAGATTTTCATGAAGGTAAGGATATTCATATCCATGTACCGGAAGGCGCGACACCGAAAGATGGCCCAAGTGCAGGTATTGGTATGTGTACGGCCATAGTCTCAGCTATCACTAAAATACCGGTAAGAGCCGTTGTGGCAATGACCGGTGAAATTACCCTGCGAGGTGAAGTTTTGCCAATCGGTGGCCTGAAAGAAAAACTTCTGGCTGCACATCGCGGTGGTATTGAGGTGGTATTGATTCCCAAAGACAATGAAAAGGATTTGAAAGAAATTCCTCAAACAGTATTAGACAAGCTGGAGATTATTCCGGTGCAATGGATTGATGATGTTCTGGAGCATGCCTTGCAGCATATGCCGTCTCCACTTGCCTCTGAAGGTTCTGAAGCAGCCCAGCAGGGAGGAAAAAGTAAGGCAGAAAAAAAGTCAGAGCCGGTAAGACAACACTAAACTGAGTTAAGTGTTTTATTTAAAGCCAGGTGAAAAATTGTTTTCATCTGGCTTTTTTATGTTTTTTGTGAAAATAGCTGTTTTTTATATTTTCACTATTATGTATAAGAACATTCAAATATTATATTGCAGGCTACATGAGGGGTTTGTAACGACTAGCAAGAAAAAGTTTCATTTTTTCGACGAATGATATAAAAATCGACTTGACATCGATTATTCGTATTCAATGTCTCACATAAATCGAGAAAACCCATTGACACGGGGCTTTTCGGGCTGGTATAAATTCGCAGCGCATATAATTAATTTTTGTGTAAATTGTTTGATACCCTTAAATTTTCTGGTTGAACTGAATCAGTGGCAGGGCTTTCAAATTTATTTGAATAATTAATTTTTTTTAGCTTTTTTTTGGGCTGAAAACACACCACCTAGAAGGGAACAATTAATGAATAAATCTGAACTAATTGAAGCGATTGCTGAGAACTCTGGTTTGTCTAAAGCTGATTCGGGACGTGCTCTTGATGGTTTTATACAATCAATTACTGGTGCTTTAAAAAATAACGATCAAGTCACTATAGTAGGCTTTGGTACATATCTGGTACGTAAGCGTGCAGCTCGTACCGGTCGTAACCCACAAACAGGTGCAGAAATTCAAATCGCAGCTGCGAATGTACCTGCATTTAAGCCTGGTAAAGCATTAAAAGATGCCGTAAACTAGCGGCCCTTAAAATGGCGGGTGGTTAGCTCAGTTGGTAGAGCGTCGCCCTTACAAGGCGAATGTCGGGGGTTCAAATCCCTCACCA
>CBDULX010000131.1:0-8581 GCA_965368175.1 uncultured Gammaproteobacteria bacterium | reverse complement strand
GTTATTTAGTTGTGTCAATCTGGCCCGACATCTGGAGGTGGATGCTGAAGAAGCACTGCGCCATGGTAATGCCAAGTTTGAGCAGCGGTTTAGATCTGTGGAAAGTAAGGTGCGTGAATCGGGTAAGGGATTTAAGCAACACAGCCTGGATGAACTGGAAGCATTCTGGCAGGTCTCAAAATAAGCAAAACCTGAATTGGTTTTGGAAAATAGCAGGGCCTCTCGTTTCTGGAATAACTGGGATTTCATAAATAGGAATAGAATAACAAAACTGCCCATTGAATTTATTTACTCTGGTCCAATAAAAAAATAGCATATGTGGGTATAATCAAGCCATGTACACGGACTACTTCGGTCTCACCGAGCCGCCTTTCTCCATTGCCCCCGATCCCCGCTATCTCTACATGAGCGAGCGGCACCGGGAGGCGTTGGCGCATCTGTTGTATGGCCTGGAGTCCAATGGTGCATTTATCCTGCTTACCGGTGATGTCGGCACCGGAAAAACCACGGTCAGTCGTTGCCTGCTGGAACAGATCCCTGAGCACACCAATCTGGCCCTGGTACTCAACCCCAAACTCAGCGCCATCGAGCTGCTGGAAACCATCTGCGACGAGCTGCACATCGACACAAGCGGTGCAACTAGCATCAAAGACTTTATTGATCGCATCAATCATTATTTACTCGAACAGCATGCTCAGGGTCGAAATACGGTGGTGCTGATCGAAGAAGCGCAGAACCTGGATCTGGATGTGTTAGAGCAATTACGCCTGCTCACCAACCTTGAAACCAGTGAGCGTAAGCTGTTGCAGATTATATTGCTGGGGCAGCCGGAGCTTAAGGATATGCTGGCCCGGCCCGAGTTATCTCAGCTGGCTCAGCGGGTGACAGCACGTTTTCACCTTACACCTCTGAATGAGGCTGAGCTGACGGCTTATGTGGCCCATCGGCTGGCGGTGGCCGGTTGTCGCCTGGCTTTGTTTCCTCAACCGGTGATTCATCGCCTGTATCGATTATCCAGGGGCATACCCCGGCTGACCAATGTGCTGTGTGATCGGGCTCTGCTTGGGAGCTATGTCCAGAACCGTCAGCAGGTTAATGTGAAAACCCTGAACCGGGCAGCGAAGGAAGTGATGGGTGAGGTGCGTGTTGCGACTAAGGCTTCAGGTCAGAAACCCATGGTTATATGGGCCAGTGCAGCGGCCGTGCTGCTGGCAGTGACTTCGGCGCTCTGGCTGGGAATAAGCCAGTTTGATCACCAGCCACAGCTGGCACAGAATGAATCCAGTGTCTTACCAGAATTAAACCAAATCAGTTTTAGCTGGCCGGATGAAAATGATCGACTGCGCAGTAATTCACTGGCATATCAAAGTTTGTTCCAGCAGTGGGAACTGGTCTATTCCCCTGAAAATGACGGCTCGCCCTGTTTTTTTGCACAGACTCACGGTCTTGCCTGTTTAAAGGAGCAGGGCAGTCTGGAAAAATTGCAGCGACTGAATCGGCCGGTGGTACTGGATTTGAGCGATGGGCAGGGTCGAAGTTACCATGCGACCCTGATTGGTCTGGGCAAATCGCAGGCCCAGCTTAAGCTGGCAAACCGGGACATCATTGTGCCTGTAAAAGACCTGCATAATTACTGGTATGGTCAGTACACCCTGTTATGGCGTCAGCCACCGGGATATCAACGGGCGATTCATCCCGGCCATGCGGGCGAAGAAGTGATCTGGCTGAGCCAGAAATTAAACCAGCTTGGCAGTGGAAAACAGGTGCCTGAGCAAACCGTATATAAAGATGATTTACTAGATCGGGTGCGTGAGTTTCAGCTGGCTCAGGGGCTGGTGGCCGATGGCATTGTCGGGGTGCAGACCCTCATCCACATCAATAACGCGACCGGATTGAAGGCGCCGGTTCTGAGTAACAAAGGCTGAGTATGTCTTACATTCTAGAGGCATTGAAGAAATCAGAGCAGGAACGGCAGCAGGGCAATGTGCCCGGTTTACAAACACTGCCGCCAGTGTTAATGGACTCTGTTGAGCCTTCCAGGTGGCCCTATGTGGTTATTGGGGTTCTGACCCTGAGCCTGGTATTTGTACTGGGCTGGATACGGCCCTGGGCACCTCAGGATAAGCCAGCTGAGATTCAGGGCATACCCATCGCCCAGGAAGAAGTAAAAAAGGCCCCTGCCAATACAGCTGCACGGGCCTCAGTCTCCATCACTGAACCTGTTACAGCTCGCACACCGCCAGTTATAGCACAACGACCTGTACCGATAGAACCTTCGTTGTCACTGGAATCGGTGCCCTTTCTCAGGGATATGCCCTCGCTGGTGCAACAGGCGATTCCAGATATGGAATTTGCTGGCCATGTATATACCAGTAATCCTGAGCAACGCTCTGTGATCATTAATGGTAGAAGCATGGCTGAGGGTGAAATAGTCGTTGAGGGATTGAGTGTGGAACAGATAACAACAAAAGGTGTTGTATTCAGTTACCGGGACCAGTTGTTTCAGATGCCTATACTTCAGGATTGGGCATTTGATTAAGTGCCTGAAATATAGACTATAGGGTACCTCTATTAATTCCTGGATAAGCATTTTGAGTTTAAAATTCGCCATATCTACGTTGCAAGCCACTACTATGCATCCCTGCACCGTCCTTGTGGGTGGAGATGGCCCGTGAATTAATCGTCCTGAAAGGACACAAAATCAATACACTAGTGACCCTGAGCACGCCGCTCTCGGGCGTCCGGCCCTTCACGGCATAAGGTCATCCCTGGCCAAAATAGTCTGCTATTACGTGTGGTCTACGCCTTGATCTGACGAATTTTAAATCTCAATCTGGCATATCCAGAATTAATAGAGATGCCCTATAATCATGTCCGTTTTTATTTGATCAATCTCATGTTTGTGACATGATTGATGAGTAATTAGCGGATTTTAAGCTAAGCTTTGTTGATAAACTTTGCAAACCGGGTTAAAACATTTTTTAACTTGTATAATTAATAAAATGAACAGGGAAAATCGTAAGGGCAATTTTTTATGACACGTATATTAGTAGTTGATGATTCACCAACCCAGATGATGGGTGTCACCAAAATTCTGCAAAAACACGGGTTTGACATCATTACCGCAGAAGATGGTGAAGAGGCCGTTTCCAAGGCCAGTAGTGAATTGCCGGACCTTATTCTGATGGATGTGGTTATGCCTAATCTGAATGGCTTCCAGGCTACGCGTCAAATTACCAAAAATGCTGATACCCAGCATATTCCGGTAATCATGCTCACCAGTAAAGACCAGGAGACAGATAAAGTCTGGGCAGAGCGCCAGGGGGCCAAGGACTATATCACCAAGCCACCCAAAGAGGCGGAACTGATGTCCAAAATAAACGCCTGGCTGCCATAGAAATATTATCAATTGAATTAGACAGGATATCGGTCCTGCATTCTTATTACGTATTTCACCAACGATAAAAAGGGGATTCCATGTCCACAGGCGCTATCGTAACTCTGGTCATTATTGTAGTCCTGGTGCTTTATGTTATTGCCATTTTTAATAATCTGGTGTCCTTAAGGAATCGATTCAAGAATGCTTTCTCACAAATCGATGTGCAGCTGCAGCGACGCCATGAACTGATTCCCAATCTGGTAGAAACTGCTAAAACCTATATGGCTCATGAAAAAGGCACGCTAACTGCCGTGATCGAGGCTCGTAACCAGGCAGTAAATGCTGCAAAATCAGCCGCCGAACATCCAGAAGATGCCAGAACTATTAAACAGTTAATGACAGCAGAAACAGCATTGACCGGCACGCTGGGTAAACTGTTTGCCCTGTCTGAAAATTACCCTGATCTTAAAGCCAATCAGACCATGGAAAATTTGATGGAGGAATTATCCTCGACTGAAAACAAGGTGTCTTTTTCTCGTCAGGCTTATAATGATGCAGTGATGAATTACAATACTTACCGCGAACAGTTCCCCAATTCCATGATCGCCAATCCCGGTGGTTTCCAGCCAGCAGAGTTATTTGAAATCGAGTCGACGGATTATAAAAAAGCGATTAAAGTTTCTTTTTAAATCAATAAGCACTGATGGATTTCTTTTCCCAGCAGGATAAGGCGAGACGCAAAACCAGCGTACTGGTGATATATTTCCTGCTGGCCATTCTACTGATTGTGCTTGCGATTAATACCGTGGTGTATTTCGCCCTCAGTGAAGTTGGTTATCAGGCAACTCACAATTCTGCACCTGTCAGCCTGAATCAATGGCTAGAACAACCCTACTGGCTATATATCTCTCTGGGTACCATGCTGCTGATTATACTTGGCAGCCTGGTACGTCTGTTCAAATTGCGCGGAGGCGGTCAGGCAGTTGCAGAAATGGCCGGTGGCCGATTGCTGGATCTGGATACCCGGGATAACAGTGAAATCCAGTACATTCATGTAGTAGAGGAAATGTCCATAGCCTCCGGCGTGCCTATGCCGAGTTTGTATGTAATGGATAATGAGCAGGGGATAAATGCTTTCGTGGCGGGTTTTCGCCCGACAGAAACAGTGATGGCCGTTACCCGTGGTGCTCTGGAGACTTTAAACCGTGATGAGCTACAGGGCGTGGTGGGCCATGAGTTCAGCCATATTTTAAATGGCGATATGCGTATAAATATTCGCCTCATTGCCATACTGGCCGGAATTTTATTGATCGGCAAAGTCGGCGAACTGGTGTTAAGGAGTGGCGGTCGTCGTTCACGTGGTAATAACAAGGGGGGGGGCGCTATTTTATTGCTTGCCCTGGCCCTGTTTGCCATCGGTTACATCGGCCTGTTTTTTGGCCGGTTGATCAAGGCTGCTATTTCAAGGCAGAGAGAGTTTCTGGCCGATGCCTCATCGGTACAGTTCACTCGTAATCCCAAAGGCATGGCCGGTGCTCTGTATAAAATTCAGCAGCATGTAGCCGGCGCCTTTCTTAATACCAGTAGCGCGGAAGACATGAGCCACATGTGTTTTGGCGAAACGGTAAAACTTCATTTCACCTCCCTGCTGGCCACACATCCACCACTGGATGTTCGTATCAATGCAGTGGACCCCATGTTCCTGAAAACAGAACGCGCTAAAGCGATTATCCAGAAACGAAATCAGCTAGAGGGAACATCGACTGTCGAGTCTATGGCTGATAGCGGTATTAGTCATTTTGCTGAGAGCGGCAGCCCTACTACTATAGAAGCGGTGACGGCTTCGGTGGGTAATCCCACTCCTGAGCACCTGGTGTATGCTCATCAGTTGATCAGTAGTTTGCCGGCATCTATATCTGAAGTCATGCACAGCAGGCAGGGTACCGATTTGGTGATTTATGGTTTATTGCTTGCTGGTATGGATAAAAACATCGGCCTTGATTTTTTAAGACAGAAAAATTTATTAAATGAGCAGTCGACACCCGTTCTGGATGATTTGTATACACTGGATCGGCGTTTGCGTCTGCCTGTGGTCGACCTGGTTTTACCGGTTTTAAAGCGTATGGATGGACAACAAAGATCTGAATTTATTGGCAGCATAGAACAACTGATTAAGCTTGATAATAAATTTACCCTGTTCGAATTTGTATTGCTGACCCTGATTAAACAGCATCTTGATAAGGATGCTGGCAAAGTTAATCGTATCAGACATTATTCTTTTAAACCTGTGCGGGCAGAAATTCGTTTACTACTCTCGGTGCTGGCGCAGAGCAGTGGCCAGACGGCAGAGAAAATATCCTCTGCTTTTAAGCGGGCGATGATAACTTTCAGTCCCAAATCTGAGAGCCTGCAGCCTCTCTCAGAAGTCAGTGCGGAAAAGATTACTCAGGCACTCAATGAGCTGAATGGATTATCTCCCATGCTGAAAAAATCCATTATCGATGCCTGTGCTGATACCGTGCTGGATGATGGCATTGTAATGCCGGCAGAAGCCGAACTATTGCGCGCAATATCCAGTACCCTGGACAGTCCTATGCCTCCGTTACTTGGTCATTAATACCAGATATCCCTGTTTTTTATCCGTATATCCTGTTGTCCTAACAGTCTGTCGAAACGGGAATGTATTACGCTGTAGATCTGTGTTTTTTAAACCATACTCGGCAAAAGATTAGCGTCGGGGGATGTGATGGAAAGAACACAATATTATCTGGTAGTTGCGACCTGTGTGATTTTAGTCCTGGCAGGGGTCACCAGCCTGTTATAATGGCAGGGTGAATATAGCCAGTAATTTATCCAATAGTGATTTCATTAGCGATGTACGCTCCTGCTACACGATGGGTGTCCAGCAGCGTGTACCGCTCGTTTTAAAGAACAGGCAATTCACGATCAATCCCGGTTTGCAATCGGTAGGCACTTTCCTCCCTAAGGTGATGGAATGTCAGTAATAGATCGGACTTTTTCTGTTGCGCCAATGCTGGACTGGACCGATCGACATGAGCGGTTTTTCCTGCGACAAATTTCCAGACACACGCTGCTATATACTGAAATGGTTACCACCGGTGCGATCATTTTTGGTGATCGGGATAAGCATCTGGCATTTAATGAAGCCGAGCATCCTGTGGCACTTCAACTGGGCGGCAGTGACCCGGAACAGCTGGCGCAATGCTCTCAAATCGCCACAGACTATGGCTACGATGAAATCAACCTCAACGTGGGTTGTCCCAGCGACCGGGTACAGTCCGGACGCTTCGGTGCCTGTTTAATGGCCGTACCGAAAGTGGTGGCGGAATGTGTGGTGGCGATGAAATCGGCAACCGATCTACCGGTGACGGTGAAACATAGAATCGGGGTGGATGATCGAGATTCCTGGGATGAGTTGTGTGGGTTTGTAGAGACCGTGGCTGAGGCCGGTTGCGAAGCATTTATCGTGCATGCCCGTAAGGCCTGGTTAAAAGGCCTGAGTCCAAAAGAAAACCGGGAAATTCCGCCACTGGATTATGATGCGGTATACAGGCTGAAAGTCCGATACCCGCAGCTGGAAATTATCATCAATGGAGGGATCGGTGATCTTGCTCAGGCCGAACAACATCTTAAGCATGTGGATGGGGTAATGCTGGGTCGTGAGGCATACCATAATCCCTATATACTGGCCGACGTCGATCAAAGGTTTTTTAACGACAGGCATTCTATACCCAGTCGCTTACAGGTTGTCCAGCAGCTCATACCTTATATCGAACAGCAACTGGCAATGGGCGACCGCCTGCATAATATTACTCGCCATATTACAGGCCTGTACCATGCTATGCCCGGTGCACGTGCCTGGCGTCGTTACCTGAGTGAGCAGGGCGTGCGCAAGGGTGCCGGAGTGGAGGTGCTGCTGGCAGCATTGGCCTATGTGGAGGACAGGGAGGCATCATCGGTGACCGTTCTCGGTTGAATCAGGATGGATCGTAAAATAATCCACATTGATATGGATGCGTTTTTTGCCGCAGTAGAGCAACGGGATAATCCACAGTTAAAAGGCAGGCCGGTCATTGTCGGAGGTAAACCGGATTCCCGTGGTGTAGTCGCCACCTGCAGTTACGAAGCCCGACGCTTTGGCGTGCATTCGGCTATGGCCTCATCCCGGGCGTATCAACTTTGTCCTGGCGCAGAATTTGTACCACCCAGATTTGCAGCGTATCGCGAAGCTTCTCAACAAATTCATGCTATTTTCCATGAGTACAGTGATCTGGTTGAGCCTTTGTCTCTGGATGAGGCTTATCTTGATGTCACTGATAATCAGAGCTGCGAAGGATCGGCCACACGCATGGCTGAGCAGATTCGGCAGGCCATATTCCAGAAAACACAGCTTACAGCGTCGGCGGGCATTTCCTATAATAAATTCCTAGCCAAAATTGCCTCCGATACCAACAAACCCAATGGACAATATGTGATTGCCCCAGGGCAGGGCCAGGCTTTTGTGCGGCAATTACCCATTGGTAAATTTTATGGTGTGGGTAAGGTGACTGAGGCAAAAATGAAGGCGCTGGAGATTTATACAGGGAATGATCTGTTGCGATTTTCAAGAGCAGAGTTAGAGGCCCTGTTCGGCAGTGCGGCCGATTATTATTATGACATTGCTCGAGGTATTGATCATCGGCCGGTAACAGTAAGTCGCGAGCGCAAGTCCCTGGGTTCGGAGAATACATTCGAATCGGATTTAAATGATCTTGATGAGATGCGTCATCAACTGGTGGCGTTGTCCGAGCAGATCGGAAACAGCCTGAATAAGAAACGACTGGTTGGTTATACGCTGACTTTAAAAGTTAAGTATGCTGATTTCCAGCAGGTCACCCGAAGCCTTACTCTGGATTGCCCGACCTGTGATCCAGTCCAGATTGCCACAGTGGCACTCGTGTTGCTGGAGCGCACCGATGCTAATGTAAGGCCCGTTAGATTGCTGGGCGTGAGTATGTCAAAACTTGAAGAAAAGGGAATACAGGTTTCTAACAGGCAATTAAAGTTGTTTGAGTGATAGAAAAGAATAACTCAAATGGTCGCTTCTGCGCCTCCCGGCGCAGGCGACATTAGTGATTCCTTCCACGTCAACGCGAATAAAAGCTTCCGCATCCTCGGTAACCGCTCCTGCGTTACTCTCGA
>CBDULX010000130.1:0-8676 GCA_965368175.1 uncultured Gammaproteobacteria bacterium | reverse complement strand
ATGTGGTGACGAGGGAACCCTTCATGTTTTTTATGAAGGGATTGTGAACTGGGGACGGCGTTTTTTGGTTACTTTTTACCGCTGCAGGTAAAAAGTAACTCGCCAGCTGGCGAAACCAACCTCCAATTAATAGCCTAAAATAGAAATATAGAAAAAGTTAAAATTATAATGAAGACAGCAACTCAACTGGTAATATGCCGATAAATATCCGCCACCTTCAACGGCAACTTATTCACCTCATCAATCACTACATAATTAGTCTTGCCATACATATGCTGTAAATAATCCCGTGCTTCGCGATCGATAGTGATGCAAAAAGGATGAATGCCTTCACGCTTGGCTTCGATTAATGCCATGCGGGTATCTTCGATACCGTATTCGCCTCGGTAGCCGTCATAGTCTTCGGGTTTGCCGTCGGACAGGGTAATCAGCAATTTGGTTTTGGCTTCTACATCGCGGAACATTTCAGTGAAGTGTCGAATGAAAACGCCCAGCCGGGTATAGTCCTGGGGAATGATATTGCTGATGCGACCTTTGGTGGTGTCGTCATATTCATCTTCAAAAGATTTTATTCGATAGATTTCGCAGCGCTTACGAGTAATGCCGGTGAAGCCGTAAACCGCATAGCGATCACCCAGAATTTCCAGAGCTTCGCATAACAGCACCAGTGATTCTTTTTCAGCTTCGTTGATCCAGCCTTTGGTGGAGCCGCTCATATCGACCATGAATATGACAGCGATATTGCGTTCTTCTTTATGCATTTTGGTGAAAATGTTGTCGGACATTTCCATACCGCACTGAGTATCGGCCCAGGTTTCTACCAGAGCATCTATGTCGATATCGTCTCCATAGGGCTGGCGCTTCAGGGTTTTATCTTCACCACGCAGTACTTCAAAGGTGCGGCGCAGGCTTTTTACCAGGCCGGAATATTTAACCAGGGTGTTAGCAATAAAATTGCTGCGAGTGGAATGCACATCCAGTTCTCTCACGGCGCACCAGTTTTTCTTATAACGTTTGCGTTTGTAATCCCATTCCCTGTGCAGGGACGCGCCTTCTTCGTGGTAGGTACCTTCCCAGACGCTCTGGGTTTTCTTTTTGTTTTCTTCCACTGCTATGGCATAACCACCATCACCGGCCGCCACCAGGTATTCGGGAGGGATGAGGCCGAGATCCTGAATGATGGAATCCATCAAATGCAGTACATTGTCCGGTGGCTGTATGGCGTCACCATCCAGCTCTAGCCTGAAACTGGCGCCATTCATTTCATCCAGGTTTTCCAGTCGCTCGGCACTGAATAAAGCACGTTCTGCTTCGCTCAATTCCTCGGCTTTGGTACCGGTTTTTTCCTCCAGCATCTGTGCCAGGGCCAGGCGGAACAGGTCTTTTTCGCGTGCCAGTCGAATAGCGCGAGTTATTTCTACCTGCTGTGGTTTCAGGCATCCGTGGTAATGGGCAACCGGAGGGGGTTTGCGATGATAGAGCTGTTGCAGATATTCGATACTCTGTGCGGCGGTAGCCTGTGGCTGTTTTAGCTGTTCGATGTCGGGCAGCTGTAATTCACCTACTGGCTGTTGTTCGGCCAACAGGCTGAGGCGATACATTTCGCGATAGATCCCGGGCAGTTCCCGTTCGATACAGGCATCGAGTCGAATAGCTTCCAGCACATGAAACCAGCGCAGGGCTTTATCCGGGTTGTCGTAATCGTTGAGCTGGGCGGGCTCAATATGCCAGGTGCCATACCAGGTTTGTGCCCAGAGGTGGACGGCGGTGCATTTATACAGACTGAAGTTGTCTTCCTTGGCGGTAAAATAATTCTGCATGGAAGGCAGGTACAGGGTTTCGGTGTCGGTATAACTGTGGTTGTCTATGTCTAATTTAAGTCGACGGCCACTCAGACCCTGGATGAAATGTTCAAGAACGATACAGACATCTTCAAAGCCAATGCCGGTGAGTTTGTCTTCGGCGTGTTTGGCGAAACTTTCCAGTTCATCCAGTTTGGCAATGGAGCCATACAGTCCTTTGCTGTCGAACACATCGATGGCATGGTTAAGCCAGAGCTCGATGGTTTCAATTTCCATGATGTCAAGAGCCTTGATCAGGCGTTCGCCGAGCTGGTAAGCAAGCCCCTGGCTGGTTGCTGCGGCCTGACCAATGAGTACCAGCAGGGCATCCTGGGATTCGATATCAAATTCAGTTAATCGTTGTATAACTTCTGGTTTCAGCTCGACGTACATGTCCTCCAGTTGTTCTTCGATTTCCGCATAGGTGAAGGGAGGTAGACTCAAGACAGGATACCGGTGATCAGAATAGCGATGAGCTTAATTCATTGATAGCGGCCAGCATTTCCGGGTCGTCGGTTAAGGCCTGGGCTATGGAGGCATGACAGGCGGTGACCGGTGAAATATCCGCTCGCATCAGTTTGGCGGCATGCACCAGCAACCGGGTACTGGCACCTTCTTCCAGGCCACTGCCTTTCAGATTTCGGGTCATCTGGGCAAATTGCACCAGACGGTGAGCAAGATTTTCATTGATGCCGGTCTCATTGATGATGATCCTGGTTTCCAGCTCGCTGGAAGGGTAATCGAATTCCAGTGCCACAAATCGCTGACGGGTACTCTGTTTCAGATCCTTGAGCACACTCTGGTAGCCAGGATTGTAGGAAATGGCCAGGCAAAAATCTTCGGTAGCTTCCAGCAATTCACCGATTTTTTCCATCGGCAGCACTCGTCGATCATCAGCCAGTGGATGGATTACCACGGTGGTATCCTTGCGTGCTTCCACCACCTCATCCAGATAGCAGATGGCTCCATGGCGCACGGCACGAGCCAGTGGCCCATCCACCCAGACGGTTTCGCCGCCACTGACCAGAAAACGACCGACCAGGTCCGAGGCGGTTAAATCATCGTGACATGAGACAGTAATCAGCGGTTTTTTCAGCTTCCACGCCATGTGCTCCATAAACCGGGTTTTGCCACAGCCGGTGGGACCTTTAAGAAGAACAGGGATCTGCTGTTGATAAGCGGCCAGGAAGACTTTGATTTCATCGCCGATGGGCTCGTAGTAGGGTTCATCGGATATGAAGTGCTCTTCGGGTTTTAACGCGCGTGCTTCGGTCATTCTGTTGATCCGTTCCTGACTGGGGTTAACCATTATAAACAAATACCGGGCTAGTCATACTGGTAGAGATTTCAGGGTTATTGAAAAGTTTGAAGTTACAAGTTGTAAGTTATAAGTAAAAGCGTTGGTCATTGACTTGTAACTTGAAACTTATAACTTATAACTTACAACTTACAACTTATAACTGGGTTATGACAACCGTCACTTCTTCCCGATCGTGATATAGCTGTTTGATTCTTATTTTGTAGCGTAACCCGGCTTCGTCCAGTTCGGTTTCGATCAGCTCTCGGCATTGCTGGACTATGTCGTAGCGTTGTTTCATGGGCAGTTTTAAATTGAAGGCGGTGTGCTTACAGTGGCCTTCTACCAGCCAGCGGCTGATCATTCGGCTGATGTGCAGAGGCCTTTCCACCATGTCGCACACCAGCCAGTCTACCGGTTTCTCTGGCTGGTATTTAAAGCCATCGGCTTTAATATGCTGCACCTGGCCAGTGTCTATCAGAGTTTGATCCATCGGGCCGTTGTCGATGGCGGCGACGAACATGCCCCGTTGAACCAGTTGCCAGGTCCAGCCGCCGGGGCTGGCACCCAGATCCACGGCTGTCATGCCATTTTTTAAATACAGTATCTGTTCCGATTCATCGAGCATCAGTCTGAAGGCTTCTTCCAGTTTCAGCGTGGAACGACTGGGCGCGGATTTAGGCATACGTAGCCGGGGTATACCCATAAAGAGCGGGCTGCTGTTATTGATATGGCTTACGCCCAGGTAAACGGCTGAGGAGCTGAGGAATAAACCATGCAATCGCCAGTGGCTGTCCCTGTCTATCAAATGCGCTTTTTCCAGCAATATGCGCAGGGGTGTGCTGAATTTTTTCAGGAAACCGCTGAGCTGTTTGCCTTCGTTGGTGTCCGGGGTTTCCAGTAACAGGTCGCAGAATGTCATGTCGAAGGATTGAATTTCCGTTAGTAGCGGAGCAATTCTGTTATCACTGGGCAGATCATTAATCATACTGGTAGCCAGCAGGCATTGCCGGGGAAAGACCAGATCATTAAAATTTATAATTTTATTTAACTGCTTATACATTACTGGAGGCTGTGTATGAAAAACCACATAGGCTGATTCCGCTCTGGCTTTTATAAAACCATAGATTCCAGCCTGACTGGTGATTTCCATAAGCTCTGCTGCAACCTCTTTTTCAAAACCGGGACGACAATATAAAAGAATCTGGTTGAGTGTATTCAATGGAAGAACTATTGCAGGGTGATCAGTAATGTTGCAGTCTAAGGTATAGGGAGTCTCTGATCAATTATATGATGCTTCGGGCGAGGCACCGAAGCGCACATTTGCTGCGTTTATTGCCATGGATGGCATGTATGCCGGTTTTGCAGGGAGCAATAACCGGTGTAAACCTTGTTAAGGACTAAGGCCATTAACTGCACTTGCTGTCAGCATCTTTATACCCCGAGGGTGTTGCAACTGCACGCTACAGGTCACACAGAAGTCATTATAGAATTAATCAGAGGCTCCCTGGTGTTAAAAGGTGCAAGCTTGTGAACCCGATTGCACAGGTTTGCAGCAATTTTTTTTATGAAGTGTTTATTTGTTCTATATATTATTAGAAGTGATTGCTTAATCAGTGGCTCCTTCTTCCCTGGCTGAAAATACAGTTTAAACTTATTGCTAATGGTAGTAGAGCAAGGCAGGATAATGTTAAAGGAGTAACAGGTGTTTTGTAAGGGCTGGGATAGCTTCCAGTGACTTAGTTGTCGAGGAGCCCGGAGTAATTACGCATAAATGTGGCAGCAGCAGGTTAAATTCGTATGTCTTCAGTATTAAAACAGTTTCTGGCATCACCTGAATTTGCAGATGAAAATGTTTGTAAACAGCTTGAATTCAAAGCAGGTTCGACCATCTTATACGAGGGAGAAGAGAGCCTGGATGTGTATTACATTCTCGGTGGTCATGTCAGGATTAATAAGCGGGTGGTGTTATACGATGGCCGGCATATTCAATCTGGCTTCGGTACTCTTGGGCCGGATGAGACCTTTGGAGAATTGAGTCTGTTTGATGGATCACCTCGTAGCGCCACTGTAGTAGCCAGTGATGATGTGAAACTGGTTCGAATTAATCGTGATGTTCTACTCCGATATATGGATGCGCATCCTGAACAGGCCTATTTACTGTTTAAAGACTGGCTGCAACGACTGGCAAAAAACTTAAGAGACTCCAATGATCGTAGCAGCGGCCTGTTTGCCTGGGGGCTGAATCAATATGGTATAGATGACGATCTGTAGGGGGGGGGGGCTGTAGATTGTTTGACGTGAGTCGGTAACTTGTAATGATGTTATTTGCCCCAACCCTTATGGCTGCATGGTTGAAAAAACCATACAGTTGGTTACCATGTTAATCCTAAGGAACCTCTGATTAAGTCTGGTTGAATTTAGGCTGTGATAAAAGTGTTTAGATTTTTCACGAAGTGAGGCGGAATAGTTATTCTATTGCAACGAACTTCGAGGAAAATCTGGATGCTTTCAGTCAGTATAAAGCAATCACGACTTGATCAGAGGTTCCCTAAATCAGTTCAGGCGTTAATTATATGAATACAGAAGATGTTAAAGCATTGATCGAGAAGGGAATCCCCGGCAGCGAAGCCATTGTCAGCGGTGAAGGCTGCAATCTGGAAGTGACCGTTATCAGCGACAGTTTCGAAGGTAAATCCATGCTGGCAGAACAAAAACTGGTATATGCCGCTGTGAATCACCTGATCCAGACCGGCGAGCTACACGCGCTGGGGATTAAGGCTTTTACGCCGGACGAGTGGAAAAAAGAACAGTTATAAGTTAAAAGTTGCAAGTTATAAGTTTGAAAGATTTTAACTTGTAACTTACAACTTGAAACTTACAACTATTTTAAATCGTCAGTCAAATGAGGCTTAATAGCCTCAAACAGAGGCTGATAAACCCTGGGACCTGCGGCGAATACATTGCCGGTTTCCAGGTAATTGCCTTCTCCACTGAAGTCGGTGACTATTCCACCGGCTTCACGGATCAGTAGCGCACCGGCAGCCATATCCCATGAATTGAGCCCGATTTCCCAGAAGCCATCCAGACGCCCAGCGGCCACATAGGCCAGGTCGAGGGCTGCAGAACCGGCTCGTCGAATTCCGGCAACATCGTCGTGTACTGATTTGAATGTGGCCAGGTAGGTATCCAGATGCTGAGGCTGTTTGAAGGGGAACCCGGTTCCCAGTAAGGCGCCTTTTAAGCCCTTCTGAGGTGAAACACGCAGCCGCTTGTTATTGAGCTGAGCACCTTTGCCTCGAGCTGCAGTAAATAATTCATTTTTAAGCGGATCAAATACCACGGCTACTTCCAGTCGATTTTTGTGTTGCAGAGCAATCGACACAGCAAACTGGGGAAAGCCGTGGAGGAAATTGGTGGTGCCGTCCAGCGGGTCGATGATCCACTGGTATTCACTGCTGCTATTGGTATTCTGGCCACTTTCTTCAGCAAGAATGCTGTGATCCGGGTAGGATTGCAATAAAGTAGAGATTATTTTCTCTTCCGCCTTGAGATCTACCTGGCTGACATAGTCGTTCTTGGCCTTGACCTCGACAGTCAGTCGATCCAGGTTGTCCATATTGCGTAAAATTACATCGCCTGCAGCACGGGCAGCACGAACAGCGATCGTCAGCATGGGATGCATTTTTAAAAACTCACAGCAACAGTTGAATGGCCGCGTAGGATAGCAGAAACAGGCTCCTGAGTCAGCGTTATACGTGTCTGATACGCTATTTATACTTAATGAGTGGGTGATTTTGGCTAAATCATAGCCTGAGCTTCGCGAATCATTTAGCATATGCAAAATATTATGAATATAGCAGCAGCATGTTAAGTAACATACGAATAGTACTGGTAAACACCTACCATCCCGGTAATATCGGCGCCGCAGCACGGGCCATGAAAAATATGGGTCTGACTCGCCTGTATCTGGTGTCGCCACTGGACTTCCCTTCTTTCGAAGCCTCACAGCGGGCCTCATCGGCCAGCGATGTATTACAGAATGCAGTGGTGGTGGATTCTCTGCGTGAAGCCCTTGAAGGCTGTGTAGTCGTGGCAGGCACCTCCGCCCGGCAACGTTCAGTAAAATGGCCGGAACTGGATTCTCGTGCCTGTGGTGAATTACTGGCTACACAGAGTGCACAGCAGGAAGTGGCCCTGGTATTTGGTCGTGAACGCACCGGGCTGGTCAACGAAGAGCTGGAACAATGTCAGTATCTGGTCAATGTACCCACCCATGAAGCCTATAGTTCTCTAAATGTGGCTCAGGCCGTGCAGGTACTGTGTTATGAAATTTTCATGGCTAGTAATGCGCTCGAATCCTCCGAGGCCATAGTCGCAGTGGAAGATGCTGAGCCGAAAGATGCCCAGGACCTTGAAGCTACTGCCGATCAGCTGGAAGGCATGTACGATCATATGTTTGAAACCATGAATCAACTGGGATTTTTTGGAGTGCGTAATCCGGAATACGTGATGCGTCGAATGCGCTGTTTATATAGTCGGGCACGACCCAGTTTACGTGAAGTGCAGATATTGCGGGGCATGTTTTCAGCTGCTCAGGGCAAGAAGATAGCGTCGCAATAAAAAGGCTTATCTTGCTTTCAGGCTGACAATGACCAGCCAGCTCCAGGCCGCCAGAAAACACAGGCCTCCGAATGGGGTGATCATACCCAGCATTTTAATGCCACTCAGGGCCAGTAGATACAGACTACCGGAGAACAGGATAATGCCTGTGAGCATTAACCAGCCGGCAATGCGGGCTTTTGGCAGGGAATCCATCAACAGGGCGACAAGTATCAGCCCAAGAGCGTGGTAAATGTGGTATTCAAATCCTGTTTGCCAGGTTTGCAGTGCCTGGGGCGATAATATGGCTTTCAGGCCATGCGCGCCAAATGCACCCAGAGCTACCGCCAGAAAGGCATTCAGGCTACCTAGAAATACAAATCGACGACTGCCGCTAGAAATTACAGGCATTGTTCAAGCCCCTGGATTATTGTTAACATTCGCCAACCTTACATCTGTAAGCTCAGGAGATTATACATGCCCTCATTTGATGTTGTGTCTGAAATCGATGCTCATGAACTGTCCAATGCCATCGATCAGGTTAATCGTGAACTGGGTACCCGCTATGATTTCAAAGGTTCCAATGCCAGGGTTGAAATTTCGGATAAGGTGCTGAACGTAGAAGCCGATAGTGAATTCCAGATCCAGCAAATCCATGAAATCATATATCAGAAACTGGCAAAACGTGATGTTGATACCCGGTGTCTGGAAAAGGGCAAAGTAGAAGAGCGGGGACGTCGTGCCTATCAGAAAATCACTGTACGTGAAGGCATAGATAAGGATCTGGCGAGAAAACTGGTGAAGATGATAAAAGACAGCAAACTAAAAGTTCAGTCTGCTATACAGGGCGAGCAGCTGAGAGTGACCGGTAAAAAACGTGACGACCTGCAACAGGTGATGGCGCTGCTACGCGATTCGGACCAGGTTGAACTACCA